>NZ_JBEXWK010000046.1:0-45872 GCF_040629815.1 Streptomyces sp. NPDC005878
GGCCCCTCCCGGGGCTCCGCCCCGGACCCCGCTCCTCAAACGCCGGAGGGGCTGGAATGCCGTGCCTCGCCGGGGAGGCAGGAGGTGCCTGCTTTTAGGGGCGCGGGGAACTGCGCGACCAGCCACCCACCGGCCCGCAGGTGAACAGGAGCCGTGCCGGGCGAAGCCGTGGTGGCCGGGTGGCACGGCTGGGTGTACCCCGTCCGCCTAGGGGCGCGGGGAACTGCGCGAGCAACCCGCCACAACCGTCCGACTACATCCGGAGGTCCACCCAAGCACGCCCGCCCGAGCCGGGAAATCCGGCTCGGGCACGGGCACCCAGGGGCGCGGGGAACTGCGCGACCAGACCCCCGCAACCGTCCGACTTCGTCCGGGGGTCCGCTGGGGCCGCGCCCCTGAGGGGGTTCACCGCGGCCCGAGACGCAGCCTCAGCCACCACCCGGCGTTACAGCTCCAGCATCCGCTCCGTCAGCTCACGGCACTCCCGCAGCGCCAGCCGCAACTCCTCCGTGTCGCCCTTCGCGGACAGATCCCGTCGGCGTTCCTTCACGAGTTCCGCGATCCGCGCGGCCGTCTCGCCCAGTACGGCGTCCGCCTCCTCCACCGACTTGCGGGGCTCGTCGACGAACCCCGTCACCGCCCGGTGCAGCCGCAGCGCCCACTTGTCGCGCTCCTCCGTGGGGAGCAGGGCGGACGGCGCGAGTTCGGCCGGCGGAGGCGGCGCGGGCTGCTCGCCCGGCACCATCGCCGAGGCCGAGGCCGAGGCCGACGCGCCCGTGCCCGGCTCGGGGACGCTCAGCCCCGGCTCCGGAGCCCGACCCGCCGCACCGGACCCCGGCACACCCGCACCGGAACCCGCACCGGAACCCGCACCGGCATCCCGTACCCCCGGGTCGGACGCCCGTACCGCCGGGGCCACTTGGGGCGCGGCCGGGGCCGCGGCCTCGTCCGGGCCCCGTTCGGACCGGGGCGCCGCCCCCGCGCCCGCTGCCGCCGATTCGTCGTGGTGCCGCATCACACCGCCCCCTTCGCATGGCGCCGCGGCAGAACCGGGCGGCGCGCCGGCTGGGCGTGGCGCGGCCCGGCCGTCAGTAGCTCCTCGAACAGGCTGCGGGCCTCGATGACCGCCTCCCGGATCTCCTCGGTGTCACCGGTGCCCCGCGCCGCGCGGTGCACCCGGCGGTAGCCGTCGAGCTGCCCGGCGTGGTGCACGGACAGCGCCGCGATCTGCTCCTCGTACGCCTTCGCCGCCGGGAAGCCCCGCTCCTCGGCGAGCGCGGCCACCAGCTGGTCGGCCGCCTCCGCGGCCCGCCGCGGCGAGTCGACGAACTGCTCCTGGATGCCCGCCCAGCGCGCGAGGTAGTGCTCGCGGACCTCGGGCGTCAGCGGACGCTCGGAGAGCGAACCGTGCCGCTTCAGCCGCTCGGTGAGTTCGCGTTCGGCGGCCCGGCGGTCCCCGTCGTGCAGGACGACCGCCCGGTCGTATTCGGGACCGAAGCGCTTGCGCAGCCCGCGCCCCCCGGTCGCCGACCCGCGCAGCGCGAACCGGACGACGACGGCGAGCACGGCGAGGGCGAGCACCGCGATCAGGACGACAATCACGATCGTGGACATGTGTGCCTTCCCGGTGAGTTGGTCCTTGTCCGCCGGGTTGCCTGGAATTCGGTGGCCAAACGGTGCCTGCGTCGGGTAGGCAGACGCCATGAGTTGGATCATGAACCGCGAGCCGTACGACTCCCCCGACGCGGCGCTGCTCCGCCGCGAGTACTACGACGAGGTGGCCAGCCGCTGGTACGGCCGCCCGGCCACCGCCGAGGAGATCGAGCAGGGCCTGGCGGACGACGGCGCCGACCGGCTGCGGCCCCCGCTGGGCGACTTCGTGGTCGGCCGCCGCGACGGGGTGGCCGGCGCGTGCGGCGGGGTCCTGCTCTGCGAGACCGCCCCGGTCATCGACGGCTCCGCCCCGGCCACCGCCGAGTTGACCCGCGTCTACGTACGCCCTGACCTGCGCGGCACCGGCGGCGGCGCGGCCCTGCTGACCGCCCTGGAGACGGCCGCGCGCCGGCTGGGCGCGCGCCGCGTGGCCCTGGACACCCGCCATGACCTGGTCGAGGCGCGGGCGCTGTACGCGCGCAACGGCTATCGCGAGATCGATCCTTACGCCCAACGCCCGTACGCGGAACGGTGGTTCGCCAAGGAGCTGTGAGCGCCGGAGCGGGGAGGCGCACCGCAACGAAGCGCCCCCCGCACCACATGCGGCACCCCGCACCGCATGCGGCACCCCGCACACCACATGCGGCACCCCTCTCACCGCATGTGGTCGCGGTGCGGCCGCGGCCCCCGCGGCAGCTCCCCGTCCGAGCCGGACAGCTCGGCCGTCAGCTCCTCCACCAGCTTGACCAGGTCGGTCGGGCGCTCCGGGCCCCACCAGTCGCCGAGCAGTTCCGCCAGCGACTCCTCGCGGGCCCGGCCGAGCAGCAGGGCGGTCGCGCGCCCGCTCTCGGTGGCGACCAGCACCCTCCCCTCGCGGCGGGCCAGCCCGCGCTCCTCCAACTGCCGCCCGCCCTCCGTGATCACGGTGAGCGGTACGGGCGTGTGCTCGGCCAGGGCCGCCGGTTCGGCGGATCCGTGCCGCTGCACACGCAGCAGCAGCCAGCTCGCGGCGGGCAGCAGGTCGAGGCCGGCCCTGGCGGTGATCTTCTCGTAGACCGCGCGCCGGCCCTCGCGGGTGCCGAGCACCGACAGCGCCCGCGCGCACTCGTCGTACGACGAACGCTCGACGGGGTTGGACGCCACGGTCTGGCTGGCGTCGGGCGCGGTGACCGCGCCCCGCAGCTTGTCCTCGCGCAGGAACCAGGCGATGGCGAAGGCGAGCAGCGTCACCGGCACCGCGTAGAGGAAGACATCGGTGATCGACTGTGCGTACGCGTGCAGCACCGGGGGGCGCAACGACGGCGGCAGTTGGGCGATCGTGCGCGGGTCGGCGGCGAGCTGCGAGGGTCCCGTGCCGGCCGGGGGTTCGCGGCCCGCCAGCGCGTCGGCGAGTTTGCCGTTCAGCCGGTTGGTGAAGACCGTGCCGAAGATCGCCACGCCGAACGAGGCGCCGATCGAGCGGAAGAAGGTCGCCCCGGAGGTGGCGACGCCGAGGTCGGCGTAGGCCACCGCGTTCTGGACGACCAGGACGAGCACCTGCATCACCAGGCCGAGCCCGGCGCCGAAGACGAAGAAGTACAGGCTCATCTCCCACGTGGAGCTGGCCTCGGTGAGCCGGTGCAGCAGGAGCAGGCCGACGGTGACGATGGCCGTGCCGGCGATCGGGAAGACCTTCCACCGGCCCGTACGCGACACGATCTGGCCGGACACGGTCGAGGTCAGCAGCAGCCCGAACACCATCGGCAGCATGTGCACGCCGGACATGGTGGGGGTGACGCCCTGGACGACCTGGAGGAACGTCGGCAGATAGGTCATCGCGCCGAACATCGCGAAGCCGATGACGAAGCTGATGACGGCGACGAGCGTGAAGGTGCGGATACGGAACAGCTTCAGCGGAAGGACGGGCTCCGCGGCTCTGCGCTCGACGGCGACGAACGCGCCGAGCAGCACCGCCCCCAGCACCGCGAGCCCGATGATCTGCGCCGAGCTCCAGGCCCAGGTGGTACCGCCGAGCGAGGCGACGAGGACCAGGCAGGTGGCGACGGAGGCGATCAGGAAGGTGCCGAGGTAGTCGATGGTGTGGCGGGTGCGGTGCACGGGGATGTGCAGGACCGCCGCGATCACCAGGAGCGCGACGACGCCGAC
Organism: Streptomyces sp. NPDC005878; assembly: GCF_040629815.1. Taxonomy (NCBI): domain Bacteria; kingdom Bacillati; phylum Actinomycetota; class Actinomycetes; order Kitasatosporales; family Streptomycetaceae; genus Streptomyces; species Streptomyces sp. NPDC005878. The sequence continues at coordinate 3,799 of NZ_JBEXWK010000046.1, forward strand.
CGGCAGGTTGACGTAGAACACCCAGCGCCAGCTGAGGTGCTGGGTGAAGAGCCCGCCGAGCAGCGGGCCGAGGACGCTGGTCGCGCCGAACACGGCGCCGAACAGGCCCTGGTACCGGCCGCGTTCGCGCGGCGGGACGAGGTCGCCCACGATCGCCATGGACAGGACCATCAACCCGCCGCCGCCCAGGCCCTGGAGCGCCCGGAAGGCGATCAACTGCCCCATGTCCTGCGCGATCCCGCACAGCGCCGAGCCGACCAGGAAGATCACGATGGCGGCCTGGAACAGCTTCTTCCTGCCGTACTGGTCACCGAGTTTGCCCCACAGCGGGGTCGCGGCGGTGGAGGCGAGCATGTACGCGGTGACGACCCACGACAGGTGCTCCATCCCGCCGAGCTCGCTGACGATGGTCGGCAGGGCGGTGGAGACGATGGTCTGGTCGAGCGCGGCCAGCAGCATGCCGAGGAGCAGCGCACCGATGGCGACGAGCACGGTCCGCCGCTCGTGCCCGGCGCCGGGCCCGCCCCCCGGGGAGAGTGCGGTGGGGGCCGTTTCCTGAGCCATGGGCCGCCCCTCTCTGTCGCCGTCCGCGGGCCGCCTCCCTCCATCCTGATAGCAATGTCCGAATATGGCCTGCCGGGCAGCCCGGGGCCGCCTCCGACGCCCCGCCCTGGACCTGCATAATCGCAGGCAGCTCAAGGGGAGGGGACCCAAGATGACGGGACACGCATGTCCTGAATGCGACGCCTACGGCGAGCCCATGGACAGCCCGAACTGCGCCTGCCCGGCACCGACCCCGCCGGAGGACTTCGACCCCCTGCGCATCAGGCCGTACGTAACCCTGAACCCCCTGAACCACACCCCGGCCACACCCCCGGGGGCGCAGGGAACGGCGCGGCCGGCCACAGACAACCCGCACCCGACGAACCACACCCCGGCCGCACCCTTCAACACCGATCACCCCATCCCCCCAGGGGCGCGGGGAACTGCGCACCCAGCCCACGACGACCGGCACCCGACGAACCACGCCCAGTCCCCAGGGGCGCGGGGAACTGCGCGCCCAGCCACAGACAACCCGCACCCGACCACCGGCAACAGCAACCGCACCCACACCCGCACCCGCACCCGCACCCGGAACCGCCCCCTCTGGCTCACCCTCGCCGCCGCAGCGATAGCCACCACCGCCTTCGCCACGAACGCCCTCCTCGGCGGCGGCGACGGCGACGAAGCGGGCGCGGCCACCACCGTCAGCACCGCCCCGTACACAGAAGCCACCCCCACCTCCACCTCCTCCGCACCGAGCAGCCCCCACACCCCCCGCACCCCCACCGGCACCACCTCCCCCCGCAAGCCCTCCCCCTCCCCCACCCCCACCCGTACGGCCAAGCACCAGCCGACCCCCACCCAGCCCCGCCGTCCCGTCGCACCCGCCGCGACAACCCCGTCCCAGATCACCGGCACCGTCGACACCACCACCACCGCCCCGGCCCCGCCCCCCGCCACCGCCCCCGTACTGCGCCGTGGCGACAGCGGCCCCGAGGTCGCGGAACTCCAGGACCGGCTGGCCCAGTTGACGATCTACAACGGGAGGATCGACGGCCGCTTCACCTCCAAGACGGAGAACGCGGTGCGGACGTACCAGTCGTACATGGGCCTCCAGAGCGACCCCCCGGGCGTCTACGGCCCGGAGACCCGCAGGGCCCTGGAAGCGCAGACCTCCTAGGGCGGCCACAGGGGCACCCGCCCCGGGCACCGGGCACGGGCCCCGGACGCCGGCCCCGGGCGCCCACCCCGGGCACCCCCGCACGCCCCCGCGTCCCCGCGTCCCCCGGTTGGACCATTCCACCCTTTGTTTTGTATCGTGATGGAACAAAGTGGTTCCGCCCGTATTCCCTGACCGGCGGGCGGAGCCACTTGTCTCCGCTCCCGCACCCAGGAGTCCGCCGATGACGGCCACGCCCACCACCCTCACCGCCCGCGCCCTCCTCCTCGACATGGACGGCACGCTCGTCAACTCCGACGCCGTCGTCGAGCGCTGCTGGCGCCGCTGGGCCGTGGAGCACGGGCTGGACCCCGAGGAGGCGCTGAAGGTCGTCCACGGCCGCCAGGGCTACGCCACGATGGCGGTCCTCCTCCCCGACCGCCCGATGGAGCAGAACCTCGCGGACAACCGCGTGATGCTCGCCGAGGAGACGGCCGACACCGACGGCGTCGTCCCGGTCCCGGGCGCCCCCGCCTTCATGGCCTCCCTCGCCGGACTCCCGCACGCCCTGGTGACCTCGGCGAACGAGCCGCTGGCCCAAGCCCGGATGGGCGCGGCCGGACTCCCGGTGCCGGCCGTACGCGTCACGGCCGAGCACGTCGGCGCGAGCAAGCCGGACCCGGAGGGCTTCCTCAAGGGCGCCGCCGAGCTGGGCTTCGACCCGGCGGACTGCGTCGTCTTCGAGGACTCGCAGGCGGGTATCGAGGCGGGCCTCGCGGCGGGCATGCGGGTCGTGGGCGTGGGCCCCCGGGCGGCGGCCCACCACCCGACGACGCACGTCCCGGACCTGACGCACGTCACGGTGACGCAGGCCCGTACGGGGGAGCTCACCCTCACGATCACGCCGTAGCCGGGGCCCCCGGGGGCCGTCCGCGGGGAAGCCCCCAGGGGACGGCACCCCCGGGGGCGCGGGGAACCGCGCGACCAGCCACAACGGCCCGCAGCCGAAAGCCACCCAGCCAGCCCCCGGCCCCGCCCCGCCCCCGTCCCCGCCCCCAGGGACACGCGCGCGTCAGCCGGTGACCGCCTCGAACAGGCTGACCCCCGCCAGCGCGGCCATCAGCGCCGCCGCCACCTTCGTGATCAGCCGCAGCGGTACGTACTTCATCAGCGTGCGCCCGCCCACGATCCCGAGCCCCGCGACCGCCCACAGCGCCAGCACCGCGCCCAGCCCCACCGACAGCGGGCTGTCGTACCGGGCGGCCAGGTTCGCCGTCATGATCTGCGTCAGGTCCCCGAACTCGGCGACCAGGATCAGCATGAACCCCGCCCCGGACACCTTCCAGAACGACTGGTCGGCCGGGGCCCTCACCCCGTCCTCCTCCTCGTCCTTCTTGAAGAGCAGCATCGCCGCGCCCGCGAGGAAGAGGACACCCACGATGGCCTGGAGCAGCCGGTGCGGCAGCAGGGTCAGCACGCTGCCCGCCGCGATGGCCAGCGCCACGTGCAGCAGGAAGGCCGCCGCGACGCCGACGAACACGTACGACGCCTTGTAGCGGGTGCCGAGCATCAGACCCGCGAGCGCGGTCTTGTCGGGGAGCTCGGCGAGGAAGACCACACCGAAGGTGATCGCCAGGACGGTGAAGCTGAACACGGAGAAGTTCCTCAATCGGTCGGGCGCGGCGCGGCCGTACCGAGAGCGTTTCGCGAAAGGGAATCCGGGGTCGCTTCGGCACGGCAGCGCCATGAAGCAATCACGGACATGGACACTGCGGCCGAAGGTCTCGCTGGCTGACCCTCGCGGGCCTGCCTCCGGGCGCCGGCCGGTCGCTCCCTGGGGAGGTTCCAGCAGTATGTCGACGGTCCGGCGAAGAGCTACTCCCCTTCTGCTCGTCCAGGATACGTGACCCCGGCCCGCACCCGCAGGGACCAAGGTCCCCTCCCCCCATCCGGACGCACCGCGCCCGCCGCACCGCGCCCCGCACACAGCTCCCGCCGCGTCACCCCGCCCGGTGCACCCTCCCCCGCGCCACCAGCTCCAGCACCACCGAGACCGCCACCGCCTGTACCGCCATCAGCGCGACCAGCACGAACAGCTGCACCGCGCCCGCCTGCACCGGTGACGCCCCGCCGAGCAGCATGCCGACGAACGCGCCGGGCAGCGTGACCAGCCCCACGGTCCGCGTCTGGTCGAGCCCGGGCAGCAGCGCGTCGGAGGCGGCGGGCCGGGCCACCTCGAGGCGGGCGTCCCGGTCGGGAAGGCCGAGCGCCATCCCCGCCTCCACCTCCCCGCGCCGCACGGTCAGCTCGTCCAGCGCGCGCCGCCCGCCCAGGACCGTCGCGGTGAGCGCGCCGCCGATGAGGATGCCGGTGACGGGGATGAGCGCGATGCCCCTGACCGGGACGAGCCCGGTGAGCAGCAGCACGCCGACCACGGGTGCCACCCCGGCGGCGATCGGCAGCGCGGCCCACCGCCAGGTGGTGTTGGGCGTCAGCCGCCGCCCGGCCGTACGCGCCGCCACCGCGTACATCAGCAGCAGGAAGCAGAGCAGCAGCGGCACGGAGCCGACCACCCAGCGGATCGCGCTCGCCACCACCGCGAGCTGGACGGCCGCCCGCACCCCCGCGACCAGGATCTCCCGCGCCCGGCCCAGCCGCGCCAGTGCGGCGACACCGGCCGCGACCAGGAGCAGTACGGCGAGAACGACCCCGAGCGTGACATTCACGGGCAGCAGCACGCGCCCACCGTACGCCGGGGAAGGGGCCGGGAAAGGCCTCCGCACCAGGTGGCGCATGCCCGGCATACAGGGCGTCAGTTCCCTTGCGGGACAAGGGTGATCAAGGAGGACGGGAAGCGCCGCAGCCCTTGATGTGACGTGCCCATGTCGTCACTCTGTTACCTGGCGCCCACCTGGCCGAAACCCGGTGCCGCCACGATGACCGGGCCGCGCACCCCCGCGCCCGGCCAAGGTCCCCCCACATCAAGGGAGTTCGCATGTCAGGTGTCTACGCGCGTCACGCCGCCAGGATCTCCGCGCTCACCGCCTCCGCCGCCCTGCTCGCCACCGCGGGCCTGCTCGCCGCCCCCGGCGCCCAGGCCGCACCCCCCGCCCCGGTCAGCGCCGCGACCGCGCGCGGCTATCTCGCCGCCATGCCCGCCACCGCCGAGGGCTCGTCGGACGGCTACAGCCGCTCCAAGTTCCCGCACTGGATCACCCAGTCCGGCACCTGCAACACCCGCGAGGTCGTCCTCAAGCGCGACGGCAGCAACGTCACCACGGACTCCAGCTGCGCGGCGACCGGCGGCAGTTGGTACTCCGAATACGACGGCGCCACCTGGACGGCCGCCGCCGACCTCGACATCGACCACGTCGTCCCGCTCGCCGAGGCCTGGCGCTCGGGCGCGAGCTCCTGGACGACCGCGCAGCGCCAGGGCTTCGCCAACGACCTGACCCGGCCGCAGCTGATCGCCGTCACCGACAACGTCAACCAGGCGAAGGGCGACAAGGACCCGGCCGAGTGGCTTCCCTCGCGCACGGCGTACCGCTGCACGTACGCCCGGATGTGGGTGGACGTGAAGCACTACTACAACCTGACCGTCGACTCCGCCGAGAAGTCCGCGCTCCAGTCCGTGCTCAACGGCTGCTGACAGCCCGGCGGCCCGGACAGCCCGCGGCCCGGACCAGCGGACCTCCGCACCGGACCTCCCGCACCGCACCTCCTCCCCCGCCCTCCCCGGCGCCCGTCACGGCGCCGGGGAGGGCGGCGGCATATGCAGACCCCGCGCCGCCACCGGGCCACCCCCCGTGACCCCGCGGCCCGGCGTGTTTGCCACATGTCCCGTAGGGCCCCCGTAAAGATGAATTCCAGCCAACATCAACCGGAATTGAGTCATCTACTTAAACTTGAACTTGCAAGCACTAGTCAGGTCTACCTAACCTGATGGCTCCACGGCCCCGTCCCCCACACCGAAGGAGCCCGTCCCCCATGGCTTCCCCCACCCTCGTCGCCGCGCTGCCCGTCGAGCGCGCCAAGCCCTACGTCCTGGGTCTCTTCCGCATCGTCACCGGCTTCCTCTTCGCCTGCCACGGCGCCGCCTCGCTCTTCGGGTGGTTCGGCGGCGCGGCCGGGACCGGCGGCACCGTCGCGACCGGTGCCTGGCCCAACTGGTACGCGGCCGTCATCCAGCTCGTCGGCGGCGTGCTGATCATGGCCGGATTCCTCACCCGCCCGGCCGCCTTCCTCTCCTCGGGCTCCATGGCGTACGCCTACTTCGACGTCCACCAGTCCAGCGCGCTGCTCCCGCTCCAGAACGGCGGCGAGGCGTCCGCCATGTACGCCTGGGCCTTCCTGCTGCTCGTCTTCACCGGCCCCGGCGCGCTCGCCCTCGACGGGCTGCGCCGCGGCCGCGCCACCGCAGGCGCGCCGAACGCCACCGCCACCGCGGCCCCCGCGGGCACCGCCCGCTGACGCACCGGCACCCGCGCGGCCGTCCCTCGGCCCGCCGGTCGCTTCCCACCCCCGAACGGAATCCCCACGCGCCCCAGGCGTACGCTGTACGGCTGTACAGCGACCCGGCCGCGGACAGCGGCAGCGGGACGCATTCCGTTCGGGGGTCGTGGTGCTGGAGAGTGTGGGGTTGCTGACCGGCAGCCCATGGATTTATGCCGTGGTGACTGTCTCCGTCCTCCTCGACGTGTTCCTCCCCGTCCTGCCCAGCGGGGTCCTGGTGATCACCGCCGCGACCTCGGCGGCGGCCGGGTCGACCACCGCCGCGGGGGCCCCGCACGCCATACGCGACGTCCCCGACCTGCTGCTCCTCGCCGCCTGCGCCGCCGCGGCCTCCGTGCTCGGCGACCTCGTCGCGTACCGCCTCGCCTGGCGCGGCGGGGCGCGGCTGGACCGCGCCATCGCCCGCTCCCGCCGGCTGACCCGCGCACAGGAACGTCTCGGCGCCGCCCTGAGCCGGGGCGGCGGCGCACTCGTCGTCATCGCCCGGTTCGCCCCGGCGGGCCGGTCCGTCGTGTCGCTCGGCGCGGGCGCGGCGCACCGCACCCCCAAGGAGTTCCTGCCGTGGTCCGCCCTCGCCGGGGTGGCCTGGGCCGGATACAGCGTCGGGCTCGGCTACTTCGGCGGACGCTGGCTCGGCGCGACCTGGCTGGGCACGGGCATCTCCGTCCTCGCCCTGTTCGCCGCGGGCTCCCTCGCCGCCTACGTCATGCGCCGCCCCGCGCCCGCGGGCGCGCCTACGCCGGCGTCCTGACCGGCACTCCCCGGATCTCCAGGCCCTCCAGCAGCTCAGCCGTGGCCCGCGCTATCTCGTCCACCGCCCGGTCGAAGACCTCCTGGTTGTGGGCGGCCGGCGCCCGGAAGCCGGACACCTTGCGCACGTACTGGAGAGCCGCCGCGCGGATCTCGTCATCGGTGGCCTCCTCGGGGAGGGCCGGCGGCCTGAGTGTCTTGATGCTTCTGCACATGCCTCAAGTGTGACGGGTACCACTGACAACGGTCTCGGTGGACGACCGCCTCGGTAGAGTCGGAGGCATGGCGGCAGCAGACGAGGCGAAGGCAGAGCGGGCCGGGGCGCCGGGCACACCGGCGGTGGCGCCGGCACCGGTGGGGCCCACCCAGCCCGTGCGCATCGACAGCTGGATCTGGTCGGTCCGGCTCACCAAGACGCGTTCGCAGGCGGCGACGGCCTGCCGGGCCGGGCACGTCCAGCTCAACGGCGAGCGCGTCAAGCCCGCGCACACCGTGAAGCCGGGCGACGAGGTGCGGCTGCGCCTCGACGGGCGGGAGCGGATCGTCGTGGTCGCCAAGGTCATCCGCAAGCGGGTGGGCGCGGCCGTCGCGGCCGAGACCTACGTCGACAACAGCCCGCCGCCGCCCGCCCGCGCGGACGTGCTGGCCGCGGGCGTCCGCGACCGGGGCATGGGCCGCCCGACCAAGCGGGACCGCCGGGAGATGGAGCGGCTGCGGGGGCTGTAGGGGTCCGTGGAGTTCACAGGGGTCCGCGGGGCGCCGGCTCGTACATAACGCGCAGGCCAACTCCCGCCGCCGCGGAGTAGCTTGGAGGGCGCCGGGGGCCAGGGGAGCCCCCGATCCGTCCCCAGAGGAACACGCCATGATCCTGTTGCTTCTCGTCCTGGCGCTGGTCCTGTACGGCTTCGGCTTCAGTCCCGGCGGCGTGGTGGTCTGCGTCGCCGTGGTGGCCGTACTCTTCAGCGCCCGGCGCCGTGGCCGCTCCACGGCACCGTCCGGCGGCTCGTCCGGAGCCGGTGGAGCCGGCCGCGGCACCGACACGGACTACCGGACCTATCGCGCCCGCCGGGACCAGATGGCCCGGTGGGAGCGGCGTTACCGCAGAGAGCGGCACATCCGTCTGTTCTCCGCGCGCCGCCCCGACTGACCGAGCGCCACCGGGCGCCGCCGCCCAGCGCGGCGGGCGGCCGGGCACGATCCACGCGCGCGAGGGCCCCGGACCGATGACGGTCCGGGGCCCTCGTCCATGCGGCGCCGGTCAGTGGGCGGGCGCGGCCTTGCCGTCGACGCCCTGGACGCTTGGGACGCCCTGGACGCTTGCGGCGGTTTCGGCCGGTGTGCCCGTGCCCCCGCGTTCGGCCCGGGCGGGCCCGGGCACCAGGAGCCGTTCGGCGAGGTGGCCGAAGACCAGTCCGAAGCCGGTCCACAAGGTGGCCTGGATGGCGAGCGCGGCCAGGCGGAACTTCCACAGCAGCATCGCCGGGAAGTCCTTGGGCACCTCGTTGACGGCGGGCAGGAACGCGTACGCGAGCCCCACGGCGGCCAGGAAGGCGGCCGAGGCGGCGACGGTGGCGTTCCAGTTGCCCAGGCGCGGCGCGAGCCGTCTGCCGAGGAGTACGGCGGCGACGGCGAGCAGCACGCTCAGCGCGATCATCAGGAAGTACAGGGCGGTGCGTTTGCCGATGGTGTCGGGGTCGCCGACGGACGGCGGGTTCGCCGGGTACTTCAGGAACGGGACGACGTAGACGGTCAGGAGGGCCCCGAGCGAGACGAACGCCGCCGTGGCGCGCGGACCGAACCGGCCGATACGGCCGAGCGCGACGCAGAACGCGAGCGCGGCGATACCGCCGATGGCCACGCCGAACACGAGCACACCGGTGGCGAGGCCGCCGGTGGCCTGGAGGGTGCGGCTGAACACCTCTTCGCCGTGCTCGTGGGCGTGCGCCTCCTCGAAGTCGATCGCCGCGTCCACCCGGGGCTCACCCAGGAGGTACGCCACGACGAGCGCCAGGGCGCCCGCCGCGAGTCCGGCGATCATGCCCCGCACCAGCAGGGCTCTGACGGACAGGGAGTTCACGTGTGGTTCCCCTGGTCTCAGTGGCAGGGGAAGCCGAGCAGGTGGCGTCCGTCGTGCAGCCACTCGTGGACGTTCTCGCCGGAGAAGACGCTGGTGGCGCCCTGCTCGGAGCCGACGAAGTAGAGCAGCACCAGCATCAGGATGCCGAAGAAGAGGGCCCAGGGAGCGATGGCCTTGAGCGAGATGGGGGTGATGGCCGGCGTTGCTTCGGCGCTGGGCGCAGGGGCGGAGAGAGCCACGGCAGAACCTCCTGGGGAACACGCGTCCCGGTCATTGGTGCCTTTGTCGACGGTGGTGGGTCTGACTTCCCCGTCCCCGCCCCCTGTTGGGGGCCGGCCGGGTTCACAGTGGCGCGACCGTGCCGGAATCTCACCGGGCTTCCTTCACACCGTCTTTATGTCGACGAGACCGTACCGCGTGGCGGACCGCGCCGCTACGGCGCGCGGGGGCGCGGCCCCCGCGCCGCGTGCGTGAACGGCCGTGCTCTGCTTGTCCCATGACCGTACGCGTGATGTTGATCTCACCCCCGGCCGACCGCTACGCGCGCGAGGCGAGAGTCGGCGACGACGCGGCCTGCCCGGACGAGGACGCCCTGCGCCGGGTCAAGGACGCGGTGGCGGCCCTGCCGGTGCCGGCCCGCCGGCTGAAACCGCCCTCCTCCCGCTACGCGTTGGCGGACGGCCTGCCCACCGGCGACGAACCGGCCCTGGCCGACTGGGACCTGGGCACCTGGCGGGGGCGGCGCCTCGACGAGCTGAGCGCCGAGGAGCCGACGGGGGTACGGGCCTGGCTCACCGATCCCGCGGCGGCGCCGCACGGCGGGGAGAGCCTGCTCGCGCTGGTCGCGCGCGTGGGCGCGTGGCTGGACACGCTGCCCGCGGCGGGCGGGCGCGTCCTCGCGGTCGCCTCCCCCGCGGTGGTCCGCGCGGCCGTCACCCACGCCCTGGCCCTGCCCCCCGCCTCGTTCTGGCGGCTGGACGTGGCCCCGCTGACCCTGACCGAACTCTCGGGCCGCTCGGGCCGCTGGAACCTGCGGTGCGGGCGCCCGGCGGGCGGCTGAGAGCCGGTCCTCGGGGCGCCGGGCACGCCGAAGGCCCCCGCCGTGGTCGGCGGGGGCCTTCGGTTCCGGGTGGGCATGGACGGTTTCGAACCGCCGACATCTGCTTTGTAAGAGCAGCGCTCTACCCCTGAGCTACACGCCCGTGGCATCCGTGGATGAGGGAACAGCGTACATGGCCCCCCGGGCGGGGCCGCAAACCCGTTCGCGGCGGCGGGGCGGGCGGGTGGTGGTGGCGGTGGTGGGAGGGGGCCGCTGCGGGCGGGTGCGAACTAATCGGCCGGTGTGTTCGTCCTTACCTGGTGGGAGAATGAACCGGCAGGCGGACACGGCACGGGAGAGGGATGTGACGGCGACACACGCGCGGCCGTACAGCAGAGCGGGTGCCATCGTCCCCGGTGCCGGAGCGGGAGCCCGGCGGACCCTCGCGGACGCGCTCGCGCTCGTCGCGCTGCCGCTGGTGCTCGGGGCGGCGCTGCTGCCCGGGGCCTTCGCCGGCGGCGGGACGCGGCGGTGGTTCGGTGGGCGCGGGGAGAGCGTCCGGGCGGACGCGCAGGCGGCCAAGGACGCGGCGGCCGCCGCCTTCTACGAACTGGACACCGCCCAGCGCGACCTGCGGATCTCCATCGAGACGATCACCGCCGTGGACAGTTCGCCGCGCGCCCGCAAGGCCGTGGACGACTTCGCGGCGCTCGGCCGGCGGATCGACGAGGTGAGCAACGACTACATCACCGCCGTCGACGCGCACGACCTGGACCGTGACGACCTGGACGCCTCGGTGGCCGCCCGGGCCCGGGGCGAGCTGACGAAGGCCAAGGACGACCTCGTCCGGGTCAAGGGCGAGCTCGACCGGTTCGAGCAGAGCCTGGGGCCGCTGCTCTCCACCGCCGAGACGCAGCTGGCCCGCCTCGCGCCGGCCGTGGAGCGGGCGCGACAGGCGCTCCTCGCCGCGAGCACCGCTCTCGATTCGGTGCGGGCGTCCGGACTGCGAGCGGACGATCTCGCCGCCCGGCTCGCCGCGCTCGGCCCCGAGCTGACCCGGCTCAACCAGGGCGCCGGACAGCACGGCGTGCCCGAGACCCTGGAGCGGGCCGACCGGGTGCTGAGGGAGGCCGAGGGCGTGCGCGCCGAGGCCGACCGGCTGCCCGAGCGGGCCGCGGAGATCGACCGCCGGCTGGTCTCGCTGCGCACCCGCGCGCAGGCGCTGACCACCCGCGCCGGGACCGTCGAGCCGGTCCTCAGCGAGCTGCGCCGCCGCTTCTCGGCCGCCTGCTGGCAGGACCTCCAGCAGGTCCCCGACCAGGCGCTGGTGAACGTCGCGCAGGCCGAGGAGAAGCTGAAGGAGGCCGCCGCCGCGCGCGCCGAGCAGCGCTGGGCCGACGCCACCTCCCGGCTCAGCACGGTCAGGGCGCTCCTGAACGCCACGGACGAGGCGGTCTCGGCCGCCGGGGACCGGCTGCGGCGGCTCGACGCCGTGGCGAAGGACCCGCAGCAGGAGATCGAGCGGACGCGGTTCGCGATCCGGGACGCGCAGCGCCTGGCGATGGCGGGCCGCTCCACCCCCGACCCGCGGCACGCCGCCCCGCTGGACGGGGCCGTGGCGCGCCTGGAGCGCGCGATCGCCACGCTGGAAGGCCGCCACCCCGACTACTGGCACTTCCTCACCGAGACCGAGGAGGTCCGCCGCGCGGCCGCGGGCGTGGTGGCCCTGATCCGCGAGGAGCGGGGGCACGGGGCCTGAGCGCCGTCACGGGGCGTCACCGGAGGAGTTGTCGCCCCCGCGTCACGGGCGGATCCTTGGGGGTACGGACGAGACGAGGAGGCCGCCCATGGCCACCCAGCCGCTTCACCACCTGCGCCACCCGCGGCGCGCGCCCCACGTGTCCCTCGACGAGCACCTGCCGGTCGACCACCGGCTGAGCCGGGTGTACCGGTTCGGCGCCGGGCTCATGGGGCTCTTCCTGCTCGTCTTCGGCATCCTGGGCCTCACCCACAACATCGGCTTCTTCGACACCGGCGGCAAGGAGGTCGCGGGGCTGAGCACCAACGGCACGCTCAGCGTGATCTCGATCGTCGTGGGGGCGCTGCTGCTGTACGGCATGGTCAAGGGCGGCAACGTGGCCTCCTGGATGAACATGTCGCTCGGCGTGCTCTTCCTGATCAGCGGGTTCGTGAACCTGGCCCTGCTCGACCGCGGCTCGGCGAACTTCCTCGCCTTCAAGATGCAGAACGTGATCTTCAGCTTCCTGGTGGGCCTGGCGCTGATGGTCTTCGGGATGTACGGCCGGGTCGGCAGTGCCCTGCCGCACGACAACCCGTACTGGCGGGCGCGGCGCGAGGCGGAGGCGCGCTCGGAGCCGGGGGCCGTGCGGGAGCGGCCCATCCGCTGAGGCGGCGGGCCGCGAACGGCTCCCCCTCGCCGCCCCGGGCCCGTTAGCCTGGGGCCATGCCTCGCTATGACTACCGCTGCCGCTCCTGCGGCGACACGTTCGAGCTCAGCCGTCCGATGGCCGACTCCGCCGCGCCCGCGACCTGCCCGGCCGGGCACGAGGACACCGTGAAGCTGCTGTCCACGGTGTCCGTGGGCGGCATGTCCAGGAACGCGCCGGCGCCCGCGCCCTCCGCCGGTGGCGGCGGGGGCGGCTGCTGCGGCGGCGGGGGCTGCTGCTGAGGGCTAGCGCTTGCGGGCCAGCGTCAGCCCGTCCGCCACGGTGAGCATGACGCTGTCCATCCGCGCGTCCTGCCGCACGTGCTCGTTGAACCGCTGGATCCCGGCGGCGGGACCGGTCGCCGCCGGGTCCACGACCTCCCCGTGGAAGAGCACGTTGTCCACGGCGATGAGGCCGTTCTGCCGCATCCTGGGCACCAGTTCCTCCCAGTACGCGATGTAGTTGTCCTTGTCCGCGTCCAGGTAGGCGAAGTCGATGTGCGGCTCGGCCGGCATCGCCCGCAGGGTCTCGGCCGCCGGGGCGATCCGCAGGTCCACCTTGTGCGCCACGCCCGCCTTCGTCCAGGCCTCGCGCGCGTAGTCGGTCCACTCCCGCGAGATGTCGCACGCGATCAGCGTTCCGTCGTCGGGCAGTGCCCGCGCCATGGCGAGCGCGGAGAACCCGGTGAAGGTCCCGACCTCCACCACGTGCCGCGCGCCCGCCATCCGGACGAGGAACTCCAGCAGCGGCGCCTGCTCCTCGGCCGACTGCATGCCCGCGTGGCCGGGCAGCCGGGCGTACGTCGTCTCCACGAGCTCGCGCTGCACCGCGTCCAGGGGCGGGTTGTGCGCCAGCATGTACGCGTACAGCTCGTCCGTGATCCTGGTCGTGTTTCCCTTGCTCATGGGGGCGAGTATGGACCGGTCAGGGCCGCACGGGCGCGACCCGGGCCGCCGTGGCGCGGGCGGCGAACCGGCGCACGATCTCCTCGCCGGCCAGCACGCCGCGCTCGTCGAGGACGTCGACGTGCGGCGCCCGCCAGCCGGCGTCCGCGAGCTCGCCGTGGCCCGGGCGCCAGCCCTCGTCGGCGGCGAGCAGCAGGTCCGCGTCGAGGAGCGAGTCCCCGGCGGCCAGGGTGAGCCGGGCGCCGGTGCGCCGGGCCACCTCGTGGACGGCCGCGCTCTTGGTGAGCGGCCCGGGGACGGCGTAGATCTTGCGGCCCTGGAGCGAGACCGTCCAGCCGCGCTCCCCGGCCCAGGCGGCCAGCTCCTCGACCCACTGGCCGGGCAGCAGCGCGCGCTCCACCACGAGGTAGGCGAACAGGTCCTCGGCGACCCGCTCCTTGCGCAGCCAGGACGCGTCGGCGGCGGCCGAGATGTGGGCGCGCACCTCGGCGAGCGGGGCGCACTCGTCGGCGATCCGCCGGTCCACCTGCCGCCGCCAGTCGGGGTCGGCGACTCCGTCGACGAGGAGTTGGCCGCCATTGGCGCAGATCGCGTACTTCGCGGGCAGGCCCGGCAGCTGGATGCGCTGGTACTGCTTGCGGGTGCGGGTCGTGGTGGGCACGAAGACCGTGTCCGGGTCGGTCTTGAGGGCGGCGAGCAGGGTGGCGGCGTTCTCGGTCATGTACGAGAGCGGCTTGTGCTCGTGGATCTCCACACAGAGCAGGCGCGGGGCCCGGGGGTCGGGCATGGTCAGGTCCAGGGCCGCCGCCGAGTAGATCAGCGTGCGGTCCAGGTCGCTGGCGATGAGGGTGCTCATCGGGAGGCCACCGCCTTGCCGTCGGCGCCGGTCGCCCCGCGCGTGTACTGGGGGTGGATCAGTCCGACGCAGCTGTACGGCAGGTCCTCGACCCACTCCACCGGTACCCCGCGCTGCTCGGCGAGCAGGCGTACGTGGTCGAGGTCGGCTCCGGCGCCGCGGTGGGCCAGGATCTTCCAGGGGACGCGGCGCAGCAGGACGCGGGTGGTCTCGCCGACACCGGGCTTGACGAGGTTGACGTCGTGGATGCCGTACTCCTCGCTGATCCGCTCGACGGCGGCCCAGCCCTCCCAGGTGGGGCTGCGGTCGGCGCCCTGGAGCGCCTTGGCCTCGCGGTCGACGTCGGCGGCGGCCTCGTCGAAGCGGGCGGCGACGGCGTCCAGGAAGTCCGTGGAGACGTCGGCACCGGCCAGTTCGCGGTAGAACTTGGCGCCGTGGAAGTCGCCGGGGCCGATCAGGTCGGCGCGCAGCACGGTGCGTGAGATCAGTCCGGAGACGGTCGAGTTGAGGCAGGCGGACGGGATCAGGAAGTCCTCGCGGGTGCCGTAGGTGCGCACGCACGAGCCGGGGTCGGCGAGGACCGCGATCTCCGGGTCGAAGCGGTCGAGTCCCGAGGCCGCGGCGAACTCGTCGACCGCCGCGGCCAGTTCGCGGGTGATGGCGCCCTTGCCGGTCCAGCCGTCGACGAAGACCACGTCGGCGGGGTCGTGGTGGGCGGCGAGCCAGCGCAGCGCGTTGGTGTCGATGCCGCGGCCGCGCACGATGGAGACGGCGTAGTGCGGCAGGTCCAACCCGTGCCGGTGCCGGGCCCAGCGGCGCATCAGGACGCCCACGGGGGTGCCGGCGCGGGCGAGGGAGACCAGGACCGGGCGGGGCGACCGCTCGGCGAGCACCGTCTCGGTGACGACGCCCACGGCGCGGGCGATGCGCTCGGCCGAGGAGTCCAGGGCCGCGCGGAAGAGCTCCTGGTACTGGGGCGAGGGCTGGTACTCGACCGGCAGCGACTCCGCGTAGTGGGCGCCGCCGCTCTGGATCGCCTCCTCGCGCTCCTCGGTCGGCGCTTCCAGTTCCACCCCGGACAGGTCCTTGAGCAGCCAGCCCACCTCGTCCGGCGCGTACGAGGAGAAGGCGGGCCCCCGCAGGGGGTCGGGCAGGGGCTCGGGCATGGGGGCACCTTCGGGTACGTACGAGGGGACGACGGCCAGCACGACGTGCGGGATGTGCGCGGCGAGCTGGGCCAGCAGGCCGTCGGGGGCGTGCAGGGCGGGGGTGTCGGCGACGGAGTCGACGACGGCCACGACGCTGTCGAAGCCGGCGCCCGCCACGTTGTACGCGTAGCGCTCGCCGGGGCCGTCGCCGGGGGTGTCGTGGGCGGGGAAGACCAGGCGGGTGCGAATGGCGTAGCCGGGGTCGTCGACAGCGAGGACGGGCGACCGGGTGGTGGTGGAGAAGCGGACGTCCGTGCCGAGGTGCTCCAGGGCGAGGGCGAGGCGCAGGGGGGCGTACATCAGCTCCTCGAACCCGAGGACGAGGGTACGGCCGGGGGTGTCGCCCAGGGCGCGCCTCAGCCGTGCGGCCATCCCGGGAAGCGCCTCTTCGAGCACGGCCCGGTGCTCGGGGGTGAACCCGTGCCGGCCGCCGTCGGGGAGACCGGGCGGCCAGGCGAGGTCGACGGTGACCGGATCGGAGCGGACCGCTCCGCTGCGCCCGCCCTCCCCCGGGCCCGCACCGCCCCCGGCGACACGCACGCCTCCGGCCCCGGCCCCGCTGTGGGCAGTCGTCCCGCTGGGCGGGACGGGTGGGCACAGCGGGACCCCGTCGCCGGGCGACGTTCCCCCGGCCTGCGCCCCGTCCGGCTCACGCACGCCGGCGGCGGCAGCGGCCTCATGCTCCGCCACCAGCGCCACCCCCCGCTCCAGCACCCCCTCCGGCAGGAGAACCGTTCCTGCCGCGAGGGTCACCAGGTTCACCTCCGCCCCGATCTCCGAGGCGAACGCGGACAGGCGGCCGCGGTCCGCCGGGGAGCGCATGTCGACCAGGGCGACTATCACGTACCGCGACCGGGGATAGCGCGCGTGGAGCGCCCTGATCGTGTTCAGGACCGTGTTGCCGGTCGAGAACTCGTCGTCGACCAGCACCAGCACCCCGTCCCCCGCGAGCAGCCCCGGGTCCTCGGGCAGCAGCAGGTGCGAGGTCGCGTGGGAGTGGGACTCCTCGAAGCCGCCCGCGCGGGCGACCCCCTCGACGGGGCGCCGGGTGGAGTGCAGGCAGGGCACCACGCCGATGCCGTCCGCCACCGCGTGCCCCAGGCCCGTCGCGGTCTCCGCGTAGCCGAGGACGACCGCGCCGGACGCCTGCGGGCCCAGCAGCTCCCGCACCTCCTCGCCCAGCGCGAACCCCGCCCCGTACACCCGCGAGGGCCACTGCGGCACATGCTTGCCCAGCACGCTGGAGACCAGCAGATGCGCGCGCTTGGGGTTGCGGCGCAGGGCGAGGCCCAGCAGCTCGGGCAACCGCTCGTCGCCCTGGAGTTCGACTCCGAGCCGCTCGGCGACCCATGTTCCCGACCAGACACCCACGCCGTCGATACTCTCCTCCTCGGTCATCCCGCCTCGATCATCCCGTCCCGGCCGTCCCGTCCCGCTCATCCGGCGAGGCCGGCGGTGAGCAGCTCCACGAAACCGGTGTCCTCGTTGGCGACGCCGAAGACCTCGGCGCGCAGCAGGGTCCGCTCGGCCCAGGCGCGGTGCGGCTTCACTTCGTTCATTTTGTTCGTATACGCGGAGCGCAGCACTCCGCCCCCGCCCCGGTCGGGCCGCAGGATGTCCCGGGCGTCGCTGTACTCCTCGTGGCTGACCACGGAGAGCGCGTGCACCGGCACCACGTGCGAGGGGTGGATGCAGGTCTTGCCGAGCAGTCCGTTGGCGCGGTCCAGCTCTATCTCGCGCAGCAGGCCGTCGATGTCGTGCTCGATCAGCGTGGCGCGCAGCTCCTCCGCGCGCCCCTCCAGGAAGGGGCTGCGCCGCAGCTGGGGCTTGAACATGCGCTCCTGGAGCCGGAAGTACTCCCACACCGGGCCGGTGATGGTGAAGCCCGTGCCGTCGGCGCGGCCCAGCACGTTGACCACGTCCGCGATCACCCCGGCCACGATCTGCACGTCGTACGCCGTCATGTCCGGCGAGCGGCGCAGCCCGTACGCCGAGCAGAAGTCGGTCACGCCGAGCCGCAGCGCCAGCACCCGCTCGCGGTACTTGTCGACGGTCCGGGAGATGCCGGTCAGCGTCTCGCAGCGGGTCTCCATGTGGAGCAGCTCGGGCGACTCCAGCACCGGCATGGCGAAGAGCCGCCGCCCGCTCGCGGCCTCGGCCGCGCTCAGCGCCTCCAGGAACGGCACTCCGCGCTCCTCGGTGAACTTCGGCAGTACGAATCCGGACAGCAGCCGGACCGAGGAGCCGAGCCGGCGCACCAGGTCGGGGATCTGGGCGGGCTCGCGGACCCGGATGAAGAGCAGCGGGAGAGGCGCGTCGCGCGCGTCGAGGTCGGCGAACTGGCGCACCAGATTGGCCTCCGCGCCCGCGACCTCGGCGTCGTCGATCGAGTCCTCCAGGCAGAGCACCATGGAGACCACGCTCCGGCGGGCCTGCTTGAGGACGTCGTCGGCGAGCGCGGGGCGGGTGGCGGGGCTGTAGAGCGTGGCCCCGAGGGCCGCCGACAGCACGCGCGCGGGAGAGTCCGAGGTGAACTCGGCGGGCTCCCGGTGGAACAGGTCCTTACGAGCAGCAGGCGGAACGTGCCCGAAGTGACGCATATGGATTCCCCTGTACTGCAACGATGGCCCGGACTGAGTGCGACGGGTGGCCGGTAATAGTACGTACGAACGCATGACGGGAGTTCCCCGAGGGCGTGAAATCGAGGTAACCCGCCCGCGCCCTTCCGGTGCCGCGCGCGGACGCGGTACGTAAGGTACGTACCGCTCGACTGCGGGACAAGGCCGCCCTCGGGCCCCCGCGTTGTCCGTGCGGGCGGCGGGAAGGCAGGATGGCGACCATGACGCACGCGATGCTGAAGGGATCCAACGTCCCGCTGGACGCCACGGCGGTGCGCGCCGTGCTCCGCTGGACGCCGGGCGCCGACGTCCCGGACGTGGACGCCTCGGCGCTGCTGCTGGCCGCCGACGGCCGTGTGCGCTCCGACGAGGACTTCGTCTTCTACAACCAGCCGCGCCACCCCTCCGGCCTGGTGCGGCGGCTGCCCAAGAAGCGGGTGGGGGACGGTCTGACCGACACCATCGAGGCGGATCTGGCCGCGCTCGACCCGTCCGTCGACCGCGTCCTGGTCACCGCCTCCTCGGACGGCGCGAGCTTCGGCCACGTGCGCGACCTGCGGATCCTGCTGTACGACGCGGGGCAGGGCGGCGCCGAGCCGCTGGCGGTCTTCGACGTGAAGGCGGAGACCGGCGAGGAGACCGCGATCATCTGCGGCGAGCTCTACCGGCGCGGCGAGACGTGGAAGTTCCGCGCGGTCGGGCAGGGCTATCCGACCGGTCTGGTGGGGCTCGCGACCGAGCACGGGATCTCGGTGGACGAGGACGAGGCGGAGGGGTCCGACAGCGCCTCCTCCGGCGGCGCCCGGAGCCAGAACCCGGACGGGGCGAGGACGCACGGCCGGGCGGCCCCGGCGCCCTCCGCGCACGTGTCGCAGCCCCTGCCGCCGGCCGTCCCGGTCGCCGCGCAGCCGCAGCCGCAGCCGCAGCCGCAGACCACCCAGCCGTATGTGCCGCCGCTGCCGGCCTCCTCGCCGCCCTCCTACGGCTATCCGCAGCCCGCGCCGCCCCAGCACCCGCCGGCGCACCAGCCCTCGTACGGCTACCCGCAGCCCGCCTCGGCGGGGCCCGGCTACGGCTATCCCCAGCCGGCGGCCGCGCACCCGGCGGACCCCGACTTCACGCTGCCCCCGATGGGGCCGCAGTTCCTCCGGAGCTGAGGCGCGGGGGCGGGCGGCCCTGCCCGCGCCGGGCCCGGTCACGCGCGCACTCTCAGGCCTTCGTCTTGTAGCCGCGCCCCCACTGGAGCCCCCATCCGTAGAGCCGGTCCAGCTCGGCCTGGAAGCCGTACACGAACTTCACCTCGCGTCGCACGACCATGTCTCCCTTGACGTTCTCGATGGTGACGACCGCGCAGGACCGGGCCTGCGGGGCGTGCTCGTCCAGGTCGATCTCTATGCGCGGGCCGTTGCTCGGGTAGAGCGTGACCTTGGCGTGCGTACGGTCGAAGGCGGGCGTCTGGTCGTAGATGTAGACGAAGACCAGCAGGCGCTTGATCGACTCGCGGTGGTCGAGGTTGACGTAGATCGTCTCGCCGGACGGCGAGCCGAACCGGTCGTCGCCGCTGAGCTGGACGTACGGCGCCGCGTTGGTGGCGCCGAGGAAGCTGCCGAGCGGCTGCACCACGCCCTTGCTGCCGTCCGCGAGCTCGTAGAGGCAGCCGAGGTCGAGGTCGACGTTGACGACGCCCTGGGTGTGCGCCTGGACCAGGTCGGGCTTGAAGAGCTTGAACGGATGCCGCAGCACGCTGGGGCGCGAGCGGCCGCCGAAGTCGGAGGTGCGCATCCGCCACGACAGGTTGACGCGCAGCGACCCGGTGTTGGCGCCCTGCTTGCCGAGCGAGATCACCGGGTGCCGTTTGGTCAGCTCGATGGCGTTGCTCGCGGCGCTGCCCGTGTCGAACTGCGCCGACGGCCTGCCGCGCAGGCTGTCCCAGAAGGCCATGTCTTCCCCACCCCTATACGAACCACGTCGACGGCCCCGCACCCCGCACACGACGGGGCGGCCAGGAGGCACGGACCTCCGGCCGCCCCGCTCAGAGCGTTCCGCAATCGTCGGCTGGTCACACCATGGATTCAGACCCCGCTGGAGACTTCCGCCTTCTCACTGAAGTCCCCGCCGCCCCCGGCGGCGATCCGCTTGTTGCGGCGGACCGAGGACCAGAAGGACCAGGCGATCAGGACGACGCCGACGAGACCGGTGATGACCTCGTTGATCTCGTACTGGATGGTGACCAGGAGGATCACGGCGAGGGCGCCGATGGCGTAGTGCGCGCCGTGCTCCAGGTAGACGTAGTCGTCGAGGGTGCCCTGGCGGACCAGGTAGACGGTGAGGGACCGCACGTACATCGCGCCGATGCCGAGACCCAGCGCCATCAGGACGATGTCGTTGGTGATGGCGAACGCGCCGATGACACCGTCGAAGGAGAACGAGGCGTCCAGGACCTCCAGGTAGAGGAACATGAAGAACGCGGCCTTGCCGGCCAGCAGGACCGCCGCGCCGGCGCCCTTGCCGCTCTTCCTGGCCTCTTCCTCGGCCTCCTGCTCGGCTTCCTCCTCTTCCTCCAGCTTGTCCTCGAAGTAGCCGGAGAGACCGCCGACGATCATGTAGGTGATCAGGCCGGCGATGCCGGAGATGAGGACCGTCTCGCCCTTGTCCGCGTGCGCCCCGCCGTGCAGGTGGGCGTGGGTCGCGAAGGTCATCGAGGAGACGAGCAGGACGGCGAGCGCGATGGCGACCGAGAGCATGTCGACCTTGCCGAGCTTGGCCAACGGCCGCTCGATCCAGCGCAGCCACTGGATGTCCCGGTCCTCGAAGATGAAGTCCAGGAAGATCATGAGCAGGAACATGCCACCGAAGGCGGCGATCGACGCGTGCGCGTCGGTCACCAGCTCCTTGTAGTGCTCCTTCTCGTTCAGCGCGAGGTTGACGGCCTCGATGGGGCCGATCTTGGCGCTGATGGCGACGATGACGACGGGGAAGACCAGCCGCATGCCGAAGACGGCGATGAGCACGCCGACCGTGAGGAAGATCTTCTGCCAGAAGGCGTTCATCTTCTTCAGGATTCCGGCGTTGACCACCGCGTTGTCGAACGACAGCGAGATCTCCAGGATGGACAGGATCGCCACGATCCCGAAGGCGGTCCAGCCGTCGTAGAGCACTGCCAGGGCAAGACCGACCGCAGTGATCACGAATGACCAGCCGAAGGTTTTCAGAATCACTGACTTCCCCATCTAGCTAGGCGGGGTCCCCCCAGACGGTGTCTGGGGGAGGGTCTCCCCCCGCGCCGCACCCGACTTGGGCGCGGCTTTACGAAACGTTGACCCCGAAGTCTAGAGCGATCCCCCGCAGTCCGGACGCGTACCCCTGACCGACCGCGCGGAACTTCCATTCGCCGCTGTAGCGGTAGAGCTCGCCGAAGATCATCGCGGTCTCGGTGGAGGCGTCCTCGCTCAGGTCGTACCGCGCGAGCTCCTGGCCGTCCGCCTGGTTGACCACCCGGATGAAGGCATTGCTGACCTGGCCGAACGTCTGGCCCCTGTTGTCCGCCTCATGGATCGAGACCGGGAAGACGATCTTGTCGCAGTGGGCCGGCACCTGGGACAGGTCGACGATGATCGACTCGTCGTCGCCCTCACCCTCACCAGTGAGGTTGTCACCGGTGTGTTCGACCGAGCCGTCGGGGCTCGTGAGGTTGTTGTAGAAGACGAACCACTCGTCGCCGAGGACGCGGCCCGACTGGCACAGCAGCGCGCTGGCGTCGAGGTCGAAGTCGGCTCCGGTGGTGGACCGCGCGTCCCAGCCGAGACCGACCAGCACCCGGGTGAGGTTCGGTGCGGCCTTGGAGAGGGAGACATTGCCCCCCTTGGCGAGCGTGACGCCCATGATCGTGTGTCCTCCCCTGAATGGCGAACGAAGGGTTGAGCGCGTCCGGCGCCGCACGGGTGTGCGGCGCCGGACGAGGGAGAGCGACGGCTCAGACGTTGACGCCGAAGTCCTGCGCGATGCCGCGCAGACCCGACGCGTACCCCTGGCCGATGGCGCGGAACTTCCACTCCGCGCCGTTGCGGTACAGCTCGCCGAAGACCATGGCGGTCTCCGTCGAGGCGTCCTCGCTCAGGTCGTACCGGGCGAGCTCGGTGTTGTCGGCCTGGTTCACCACGCGGATGTACGCGTTGCGGACCTGGCCGAACGACTGCTGGCGGCTCTCCGCCTCGTAGATCGAGACCGGGAAGACGATCTTGTGAACATCGGCCGGGACACCGGCCAGGTTCACCTTAATGACCTCGTCGTCGCCCTCGCCCTCACCGGTGAGGTTGTCACCGGTGTGCTCCACGGAGCCGTCGGGGCTCTTGAGGTTGTTGAAGAAGACGAAGTTCGAGTCGTTGGCGACCTTGCCCTGGTCGTTGGTCAGCAGTGCGCTGGCGTCCAGGTCGAAGTCACCCCCGGTGGTGGTACGAGCGTCCCAGCCCAGACCGACGATGACCGCGGTCAGGTTGGGGGCGGCCTTGGTCAGCGAGACGTTGCCGCCCTTGCTGAGGCTGACTCCCACGAGTCCTCCCAATGGTGTGAGGGGCCGGCTTAGGTCAGCGTCCCCGTCGTGCGTTGGCATCGGATCAACGTGTGGATCCTAGTGACCGGTTCCCGCCTCAACAGGCGATTCGAACCGATGGATCACAGGGTGTCGAGCGCCTTGACGTAGTCGTTCAGGTCCCGGGCGTCCGGCAGGCCGTTCTCGACGGTCCAGCGGACCACGCCCTCCTTGTCGATGACGAAGGTGCCGCGCACCGCGCAGCCCTTCTCCTCGTCGAAGACGCCGTACGCGCGCGAGACCTCGCCGTGCGGCCAGAAGTCCGACAGGAGCGGGTACTCCAGGCCCTCCTGCTCGGCGAAGACGCGCAGGGTGTGGATCGAGTCGTTGGAGACGGCGAGCAGCTGGGTGTCGCGGTCGGTGAACTGCGGCAGGTTGTCCCGCAGCGCGCACAGCTCGCCCGTGCAGACGCCGGTGAAGGCGAACGGGTAGAAGAGGAGCACCACGTTCTTCTCGCCGCGGAAGTCCGAGAGCTTCACGGCCCGGCCGTGGTTGTCCTTCAGCTCGAAGTCCGGGGCCTTGGTGCCGACCTCGATCGCCATGGAAACGCCATCCCTTCTGTGGGCCCGCGCGGCGGGCCGCCGTGGACCGTCCTGGTGGGCCCCACCCTACGCAAGGGCCCCCGCCGGCGTGCGCCGGCGGGGGCCCTGGAAGAGCGGAGGATCAGCGCTTGGGCGCGACGAGACGGCTGCCCGTCCAGTCCTTTCCGACACTGATGCTCTTGGTCTGCGAGAGACCGGCGGTCTGCGCGGCGTCGCTCATGTCGCTGGGCTCGATGTATCCGTCCCGGCCGGTCTTGGGGGCCAGCAGCCAGATGACGCCGCCGTCCTCCAGGAGGCCGATGGAATCGACCAGGGCGTCCGTAAGGTCACCGTCCTCGTCGCGGAACCACAGCAGCACGGCGTCGGCGACGTCGTCGTAGTCCTCATCCACGAGATCCTGGCCAATGATGGACTCGATGCCTTCACGGAGATCCTGGTCGACGTCTTCGTCGTAGCCGATCTCCTGGACCACCTGTCCGGGCTCGAACCCCAGCCTTGCAGCCGGGTTGGTCCGCTCCTCCGCGTGGTCCGCGGTCGCGCTCACGGCTTGCCTCCTGATCTTGATTAGGTAAGTAATGCGGCCCCACGCACGCGCGAGGCTTGGGCGTAGTCCACACGGGCGGGACGAATCGCGCAAGTACCAGACCCCCGAACCCGCCCTTTGGGGTGCAGTCGGCCCCGGGTCAGGGGCGAACCCGGGCCCGGTGGTGATTCATCCCACACCCTTGCAGATAGTTTGCACGCTTCTGCTCCGTGCGTACGCCAATCGGGGTGACGCGCCCTTTGGGGAACACACACACGCCCTGGGCGTAAGGTTGCGATTTGGGCTGCCGCACATCCCGTTACCCCTCGGTAGAGATGACGTTTCCGTCCTCGCGGTCCACGATGGGATGCGGCGCACCACCCCCGCACGCCCCCCGACAGCGAAGGAACAGCGTGGCTTCCGGATCCGATCGCAACCCGATCATCATTGGCGGCCTTCCCAGCCAGGTCCCGGACTTCGATCCGGAGGAGACCGAGGAATGGCTCGCCTCCCTGGACGCGGCGGTAGACGAGCGGGGCCGTGAGCGCGCCCGCTATCTGATGCTCCGCCTCATCGAACGCGCCCGCGAGAAGCGCGTGGCCGTGCCGGAGATGCGCAGCACGGACTACGTCAACACGATCGCCACCAAGGACGAGCCGTTCTTCCCCGGCAACGAGGAGATCGAGCGCAAGGTCCTCAACGCCACCCGGTGGAACGCCGCGGTGATGGTCTCGCGTGCCCAGCGCCCCGGCATCGGGGTCGGCGGCCACATCGCCACCTTCGCCTCCTCCGCCTCCCTCTACGACGTGGGCTTCAACCACTTCTTCCGGGGCAAGGACGACGGCAAGGGCGGCGACCAGATCTTCTTCCAGGGGCACGCCTCCCCCGGTATCTACGCCCGCGCCTACCTCCTGGACCGCCTCTCGGAGCAGCAGCTCGACGCGTTCCGCCAGGAGAAGTCCAAGGCGCCGTACGGACTGTCCTCCTATCCGCACCCGCGGCTGATGCCGGACTTCTGGGAGTTCCCGACCGTCTCGATGGGCCTCGGTCCGCTCGGCGCGATCTACCAGGCCCGGATGAACCGCTACATGGAGGCGCGCGGCATCGCCGACACCTCCGACTCGCATGTGTGGGCCTACCTCGGCGACGGCGAGATGGACGAGCCGGAGTCGCTCGGCCAGCTCTCCATCGCCGCCCGTGAGGGCCTGGACAACCTGACCTTCGTCGTCAACTGCAACCTCCAGCGCCTCGACGGCCCGGTGCGCGGCAACGGCAAGGTCATCCAGGAGCTGGAGTCGCAGTTCCGCGGCGCCGGCTGGAACGTGATCAAGCTGGTGTGGGACCGCTCCTGGGACCCGCTGCTCGCCCAGGACCGCGACGGCATCCTGGTCAACAAGCTGAACACCACGCCGGACGGCCAGTTCCAGACGTACGCCACGGAGACCGGCGCGTACATCCGCGAGCACTTCTTCGGCGACGACCACCGGCTGCGGGCCATGGTCGAGAACATGACCGACCAGCAGATCCAGCACCTGGGCCGCGGCGGTCACGACCACAAGAAGGTGTACGCGGCGTACGCGGCGGCCAAGGCGCACAAGGGCCAGCCGACCGTGATCCTCGCGCAGACGGTCAAGGGCTGGACGCTCGGCCCGAACTTCGAGGGCCGCAACGCGACCCACCAGATGAAGAAGCTGACCGTCGAGGACCTCAAGCGCTTCCGCGACCGGCTGCACATCCCGATCACGGACGCCCAGCTGGAGGCCGGCGCCCCGCCGTACTACCACCCGGGCCGCAACTCCGAAGAGATCCAGTACATGCACGACCGCCGCAAGGGTCTCGGCGGCTATGTGCCGACCCGTGTGGTGCGTGCGAAGCCGCTGGCGCTGCCGGAGGACAAGACGTACGCGGCCGCGAAGAAGGGTTCGGGAACGCAGTCGATCGCCACCACCATGGCCTTCGTCCGCATCCTGAAGGACCTCATGCGGGACAAGGAGATCGGCAGGCGGTTCGTGCTGATCGCGCCGGACGAGTACCGCACGTTCGGCATGGACGCCTTCTTCCCGAGCGCGAAGATCTACAACCCGCTCGGCCAGCAGTACGAGGCGGTCGACCGCGATCTGCTGCTCGCCTACAAGGAGTCCCCGACCGGGCAGATGCTGCACGACGGCATCTCCGAGGCGGGCTGCACGGCCTCGCTGATCGCGGCGGGCTCGGCGTACGCCACGCACGGCGAGCCGCTGATCCCGGTCTACGTCTTCTACTCGATGTTCGGTTTCCAGCGCACCGGTGACCAGTTCTGGCAGATGGCGGACCAGCTCTCGCGCGGGTTCGTCCTGGGCGCGACCGCCGGCCGCACCACGCTGACCGGTGAGGGCCTCCAGCACGCCGACGGCCACTCGCATCTGCTGGCCTCGACCAACCCGGGCTGTGTCGCCTACGACCCGGCGTTCGGCTACGAGATCGCGCACATCGTCCAGGACGGTCTGCGCCGGATGTACGGCGAGACCGCCGACGGCAAGCCGGGCGAGGACGTCTTCTACTACCTCACCGTCTACAACGAGCCGATCCAGCACCCGGCCGAGCCGGCGGACGTCGATGTGGAGGGCATCCTCAAGGGCATCCACCGCTACGCCCCGGGCACCTCGGGCACCATCCCGGCGCAGATCATGGCGTCCGGCGTGGCCGTCCCGTGGGCCGTCGAGGCGCAGCGCATCCTCGCCGAGGAGTGGAACGTACGGGCCGACGTCTGGTCCGCGACCTCCTGGAACGAGCTGCGGCGCGACGCCGTGGAGGCCGAGGAGCACAACCTGCTCCACCCGGAGGAGGAGCAGCGCGTCCCGTACGTCACGCGCAAGCTCGCCGACGCCGAGGGTCCGTTCGTCGCGGTCTCGGACTGGATGCGGGCCGTGCCGGACCAGATCTCGCGCTGGGTGCCCGGCCGGTACACCTCGCTGGGCGCCGATGGGTTCGGCTTCGCCGACACCCGGGGCGCGGCGCGGCGCCACTTCCACATCGACGCCCAGTCGATCGTCCTGGCGGTGCTCACCGAGCTCGCCCGGGACGGCAAGGTGGACCGCTCGGTGCTGAAGCAGGCCGTCGACCGCTACCAGCTGCTCGACGTCACGGCCGCCGACCCGGGCGCGGCGGGCGGCGACGCGTAACCCCCGCGCGATGCGCGCGGTCCGGGTGCGCGGCGGGACGGCGTGACCGTCGCGCCGCGCGCCCGGCCGGGCGCGTCGCGCCGTTCCCCGCGCTCCTGAGGGGCGCGGGGACGCTTTTACCATGCACCCATGAAGCACCTCTCCGCGCAGACCCGATGGGAGCGGTGGACCCAGTGGCCGCTGCTCGCACTGGCCGTCGCCTTCGCCCTCGCCTACACCGTGCCCGTGGTCCATCCCGGGGCGGGGGACGGGGTGCACCGGGCGTGTGCCGCCGTGGAGTGGGTGGTGTGGGGCGCCTTCGCCTGCGACTACCTGGTGCGGCTCGCCCTGTCGGGCCGCAGGCTGCTGTTCGTCCGCACGCACTGGCTGGACCTGCTCGCGGTGGTCCTGCCGATGATCCAGCCGCTGCGGCTGCTCCGGGTCGTCTCCACGCTCGCCCTGGTGGGACGGCGGGCGCGGATGGCCCCGCAGATACAGCTGACCGTCTATGTCGGCGGGGCGGTGGTCGGGCTGCTGATGTTCGGCTCGCTGGCCGTCCTGGAGGTGGAGCGGGACGCGCCGCACGGGAACATCAAGACGCTGGGTGACGCGGTGTGGTGGTCGTTCACCACGATGACCACCGTCGGCTACGGCGACCACGCGCCCACCACCGGGCTCGGGCGGCTCATCGCCGTGGGGCTGATGCTCTCCGGCATCGCCCTGCTCGGTGTGGTGACGGCGAACATCGCGGCCTGGTTCATCTCCCGCTTCGAGCGCGACGACGCGGAGGAGCGGCGCCAGACCGCCCTCCTGGAGACGCTCACCCAGGAGGTGCGGTCGCTGCGCGGGCAGGTGTCGGCGCTGACGGGCGCGGCGGAGTGCGCCTGCGGACAGCGCACCCGGGGCGCGCCCCTGAGCTGAGACGCCGAGGTGAGCCGGGGCGCCCGGCGGGGCCAGAGTGCCCGGCGGGGCCGAGGCGGCCGGGTGAGCCGGGGCGCCCGGCGGGGCCAGAGTGCCCGGCGGGGCCGAGGCGGCGGGGTGGGCCGGGGCGCCCGGCGGGGCCAGGGCTCCCATGGCGGCTCAGCTCTCCCAGACCTTGAAGGCCCGCACCCGGTACGGATTCTGCGGCACCCAGGAGCCCCCGCCGGGATAGGTGGCGAACTCGGCCGTCTCCGCGCACTCCCCCGACTGGTACACCGTCACCGGGCGGCCCGTCCGGTTGGCGAGGGAGACCGCGTCCACGCCGGCCGGTAACGCCGTGCAGCTCTCGATCTCGACGGTCCGCAGGTCGTACATCTGGCGGCCGCCCCGGAAGTCCGGCTGCTTCCACAGGCACAGCTCGCCGGGCGCGCAAGCACCGAGCCGCGGCGGGACCGCGTGCGCCGGAGCGGGCAGCAGGAACGCCGTGGTGGCGAGGACGGCCGCAGCCGCGGCAGCCGTGGTCGTACGTGTCATCGGTCAACCCCCGTGTCGTCGGCCCCGGTTGTCGCGGCCTCCTTGATCACAGAACGCACCCCGGCGGCCCCGGGTTTCCGTACGGCCCGGATTCACCCGGACCGGTGAAGGGCGCCGCGGGGGTGACGACACGGAGACGAACCGCGGCCGGCGTGCCGCGCCGACCGCCTCCTCGGGGGCGGGGCACCCCGGTGTGACGAGAGTCGCGGGCGGGTGCGGGGAGGCGGCGCGGAAGCACGGGCGGGGGCGCGTCGCGGCGGCCGCCCGGAACCCGGCCCGGCCGTCCGGTCCCGGCACCCGTGAGGCGATGGGCGCGCCTGACCAGGAGGAAAGGGCGTTCAGCCGAGGGGAAAGGGGATGCGGCCGAGTGGCGGGCGCATTCCCGGCGTACTTGATCACCGCGGGCGCGCGCCGCACGGAGCGTGCGCCCGCGCGCGCGGTAGGTGACACCGGCTCACCCTCCACGACCTGCTCAAACGTGATCTGAGTCACTGTCACCCCAGGGCGCCTCCCGCGCCTCATACTCTGTACCGCAGTGACTTCCTTCGACTCCTCCCCCACCCTCAACGTCTGGCGCGCGCTGCTCGCGCTCGGCGTCGTGTTCATGATGCTCGCGACCTCGGGCTGGACCGCGGTCCGCGGCCACCAGGGGTCGACGGAGCCGCGTGCCGTCGCCCTCGCCGCCTGGGCGCGGGGCACGCTCGACGGCCAGAAGCTCCCGGCCCCGGACACCTCACCGCGCCGGCTCGCCCGCTTCTTCGCCTCCCTGAGCGCCCCCGAGCGCACCGACCTGGCCCGGCGCTACCCGCTGGTCGTCGGCAACCTCAACGGCGCCCCGGTCCCGCTGCGCTACGAGGCGAACCGGCTGGCCCTGGCCGAGGCGCGCGACACCGAGCGGGCCCGGATGCACGACGCCCGGCTCACCGTCGACGGCCGCCGCGGCGCGGCCCGCCGGATGCACCGGTACGAGTCGCTGATCGCGGGCGACCGCCAGATCCTCGCCTTCGACCCGTGGGACAGCGGCCGGGTCGCCGAGGTCTTCGGCGACCTCGAACACGCCGAGCGCGTCTCGGTGGTCATCCCGGGCGTCGACACCAACGTCATGACGTTCGAGAGGACCTCGCGCCAGTACTCCGCCCCGGTGGGCATGGCGCAGTCGCTGTACGCGGCGGAGCGCGCGGCGGGCCCGCGCACCCGCACCGCCGTGATCGCCTGGGCCGACTACACCACCCCGGCCGGGCTCGGCATCGACTCCGCGATCGGCCGGCTGGCCGAGGAGGGGGCGGTCCGGCTCGACCACCTGGTCCGCGCCCTGCCCGGCAACGCGCCGGTCTCCCTGTTCTGCCACAGCTACGGCTCGGTGCTGTGCGGCGTCGCCGCGCACCGGCTGCCGCCCCGCGTCGTCGACATCGCGGTCGCGGGCAGCCCCGGCATGCGCACCCAGAGCGCCTCCCACCTGGGCACCTCCGCCCGGGTCTGGGCGACGCGGGACCGCGACGACTGGATCGAGGACGTGCCGCACCTGGACGTCGCGGGCCTGGGCCACGGCGCGGACCCGGTCTCCTCCGGGTTCGGCGCGCGGGTGCTCTCGGCGGCAGGCGCGGTGGGCCACGCGGGTTATTTCGTGCCCGGCACCCAGAGCCTCGCCAACTTCGCCGCCATCGGCGTCGGTTCGTACGAGTCCGTCAGCTGTCTCAAAGGCAATGCGGCCTGCCAGCGCGGTATTTCCGGCGCGGACGCGGCCTGACGCGCGTAGAAATCGGTGGCGCCGCATACATACGTGTGACATTGCGGCCGACGCCGAGGGGGGACGCGCGGGCGCGCGCCGCCTACGATGAGGCGCATGGGTGATGTGCTGGCCGGAATTCATGCCACCTGGGAGTTCGAGTCCGACTCCGTACTCATCCGCTTCGAACGGGGGATCCGCACGCCGAAGCTGTTCACGGCGCTGCGCGAACGGCGCGTCCCCCACGAGGCGTTGGAGTCGGTGACGCTGACCCCGGGAAAGCGCGGCACGGTGGTGCTGCACGCGGTGCCGAGACCCGGCGCCGATCCGTTGATGGAGGCCGCGGCGGGACAGCTGAAGGACGGGTGCGATCCGTACCGCCTGGTGCTGCCGGCGGAGCGCGAGACGCTCGCGGAGTACTACGCGGACGAGCTGCGCGCGCTGCTGGGCCCGGACGCGGCGGAGCCGTCCGAGCGGTACGTGGTGGCCGCGCCGGAGCTGCCGCAGAGCTTCAAGGCGTACGACGGGAAGGCGTCCTTCGACGGCCGCCAGGTGTCGTTCCGCTGGTTCTGGACGGGTGCCTCCTCGGCGAAGTGGAAGGCGGGCGACCAGACGTTCCCGCTGGCCTCGCTCTGCGGGGTCGAGTGGCGCTCGCCGGAGGTCTTCGACGGCTATCTGCGCCTGCTGCGTCGCGACGCCGAGGCCGCCGCGCCCCAGGCCGACCAGGACCCGGCCGCGGTCGTCTTCGGCCTCGGGTACGGGCCGGTCCACGAGTCGCTGCCGTTCGCGGCGGCCGTCCTCCAGGCGATCCGGGAGGGGGCCGGCGCCCCGGTCCCGGTGGCGACCGTGCCCGCGGGGCGGCGCGACCCCGCCGACATCGCCGAAAGAATCCGGCACCTGGGTGAACTCCACCGGGCCGGGCTGGTGACGGACGACGAATTCAGCGCGAAGAAGGCGGAGTTGCTGGCGGAGCTGTGAGGACGGGGCCGTCTCTCGCAGCGGTCCGGCGTCGCCTCGCCGCGGTCCGCCCGGGTCCTCGCAGCGGTCCACCCTGGTCCTCACCGCGGTCCGCCCGGGTCCTCGCAGCGGTCCGGCGACGCCTCGCCGCGGTCCGCCCGCTCGGGGTGTCTCCCCCTCCGCCGCCGTTCAGGCCGTCTCCGACACCCGGCGGGCGTCCGCGTAGAAGTTGATCTTGTGGTCGAGCACGGCGAGGGTGTCCTGGAGCTCCGCCATGCGCGTCAGGACGTCGCGCCGGGTCTGCTCCAGGAGCTCCTGCCGGGCGTCGAAGGTGTGCGCGCCCTCCCGGACCAGCTCGGCGTAGCGGACCATGTCCGCGACCGGCATCCCGGTCAGCCGCAGCTTGCCGACGAAGACCAGCCAGTCGAGGTCCTTGTTGGTGAACCGCCGCTGCCCGGTGTGCGAACGGTCCACGTGCGGCATCAGGCCGATCCGCTCGTACCAGCGCAGGGTGTGCGCGGTGAGCCCGCTCAGCGCCGCGACCTCGCTGATCGTGTAGCGGTCCTGGCCCTCGGGGCGCGGGTGCGTCGGGCGGGCCTTGCACAGGTCCACGACCGCCGGCTTCACAGGGATGCTCTCGATCACCGTCATGACCCCCAACCTAGAAGGTTGGAGTGCACTCCAAGCAAGGGGATTGTGCGGCAGAGGTCCCCGCGCGACCGTTCGCGGAGGTCCTTACGGGACCGTTTAGGCTCGTACGTATGAAGAGCCTGGCGCTGATCGAGAACTGGCCCGTGCCGCACGCGGCCGCCGCCGTCGTCCGGGCGGACGGCACCGTCGCGGGCGCGCACGGCCCCACCGGGCAGCGCTTCCCGCTCGCCTCCGTCACCAAGCCGCTCGCCGCGTACGCCGCGCTGGTCGCGTACGAGGAGGGCGCCGTCGAGCTGGACGAGCCCGCCGGGCCCGAGGGCTCGACCGTACGGCATCTGCTGGCGCACACCTCGGGGCTCGCGTTCGACGAGCACCGGGTGATGGGGGCGCCCGGGGAGCGGCGGCTCTACTCCAACGCCGGGTTCGAGGTGCTGGGCGACCACATCGCCAAGGCGACGGACATCCCCTTCGCGGACTATCTGCGCCAGGCCGTGCTCGAACCGCTGGGGATGACGTCGACCTCGCTCGACGGCTCGCCCGCCAAGGACGGCGTCTCCACGGTCGACGACCTGGTGCGGTTCGCGGCGGAGGTGCAGGCGCCGCGGCTGCTGCACCCGATGACGGTCGCCGAGGCGATGACCGTGCAGTTCCCGGGGACGAAGGGGGTGCTGCCGGGGTTCGGGCACCAGAACCCCAACGACTGGGGCCTGGGGTTCGAGATCCGGTCCGCGAAGTCCCCCCACTGGACGGGGGCCTCCTCCTCGCCCCGGACCTTCGGGCACTTCGGGCAGGCGGGGACGTTCGTGTGGATCGATCCGGACGTCTCGGCCGCGTGCGTGGCCCTGACGGACCGGGCGTTCGGGCCGTGGGCGGCCGAGGTGTGGCCCGCGTTCACCGACGCGGTGCGGGGGGAACTCGCGTAGTCGGTCGGGTGCGGGTGGGTGGTGACTTGCTCGCGCAGTTCCCCGCGCCCCTTATGGGCCGGACTTCGGCTGCGGGACGGTGGTGGGTTGCTCGCGCAGTTCCCCGCGCCCCCCAGGTTGTCCGCCGCAGCCGGAGTACCCGGCTCAGCCGCAGGGAAAGCGCGCTACACCTCGTTCAGCTCCCAGAACAGCAGCTCCGCCCCGGTGCGGGCGATCGCTTCCAGGGCCGGCTCGTTCGTGGTGCGCACCGCGTCGCCGGGGCCCAGTCGCTCGGGGCCCAGGTCGACCTCGCCCCGTACCACGTGGACGTACACCCCGGGCGCGTCCGGCACCGCCGTGCGCTCGCCGGGCGCGAGGCGGCGGACGTGCAGCAGCGCCCCGGACGCCAGGACCGCGTACGGCGTGGAGTCGGCTATGCCCCGGACGATCTCGTACGACGGGGTGCCGCCGGGCTCCCTGGGGGCGAGCCACATCTGGACGAAGACCAGCGGGGCCGTGCCGTCGTTGCGCTCCTCGTGCCGCACCCCGGCGGCCGAACTGAGGTGCTGGACGTCCCCCGGCCGTACGACCGTGGCGCGGCCCGTGGAGTCGCGGTGGGTGAGCTCGCCCTCCACCACCCAGGTGACGATCTCGGTGTGGCTGTGCGGGTGTTCACCGAAGCCCGCCCCCGGGGCGAGCCGTTCCTCGTTGCAGGCCAGGACCGGGCCGAAGCGCAGGTTGTCCGGGTCGTAGAAACGGCCGAAGGAGAACGCGTGCAGGGACTCGATGCCGGCCGCCGCGTCGCCGCCCCGGTAGCGCCCGTCGGCGCGCCTCACGGAAATCACGGGGTCCACGGTAGCCCCGCCGGGCGCCCCCGGAACGCCCCCCGAACCCCCGGCAGGGCACGCACCCGTCCTGATAAGGCAGTCTTGTCCCCGTGCCCGAACCCGAATCGCCGCAGCCGCCGACCGCCGCCCATCCGCACACCGCGACCCTCAAGCGCCTTGAGCAGTCCTCCGGCCGGCTCGCCGCGAACGCGATCGCCCGCATGGACGCGACGCTGCCGTGGTACCGGGCGATGCCGCCGGAGAACCGGTCCTGGATCGGTCTGGTCGCGCAGGCCGGCATCGCGGCCTTCACCGAGTGGTTCCGGCACCCCGAGACCCCGCAGGCGATCTCCACGGACGTCTTCGGGACCGCGCCGCGCGAGCTGACCCGGGCGATCACCCTGCGCCAGACCGTCGAGATGGTGCGCACCACCATCGAGGTCATGGAGACCGCGATCGAGGAGGTGGCGGCGCCCGGCGACGAGTCGATCCTGCGCGAGGCCCTGCTCGTCTACGCGCGCGAGATCGCCTTCGCCACCGCCCAGGTGTACGCCCAGGCCGCCGAGGCACGCGGTGCCTGGGACGCCCGTCTGGAGTCGCTGGTGGTCAACGCGGTGCTCTCCGGCGAGGCCGACGAGGGGGCCGTCTCCCGGGCCGCCGCCCTCGGGTGGAACTCCCCCGAGCACGTGTGCGTGGTGCTCGGCACCGCCCCCGACGGCGACAGCGAACTGACCGTGGAGGCCATCCGGCGGGCCGCCCGGCACGCCAAGCTCCAGGTCCTCACCGGGGTGCTGGGGGACCGCCTGGTCGTGATCGCGGGCGGCAGCGACAATCCGCTCCAGGTCGCCAAGGCGCTGATCGGCCCGTACGCGGCCGGTCCCGTGGTGGCCGGACCGGTCGTCCCCGACCTGCTGGCGGCCACCCGCTCCGCCCAGGCGGCCGCCGCCGGCCTCAAGGCGTGCACGGCCTGGCAGGACGCTCCCCGGCCCGTTCTGGCGGACGATCTCCTCCCGGAGCGCGCGATCGCCTCCGATCCGGCTGCGCGGGAGCAGTTGGTGGAGGAGATCTACAGACCGCTGGAGGAGGCGGGCTCGGCGCTCCTGGAGACCCTGAGCGTCTATCTGGAACAGGCGAGCAGTCTCGAAGGCGCGGCCCGGATGCTCTTCGTCCACCCCAACACCGTGCGCTACCGGCTACGACGTGTGACGGACGTCACCGGCTGGTCCCCCTCCGATGTGCGTTCCGCCTTCACGCTCCGGATCGCCCTGATCCTGGGGCGTCTGGCCGACGGAGATCCTCAGTCCTAGACTTTTGTCGGACACCCACAATTCCCCCGACGGTTCTTCGTCCCTGTCCCCACGGGCGAGCAGGGCCGTCCACAAGAGAGAGTGTGAGAGTGCTCGTACTCGTCGCTCCCGGCCAAGGCGCTCAGACGCCCGGCTTCCTGACTCCCTGGCTCGACCTCCCCGGCGCCGCCGACCGGCTCGCCGCGTGGTCCGACGCCATCGGGCTCGACCTCGTCCACTACGGCACGCAGGCGGACGCGGACGCCATCCGCGACACCGCCGTGGCCCAGCCCCTGCTGGTCGCCGCCGGTCTGCTGTCCGCCGCGGCACTGGGTGACATCACCCCCGGCGCGGTGGCGGGCCACAGCGTCGGCGAGATCACCGCCGCCGCGTACGCGGGCGTCCTCTCCGAGGAGGCCGCGCTCGGCTTCGTGCGCACCCGGGGCCTGGGCATGGCCCGCGCCGCGGCCATCACCGCGACCGGTATGTCCGCGCTGCTCGGCGGTGAGCCCGAGATCGTCTTCCCGCACCTGGAGAAGCTCGGCCTCACCCCGGCGAACGTGAACGGCGCCGGCCAGGTCGTGGCCGCGGGCACCCTGGAGCAGCTGGCCGCCCTGGAGGCGGACAAGCCCGAGGGCGTGCGCCGGGTCGTGGCGCTGAAGGTCGCGGGCGCGTTCCACACGCACCACATGGCTCCCGCGGTCGAGGAGCTGCGCGAGGCCGCGGCCTCGCTCGACGTCTCCGACCCGAGGATGCCGTACGTCTCGAACGCCGACGGCGCCACGGTCGCCTCCGGCGCCGAGGTCGTCAGCCGCCTGGTGAACCAGGTTTCGAACCCCGTCCGCTGGGACCTCTGCATGGAGAGGTTCCGGGAACTCGGTGCCACCGCGCTGATCGAGGTGTGCCCCGGCGGCACCCTGACCGGCCTGGCCAAGCGCGCGCTGCCCGGCGTGAGGACCGTCGCCCTGAAGTCCCCGGACGACCTCGACGCGGCCCGCGCGCTCATCGCCGAGACCGGGACGCCTGCCGCTGACGCGGCGGGTGCCGAATAAGGAGCCCCAGCAGCATGGCGAAGATCAAGCCCAGCAAGGGCGCGCCGTTCGCCCGGATCATGGGCGTCGGCGGCTACCGGCCGACCCGGGTGGTCCCCAACGAGGTCATCCTGGAGAAGATCGACTCGTCCGACGAGTGGATCCGCTCCCGCTCCGGCATCACCACCCGGCACTGGGCCTCCGACGAGGAGACCGTGACGGCGATGTCGGTGGAGGCCGCGGGCAAGGCCATCGCGGACGCCGGTCTCACCCCCGAGCAGATCGGCGGAGTGATCGTCTCCACGGTCTCGCACTTCAAGCAGACCCCGGCCGTCGCCACCGAGATCGCGGACAAGATCGGCGCGGTCAAGCCGGCCGCGTTCGACATCTCCGCGGGCTGCGCGGGCTTCGGCTACGGCCTGACCCTCGCCAAGGGCATGATCGTCGAGGGTTCCGCGGAGTACGTGCTGGTCATCGGCGTCGAGCGGCTCAGCGACCTGACCGATCTGGAGGACCGCGCGACGGCCTTCCTGTTCGGTGACGGCGCGGGCGCGGTCGTCGTGGGCCCCGCGGACGAGCCGGGCATCGCCCGTACCGTCTGGGGCTCCGAGGGCGACAAGTCCGAGACCATCAAGCAGACCGTGCCGTGGACCGAGTACGACTCCGCGGGCAAGTTCCCTGCGATCACGCAGGAGGGCCAGGCGGTGTTCCGCTGGGCCGTGTTCGAGATGGCGAAGGTCGCCCAGCAGGCGCTGGACGCGGCCGGAATCAGCGCGGACGACCTGGACGTCTTCATTCCGCACCAGGCCAACATGCGGATCATCGACTCGATGGTGAAGACTCTCAAACTGCCGGAGCACGTCACGGTCGCCCGTGACGTGGAGACCACCGGCAACACCTCGGCCGCCTCGATCCCGCTCGCTATGGAGCGGCTCCTGGCGACCGGACAGGCGAAGAGCGGGGACACCGCGCTCGTCATCGGCTTCGGGGCGGGTCTCGTCTACGCCGCGACGGTCGTTACCCTCCCCTAGGCACACCGGATCTTCCGGATGCCCGCATACCCGTAAAAACACCGAAGGAGCGCCACATGGCCGCCACCCAGGAAGAGATCCTCGAGGGTCTCGCCGAGATCGTCAACGAGATCGCCGGTATCCCCGCCGAGGACGTCCAGCTGGACAAGTCCTTCACCGACGACCTGGACGTCGACTCGCTGTCCATGGTCGAGGTCGTCGTCGCCGCCGAAGAGCGCTTCGAGGTCAAGATCCCGGACGACGACGTCAAGAACCTCAAGACCGTCGGCGACGCCGCGGACTACATCCTGAAGCACCAGGCCTGAGTCCCCGACTCAGTCCCGGACTCAGTTCCGCGTGACTGCCGCCACCCGGCGGTGGCGCCGCTGATCCCCCCTTACACCGTGGAGAAATTTCCTGTGAGCTCGACCAATCGCACCGTGGTCGTCACCGGTATCGGCGCAACCACACCGCTGGGTGGCGACTCCGCCTCGACCTGGGAAGGTCTGCTGGCGGGCCGTTCCGGCGTCCGGCCCCTGGAGGGCGAGCGCTTCGCCGACCTCCCGGTCCGCATCGCCGCGACCGCCGCCGTCGACCCGGGCGAGGTACTGCCCCGCCCGCTCGCCCGCAAGCTGGACCGCTCGGCGCAGTTCGCGCTGATCGCGGCCAAGGAGGCCTGGGCCGACGCGGGCTACACCGCCCCCGCCGGCGACGACCAGCCCATCGCCCCCGAGCGCCTCGGCACGGTCATCGCCTCCGGTATCGGCGGTGTGACCACGCTGCTCGACCAGTACGACGTGCTCAAGGAGAAGGGCGTACGCCGCGTCTCCCCGCACACCGTCCCGATGCTGATGCCGAACTCCCCCTCGGCCAACGTCGGCCTGGAGGTGAACGCCCGCGCGGGCGTCCACACCCCCGTCTCCGCCTGTGCCTCGGGCGCCGAGGCGATCGGCTACGCCGTGGAGATGATCCGCACCGGCCGCGCCGACGTCGTGGTGGCCGGCGGCACCGAGGCGGCCATCCACCCGCTGCCCGTGGCGGCGTTCGCCAACATGATGGCGATGTCCAAGAACAACGAGAACCCCGAGCAGGCCTCGCGCCCGTACGACAAGGACCGTGACGGCTTCGTCCTCGGCGAGGGCGCCGGTGTCGTCGTCCTGGAGTCGGCCGAGCACGCCGCCAAGCGCGGCGCCCGGGTCTACTGCGAGGTGCTCGGACAGGGTTTGTCGGCCGACAGCCACCACATCGCGCAGCCCGAGCCGACCGGCCGGGGTGTCGCGGCGGCCCTGCAGAACCTGCTGGACTCCACGGACCTCAAGCCGTCCGAGGTCGTCCACCTCAACGCGCACGCGACGTCCACTCCGCAGGGCGACGTCGCCGAGATCAAGGCGCTGCGCAAGGTCCTCGGCGACGACATGGACCACATCGCGGTCTCCGCGACCAAGTCCATGACCGGGCATCTGCTCGGCGGCGCCGGCGGCATCGAGACCGTCGCGACGGTCCTGGCGCTGCACCACCGCGTCGCGCCCCCGACCATCAACGTCGACGAGCTCGACGCCGAGGTCGAGGCCGACATCGTGCGGGGCGAGCCGCGCGCGCTGCCGTCCGGGTCGATCGCCGCGATCAACAACTCGTTCGGCTTCGGCGGCCACAACGTCGTCCTGGCGTTCCGCTCCGTCTGAGCCGCGCGTCCACGGCGCCCGTAGCCGACCGGAAAGGGCCCCCACCGCTCGGTGGGGGCCCTTTCCGCTGCTCATGGGCGCGTCGGCCCGGGTGGTCAGACGACCTGATGCAGCCACCGCACGGGCGCGCCCTCGCCCGCGTACCGGAACGGCTCCAGCTCGTCGTCCCAGGGCTTGCCGAGGAGGCGGGCGATCTCGGCCTCCAGGTCGGTCTCCTCGCGCAGCGAGCGGGCCAGCGCCGCCCGCAGCCGGTCCTCGGGGATCAGGATGTCGCCGTGGATGCCGGTGACGGCGTGGAAGATTCCCAGGTCGGGCGTGGCGCTGTAGCGCTCGCCCTCGGCCGTGGCGCACGGCTCCGCCGTGACCTCGAACCGCAGCATCTGCCATCCGCGCAGGGCGGACGCGAGTTTGGACGCCGTGCCGGGCTCGCCCTGCCAGGAGAACTCGGCCCTCCAGGTGCCGGGCGAGGCGGGCTGGCGGATCCAGTCGAGCTGGACGCGCACACCGAGCACCCCCGCCACGGCCCACTCGACGTGCGGGCACAGCGCGCGGGGGGCGGAGTGGATGTACAGAACTCCACGTGTCGTCACCGGGACCTCCAGTGCGGTTCGAGGTTCGCCTTCCCCAGCGGCCTCGCGCCCCTACCGGTCCCGGTCAGGACAGCACCTGACATTCTGCCCCGGGGTTCAACAGTAAACAGCATCGGGAGTTAATCTCCTGAATGGGGACAGTATGTGACGTGATGTAATTTACCGGAGCCGTCTGGCGTGGCACCTCTGGCTGGACGGGCCAAAGCTACCGCGCGGAGCAGACAGAAAGGTGTCGTACGGTCGGTCCTGGGCCCGGGAAACACGAAGCTTTCACTCGCCAGGACGCCAGGGGCACCCGAGGGAGGGGACCATGGGGATGGACCAGGGGACGCCGCCGACACGCCGGGGCCGCACCGCGCGGGGCCGCACCGCGCCCGCCGCCGCCCTCACCGCGCTCGCGCTCGCCGTCACGGCAGGGTGCACGAGCTCGGGCGCGCCGGTCGAGCACCGCCCCGGAACCGCCCGCAAGCCCTCGCCGACACCCTCCTCCCCCTGGAACCCGCGCCCCGCGTCGATCGCCGCCGTGGGCGACTCCATCACCCGGGGCTTCGACGCCTGCATGGTCCTCGCCGACTGCCCCGAGGCGTCCTGGGCGACCGGCAGCGACGCGGGGGTGCGCTCGCTGGCGTCCCGGCTGCTCGGTCCCGCCTCCGCCGCCGCCCGCAGCTGGAACTACGCCCGTACCGGCGCCCGGATGTCCGACCTCCCGGCCCAGCTGACCCGGGCCGCGGCCCACCGCCCCGAGCTGGTCACGGTGATGGTCGGCGGCAACGACGCCTGCCGGGACTCGGTCGACGGCATGACCTCGGTGGCCGACTTCCGGTCGGGCTTCGAGCGGTCGCTGCGCCAGCTGCGCGCCGGGCTGCCCAAGACGCAGGTGTACGTGTCGAGCGTGCCGGACCTCAAACGCCTGTGGTCGCAGGGCCGGGGCAACGCGCTGGGCAAGCAGATCTGGAAGCTCGGCATCTGCCAGTCGATGCTGGGGGACGCCGACGATCTGGGGCCCGCGGCGGCCGAGCGGCGCGACGCGGTGTACGCGCGCGTGGTGGCGTACAACAAGGCGCTGAAGGACGTGTGCGCGAAGGACCGTTACTGCCGCTACGACGGCGGCGCGGTCTTCGACTACCGCTTCACCGGCGAGCAGCTGAGCCACTGGGACTGGTTCCACCCCAGCAAGGACGGGCAGGGGCGGCTGGCGGAGATCGCGTACCGCAATGTGACGGCGGCGCGCCCGCCGGCCTGACGGCCGGATCCCTCCCGTCACTCCGGGACCCCCTGTTCACCGGGGAGTTCCTTCTCGATACTGGCCGCCCAGGCCTTGAGGGAAGGATGCCCAGTGGTTCGTGGACGGCGTGTACGGGGTGGACGGGGCGTACGGGTGGCGCGGCTCGCCCTGCTGGTCGCTTCGATGACGGTCGGCGCGGCGCTCGCGCCGGTCCCGGCGCAGGCGCAGGCGCGGACCGCGACGGGGGCGCCGCCGACGGTGGAGGAACAGCGTCTGGACCGGGCCGTGCCGCAGGAGATACTGCGGCGCTCCGGGTTCGACGACGTGGCCGCGCGGTTCGCGCGGGAGCTCGACGGCGTACGGTCCTACCGCGAGGCCGAGCGGCTGGTCGCCCGGGAGGGCGCCGGGCTGTGGCGGCGGGCGGTGGACCGGGCGCAGGGGCGCGGCCCGGCGGGCGGCGACCTGAGCCGGGGCGACGACCGGCCGCTGTACTGGGCGCGGCTGGGGATGACGCGCGAGCTGCGGGGCTGGGAGCCCGGGTTCGGGCTGTCCGCCGCGCGGCGGGCGGCGCTGCTCGACCGTCTGGAGCGGGGCTCTCGGGGCCAGGACTCGATTCGCCTCGGCTCGGGCGCCGGCTACAAGAGGATCCTGGTCACCGGCTTCGACCCGTTCACGCTCGACCGGGACATCCGGATCGGCAACCCCTCGGGGGCGACGGCGCTTGCGCTGGACGGCACCTGGATCAGCACGGCCGCCGGGCCCGCCCGGATCGAGACGGCGATGTTCCCCGTCCGCTGGGACGACTTCGCGGCGGGCACGGTCGAGCGGACGCTGCGGCCGGTGCTGCCCCGGGTGGACCTGTTCACCACGGTGAGCCAGGGGCGGGTCGGGCGGATCGACGTCGAGCGCTTCAACGGGGCGTGGCGGGGCGGGTTCCCGGACAACGAGAACGTCTCGCGCACGGAGCCCGTGCCGGTCCCCGACCCGGCGAGCCGGCCGCAGTGGACGAGGACGACGCTGCCGTACGCGGCGATCGTGGCGGCCCGCACCGGCCCGTTCCCGGTGTACGACCACACGTCGGTGACGGAGATCCCGGCGGGCGGTACGGGGCCGGTGGTACGGGAGGACGGGCCGTCGGCGGGGTCCGTGGCGCGGGCCGGGGGCGGGGGCGACTACCTCTCCAACGAGATCGCGTACCGGGCGACGCTGCTGCGGGACCGGCTGGGGCTGTCGGTCCCGGGGGGTCATGTGCACACGCCGGTGCTGGAGTTCGGGGCGGGGAACGAGGATCCGTCGTCGGGGGAGGTGACGGATGCGGGGTTCGAGCGGAATCGGGGGGTGATTGTGGGGCAGGTGCGGGCGATAGTGGCGGTGGCGCTTTCCCCCACCCCGCCCGTTCCCTAAACCCTCCGGGGGTGGGGTGGGGTGACTTGCCCGGGGGCGAGGTGACTTGTCCGGGGGCCGAGGTGTTTGCCGGGGGCTGCGCCCCCGGGCCCCCTGCTTGTCCGGGGCCTGCGGCCCCCGGCCCCGCCCCCGCCTTGCGGTGACCTGCGGACCGGCGGGGGCTGGTCGCGCAGTTCCCCGCGCCCCTTCAGGGCCCGGTGGTCCGCTGCGGGTTGACTTGGCTTGCTCGCGCAGTTCCCCGCGCCCCTTCAGGGCCCGGTGGTCGGCTGACGGTTGAGCTGGGTTGCTCGCGCAGTTCCCCGCGCCCCCTCAGGGCCCGGTGGTCCGCTGACGGTTGAGCTGGGTTGCTCGCGCAGTTCCCCGCGCCCCCTCAGGGCCCGGTGGTCCGCTGACGGTTGAGCTGGGTTGCTCGCGCAGTTCC
>NZ_JBEXWK010000047.1:0-45367 GCF_040629815.1 Streptomyces sp. NPDC005878
GTTCTCAAGGTACGGACGCTTCCTTCGTTCCCGTTTCCGGGCCCTCCGGGCGCTTCCTTCGTTTCCGACTCTATCAGACTCTTTCGTGTCCGATTCCCGGTCTCCCAGGTCAAGTCGTTTTGTCTTTCCGGCTGTTGGGCCGTTCCGACGTCCCAGACTCTAGCGGATTCCCCGGGCGGCTCCTAATCGGGCCGTTCGCGTCGTCCACTCCCATTCGAAATAAAATTCGGCATGCCGAAATTCATTCCGGTGAGGAGGTCGTGCTGAGTTGGGTTGCCGCAAGTCTGCGGCGGACGGCTGTCGCAGAACCGTTCCGGCTCCGTGACAACTCGAAGAACCTTACGCGCCTGCGGGACCGGCGTCAAACCGCGCCGGTCCCCGCGTCACGCGTCATTCGCTCTCAGCCCTCGTCCGGCGTCAGCCGCAGCGAGATGGAGTTGATGCAGTACCGCTGGTCGGTCGGGGTCGGGTAGCCCTCGCCCTCGAAGACATGGCCGAGGTGTGAGCCGCAGCGGGCGCAGCGCACCTCCGTACGGACCATCCCGAGCGAGCGGTCGGAGATGAGCTCCACCGCGTCCGTGTCCTTCGGGTCGAAGAACGACGGCCAGCCGCAGTGCGACTCGAACTTCGTCTCGGAGGTGAAGAGCTCCGCGCCGCAGGCCCGGCAGGAGTAGACGCCCTTCGCCTTGGTGTCCGTGTACTCACCCACGAAGGCGGGTTCGGTGCCGGCCTGGCGCAGTACCGCGTACTCCGCGGGGCTCAGCTCCGCGCGCCACTGCTCGTCCGGCTTCTCGACCTCGTACGCCATGGCAGGGACTCCCTCAGTTCGACAGGCGGGCCAGGATCTGGGGGCCCAGGTCCGTCACGTCGCCCGCGCCCATGGTGAGAACGAGGTCGCCGGGCCTGGCCATTCCCGCGATCACGTCCGGCACCGTCGTCTTGTCGTGGACGGTCGTGACGTCGGCGCCGGCCGCCCGGGCCGCGTCGATGATCAGTGCGCTGGTGACGCCCGGGATCGGGTCCTCGCGCGCGGGGTAGATGTCGAGGACCACCGAGGCGTCGGCCAGCGCGAGCGCGCGGCCCATCTCGGTGCCCAGCTCCTGGGTGCGGGAGAAGAGGTGGGGCTGGAAGACGACGAGGAGCCGGGAGTCGGACGCGGCGGAGCGCATGGCCTCCAGGTCCGCGGTCATCTCGGTCGGGTGGTGCGCGTAGGAGTCGATGACCTGGACGCCCGCGGCCTCGCCCTTGAGCTGGAGGCGGCGCTTGACGCCGGTGTACTTGCCGAGGGCGGAGGCCAGGTTGTGCGCCGGGATGCCGAGGGCGACGCCGGCGGCGAGCGCGGCCACGGCGTTGAGGGCGTAGTGGCGGCCGGGGACGGAGACCGTGAAGGTCAGGTACTTGCCGCCGAGCAGGACGGTGACCTCGCTGGTCAGACCGCGCGGGGTGATCCTGTGGACGCGTACGTCGGCGTGCTCGTCCTGTCCGTACGTCACGACCTTGAGCGAGGAGAGGTCGCGGACGCG
Source organism: Streptomyces sp. NPDC005878 (assembly GCF_040629815.1). Classification (NCBI taxonomy): domain Bacteria; kingdom Bacillati; phylum Actinomycetota; class Actinomycetes; order Kitasatosporales; family Streptomycetaceae; genus Streptomyces; species Streptomyces sp. NPDC005878. Next base: position 1,524 of record NZ_JBEXWK010000047.1, read on the forward strand.
GCGGGTGAGCTCGACGGCGCCCGACTGATCGGCGGAGACGACGAGGGTGCCGCCGGGGACGACCTTGCCGACGAAGGTCTCGAAGGACTCGTAAATCTCGTCCATCGATGCGTAGTTGGCGTGGTGGTCGAGCTCGACGTTGAGGACGATGGCGACCTCGGGGTCGTACTTCTGGAAGCTGCGGTCGCTCTCGTCCGCCTCGGCCACGAAGATGTCGCCCTCGCCGTGGCGGGCGTTGGTGCCGGGTCCCGCGAGGTCGCCGCCGATCGCGTACGAGGGGTCGAGGCCCAGCTCGGTGAGGGCGACGGCGAGCATCGAGGTGGTGGTCGTCTTGCCGTGGGTGCCGGCGACGGCGATGGCGCGCAGGCCGCCCATGAGCGCGGCGAGCGCGTCGGAGCGGTGGACGACGGGGACGGAGAGCTCGGCCGCGCGGACGAGCTCGGGGTTGTCGGCGCGGATGGCGCTGGAGACGACGACGCTGGTGGCGTCGGCGGCGAGGTGCTCGGCGGCGTGCCCGATGTGGACGGTGGCGCCCAGTGCCCGCAGCGCCTCGGCCGTCTCGGACTCCTTGGCGTCGCTGCCCGCGACCTTGGCGCCGCGTCGGGCCAGGATCTGCGCGATCCCCGACATTCCGGCACCACCGATGCCGATGAAGTGCGGCCGTTCCATGGCGGTGGGGATCGCGGGTGCCATTTGCGTGTGTCTCCCGGGGGTGCGCGGCGTACGGAGTGAGTGCCGGCCGGTAGGGCCGGCGGCACTGGACCGGTCGGCCGGTCCAGTGAGCCATCACCCTATTCGCTGTGCGCCTCCTCGCTGTGCGCGAAGAGCTTCAGGACGGGGACGCCGACCTTGTGGCGGGCGCGGGAGGCCCAGTCGCGGTGGAAGAACTCCTCCACGTAGTGGGGCGCCGTCAGGACGATGACCTCGTCGGCCTTGACCTCGTCGACGACGGACTTCAGCAGGTCCAGGGGGTGGTCCTCGACGAGCTGGCCGACGGCGGCGCTGCCGCCGGCGCGCAGGGACTGAAGGGAGTGCTCCAGGGCGCGGGCGGCGGGGGCCTGGGCCTCCGGACCCTCGGGTTCGTCGGCCTCGTGGACGGCTTCGTCGAGTTCACCGAGGGCCACGTCGTCGATGGCGCGCAGGAGGCGGTCCTGGTCGCCGCGGGGCTGCATGAGCACGACGAAGGAGACGGGCTCGTCGCCGTGCAGGGTGGTGACGAATTCCACGTCCACGGAGGTCAGGGGTTTCTCGATCATCAATACGCTTGTGAACACGACAAACGCCCTTCTCTTCACTCCGGCGGTACCCCGCGAGGCAGCGGGGCCTCGACGTGGTTACCCGCCCCTGCGGAAACCATCCTTCCCCGTGCCCGCACGGGGTCTGCGTGAGTAAGTGTGCCCAACCGGAGCTAACCGGAACGGCAAATTCCGCTGATTGTCAGATCCGACGGTAACGGGTGTAGAGGAACCCGGCCTCTTCCAGCAGCGACTCCAGCCGGAACTGCTCAGGGGCGCTCACCGCGGGCCCTCCGGCGATCCGCTGGGCCGTGCCCGCGGTCAGCAGCGGCGACACCGTCAGACAGAGCTCGTCGAGCACTCCGGCGGCCACGAACTGGCCCAGCAGGCGGGGGCCGCCCTCGGTGAGCATCCGCCGCATCCCGCGCGAGGCCAGCGCCTCGACGGCCCGGTCGGGCTCCACGCCCGGCCCGTCACCGGCGATCACGACCTCGGCGCCGGCCACCTCCGCCTCGCGGACCCGGTCCGGGGGCGCCGCGGCGCCGGTCAGCACGATCGTCGGGACCAGCGGCGAGGTGAACAGGGGCAGGCCGAAGTCCAGGTCGAGGCTGGCCGTGACCACCGCGATGGCCGGGGCCGGGCCCTGGCCCGCCGCCGCGCGCCGGTCCGCGAAGACCTCCCGCGCCCTGGCCGGGCGGTAACCCTCCTGGCGTACCGTTTCCGCACCCACCACGACCACATCGGCCAGCGCCCGCAGGGTGCCGAAGATCCGCATGTCGGTGTCGGACGACAGGGGGTGGGAGCGGCCCTCGTGCTGGCCCGCGCCGTCCAGCGAGGAGACCATGTTGGCCCGCAGGTAGGGGCCGTCCGTCTCGGGGTACGCGTAGGCCTCGGCCAGCGCGTCGAACGACCACTCGCCGTCTTCGCAGGCGGGTGTCTGGTCGGTCACAGGGAACAGGCGTCGCATCCGTGCAGTCTTACACGGCGCTTACAGTGGGGAACTGTGTCGACCAGCCCCATAACCCAAGCGGCCCCGCTGTCGCTCTGCGCCCGCGAGCCGCATGTCCCCGCCGACCGTCTGGTCGCCGAGATGGTGCCGCCGCCGCGGTTCGACTCGGTCCGCTTCGAGACGTACGTACCGGACCCCAACCAGCCCAGCCAGAGCGAGGCCGTCACGGCGCTCGCCTCCTTCGCGGCCGGTCTGGGCGGCGCGCACGCGAGCGGCGGCGGGCGCCGCAAGTGGTTCGCCCGCAAGCCCGCCGCGCCCGCGGGCCCGCGCGGGGTCTACCTCGACGGCGGGTACGGGGTCGGCAAGACCCATCTGCTGGCCTCGCTGTGGCACGCCACCCCGGCCGAGCCCTCCCTGAAGGCGTTCGGCACCTTCGTCGAGCTGACGAACCTGGTCGGCGCGCTGGGCTTCCAGCAGACCGTGCGCACCCTCAGCGGGCACCGTCTGCTGTGCATCGACGAGTTCGAGCTGGACGACCCGGGCGACACGGTGCTGGTGTCCTCGCTGCTCGGCAAGCTGGTGGAGCAGGGCGTGGCGCTGGCCGCGACCTCCAACACGCTGCCCGGCAAGCTGGGCGAGGGCCGGTTCGCGGCGGTCGACTTCCTGCGGGAGATCCAGGGCCTGTCGGCGCACTTCCGCCCGCTGCGGATCGACGGCGAGGACTACCGCCACCGGGGGCTGCCCGAGGCCCCGGCGCCGTTCTCGGACGAGCAGGTCACCAAGGCCGCGTACGCGACCGAGGGCGCGGCGCTCGACGACTTCCCCGGGCTGCTCGGCCATCTCTCGCGGGTCCATCCCAGCCGGTACGGGGCGCTCACCGACGGGGTGAAGGCGGTCTGCCTCACCGATGTGCGGCCGGTCCCCGACCAGTCGACGGCGCTGCGGCTGGTGGTCCTGGCCGACCGGCTCTACGACCGCGAGGTGCCGGTGCTGGCGTCCGGGGCCCCCTTCGACCGGCTCTTCAGTGACGAGATGCTGAACGGCGGCTACCGGAAGAAGTACTTCCGGGCGATCTCCCGGCTCACCGCCCTCGCGCGCGACGCGAAGGGGCTTGTCGCGCAGTAGGTTTGGCGCACAGGGGGCCCCGCGCCCCCTCAGTCACGAGAAGGGAAACATCATGGCCACCACGCGTACGGCGCACACGGTCTGGGAGGGCGAGCTCCTCAAGGGCTCGGGGACCGTCACCTTCGACTCGTCCGGCATCGGTGAGCAGCCGGTCAGCTGGGCGTCCCGCGCCGAGCAGGCCAACGGCAAGACCAGCCCGGAGGAGCTCATCGCGGCGGCCCACTCCAGCTGCTTCTCCATGGCCCTCTCGCACGCCCTGACCGGCGCGGGCAACCCGCCCACCCGGCTGGAGACCAAGGCGGACGTGACGTTCCAGCCGGGCGAGGGCATCACCGGCATCCACCTCACCGTGCGCGGCGAGGTGCCGGGCCTGGACGAGTCGGGTTTCTCCGCCGCGGCCGAGGACGCCAAGAAGAACTGCCCGGTCAGCCAGGCGCTGACGGGGACGACGATCACGCTCACCGCCGAGCTGGCCTGAGTCACCGGCCTTTTCCGGCCACCTGAGGCGACACGGCCCGCATGGTTCTCCTATCACCTGATCGCGTGATAGATCATGCGGGTCACGTCTTCCTGTCCGCCAACAGGGGAGTTGCCTCATGTCCGAAGCACGAGCAACACGACGTCAGATCCTGGCCCGCACCGGCGCCTCGGCCGTCGCGATCGCCTTCACGGGCGCCGTCGGCGAGCTCTTCGCCGGGAGCCCCGCGGCCGCCGTCGGCCGGCGCGGCTACGGGCCGCTCGTTCCGGACCCGGCCGGTCTGCTCGATCTGCCGGAGGGGTTCCGCTACCGGGTGCTCTCCCGCGAGGGGGACCCGCTGCGCTCCGGTGAGGGCCGGGTGCCGAGCAACCACGACGGCATGGCCGCGTTCGCGGGGCCCCGCGGGGGCGTCCGGCTGGTGCGCAACCACGAGAACCGGGTGACCGCCGCGATCCCGGTCCCGCACGTCGAAGGACTGGTGTACGACCCGATGGGCAAGGGCGGCTGTACGGCCCTGGAGCTCGACCGCGACAACCGGGTGCTGTCCGAGCGGGTCGCCATCAGCGGCACCGCCGTCAACTGCGCGGGCGGCCGTACCCCTTGGAACACCTGGCTGACCTGCGAGGAGACCGAGGACCGGGCGGGCACCAACGGCTACACCAAGGACCACGGCTTCGTCTTCGAGGTCGACGGCGCCGACCCGCGCCGCACCGGGGCCGAACCGCTCACGGCGATGGGCCGCTTCCAGCACGAGGCGATCGCCGTCGACCCGCGGCGCGGTGTCGTCTACGAGACGGAGGACGCCTTCACCCGGCCCTTCGGGCTCTTCTACCGCTTCCTGCCGCACCGGCCGCTCGGCGGCACGGGCTCCCTGCGGGCGGGCGGGGCCCTGGAGGCGATGCGCGTCCCGGACGTACCCGACCTGTCCGTGGTCCAGGAGCCCGGGACGCGGTTCGAGGGCATCGAATGGGTGCCGGTGCCCGACCCGTCGGCGCGCAGCACGCCCATCCGGCTCCAGGACTTCGGCCCGCGCGGCATCACCCACGCGCAGAAGCTGGAGGGCTGCTACTGGAGCGGCGACTGCGTCTACTTCGTCTCCAGCTACGCGCGCGTGGCGGAGGGGTCGGGCGCCGACCACTTCGGCCAGGTGTGGCGGTACGACCCGAGGCACCGCCGCCTCACCCTGATCGTCGTCTTCGGCCCGGCCACCGACGTCCAGCTGCCCGGCGAGTCACCGGACAACATCTGCCTCGCCCCGGACGGCGGCCTGATGGTGTGCGAGGACGGCAACGGCGCCCAGCACGTCTTCGGACTGACCCGGCGCGGCAAGGTGTACCCGATGGCGCGCGGGCGGCAGGACATCGGCAAGCCCGGCTCCCCCGAATGGGGCGAGTTCGCGGGGGTCACCTTCGCCCCGGACGGGCACACGATGTACGTCAACTGCTACACGCCGGGAACGACCTTCGCGGTGACGGGTCCCTTCGCCCGTTAGCGTTCGCGCCGCGTCGCGTTCCGTCGCACGATCGAGGGAACCGACGGGAAGGGGTGCGCGGTGGCGAAGAAGCGCGGCAAGAGCGGCAAGGGCGCGAAGCAGCCCGCGGAGCCGGACCTGCGCCGGCTGCTGCGCGTCCCTGGCGGCAAGCCCGTCGACCTCGCCGCCTTCGAGGCCGACGCCGTCCCGGCGGGGCCGGGGAACAAGGCCGAGGGGCTCGCGGCGACGGCCGGGATGGCCGAGGAGCTCGCCGGGCTCCAGGAGCGGCTGTACGCGGCTAGCACGGCGGGCGACCGGCGCCGGGTGCTGCTGGTGCTCCAGGGCATGGACACCAGCGGCAAGGGCGGCACGGTCAAGCACGTCATCGGCATGCTCAACCCGTCCGGCTGCCGGATCAGGGCGTTCAAGGTGCCCACCCCCGAGGAGCTGAACCACCCCTTCCTGTGGCGGATCATGCGGGCGCTGCCGCAGCCGGGCGAGATCGGCATCTTCGACCGCTCGCACTACGAGGACGTGCTGATCGCCCGGGTCCACGAGCTGGTCCCGCACCGGCGGCTGGGGCGCCGCTACGGGCAGATCAACCGGTTCGAGCAGTCGCTCGTGGAGGACGGCGTGAGCCTGGTCAAGGTCTTCCTGCACATCAGCCCCGAGCAGCAGCGCCGCCGGCTGCTCGAACGGCTCGACAACCCGGACAAGCACTGGAAGTTCAACCCGGGCGACCTCGACGAGCGGGCGCTGTGGCCCGCGTACCGGAAGGCGTACGAGATCGCCCTGGAGCGGTGCTCGACGGACGAGGCGCCCTGGTACGTGGTGCCCGCCGACCGCAAGTGGTACCGCAACTGGGCGGTCGGCCGGCTCCTCCTGGAGCAGTTGCGCGCACTCGACCCGCGGTATCCGAAGGGCGACTTCGACGTGGAGGAGTGCCGGGCGCGGCTGCTGGCCTGACCAGGCGGTGGTCCTCAGATGGCCATCGCCTCCTGGATCCAGCGGTTCACCCGGTACGGCAGCCACCACGCCAGGTCGCCCACCTCCAGGACCAGCTTCTCGGAGAGGAAGTCGGCGAGGACGGCGGGCGGGACCGAGTCGGCCGGGGCGCCGTGGACGAGGCTCTTGATCACCTCGTGGTACTCCGGCTCGTCGGCGGTGAAGCGGCGCAGGTCGCCCCAGCGGCGGTCGCGGATCTGGACGAAACCGGGCCCCTGGCGCCACAGGCACTTGCACAGATAGTGACCCTCGCGCCATTGGCGCAGCGCTTCGGCCGCGTCGGCGGGGCCCTCCAGGCGCTGCGGTGGCTGGATATGGCTCAGCAGCTTCCAGGTGTCGGCGTCGGCGGCCGGGTCGAGCCGGAGCTTCCACTCGACCAGGACCGCCCGGGCCGTCAGGTCGCGGGCCAGGCTCAGGGCGCGTACGGCTCGCCGGGCGGCGTCCGGGGTGCTCAGGTCCGCGAGGTCGACCGTCCCGGCGAGGCGGACGCGGCGCACGCCCGCCTCCCACAGCCGGTCGGCCTCCTCCCCCGCGGGGCCGGTCAGTTCGAGGTCGCCCAGGTGCATCCCGGGCAGCGCGCAGGCGTCGGGGTCGTAGTCGCGCCAGGCGGTGACGGTGAGGGCCGCGGTGCGCGGGGTGAGGGCGGTGCTCATCGGGCTGGTCCTCCGGCTCGTACGGTCTTCCGGCTCTTACGGCTGTGACGGGCTTCGCGGTCGGCGGGCGGCGCGGTCATACGGGAGCGGGCTCGGCGCGGGCGGGCTCGGGGCGGGCCGGCCCGGAGCCCGCGGAGTCGGGGCCCGACGGCTGTCCGGCCGCGTCGAGGGCCGCGTGGGCGTGGCGCATGAAGTCCAGGCGCAGCAGGTCCTCGTTCACGGCCGAGGGCGCGATGTGGACGTACTGGCCGCCGTCGGTGAAGACCAGGCCGAGCGCGACCCAGGAGTCGAGGAGGCGCTGCACCTCGCCCTCGTCGCGGGCGGCGTCCCTGGCCCGGGCGGCTGCCTTGCGGGTGAGGGCCGCGGCCGTGTGCGGCTGGTCGAGGAGGCGGAAGGCGACCAGCTCGAACGGGTCGGTCAGCTCCATCGCGCGCCACGCGAACATCCGCCGCCGGCTGACCAGGACGATGCGGTCCCCGAGGTCGGCGTGGGTGAGGCGGGCGTCCGCGTGGTTCTTCTTCCAGGCGTCCAGCGCGTCGTTGAGGGCGGTCACCGTGGGCTCGCCGATACCGCGCTGCGGGGCCTCGAAGACGTACGCGAGGTCGTAGAGCTCGGACTCGGGCAGGTCGTAGGTGAAACGGTAGTGCTCCTCGGGGCGCAGACCGTCGAAGCCGAGCTCGGGGCGGTTGAAGTAGGGGCTGAAGCGTTCGATGGCGATGCGCGCGGACAGGTCGACCGGCGGGTTGAGGTGTTCGAGCGCCGGTATCTGGGCGATGACCGGGTCGTAGTCCTCGGCGGTCTCGCCCGGGAAGCCGTGCAGGTAGTTCCAGGCGACCGAGAGCCCGGTCTCGGCGCCGTCGCGCAGCATGCGGACGTTCTGGCAGCCGCTGACGCCCTTGTCCATCAGGTCCAAAACGCGGTTGTTGAGGCTCTCGATGCCGGGCTGGACGTAGATCAGTCCGGCGTCGGCGAGCGTACGGAGCTGGCTGCGGCGCATGTTGGCCTTGATCTCGATGTGCATGCGCAGGTCGTAGCCGCTCTCGATGATGCGGGGCAGGACCGTGGTCAGGTAGCCCATGTCGAGGATGTTGTCGACCAGGTACATGTCGAGGACGCGGTGCTGCCGGGCGAGCTCCATGATCTCCGAGTAGAAGGTCTCGGGGGTCTTGGAGCGGTACTGCATGAAGGAGCCGTTGAGCCCGCAGAAGGTGCAGTGGTGCTTCTCGCCCCACCAGCAGCCGCGGGCCCCCTCGACGACCAGTTTCGGCTCGACCCAGTTGCGGGCCACCGAGGTGCCGAGCCGTTCGAAGTAGCCGCTGTAGTCGGGGGGCAGGATCGCGACGGGCGGGAGCGGGCTGGTGGCCATGGGGTTCGCCACGCTCGCGCCGTCGGCGCCCCGGTGGCACAGGCCCGGCACCGCCGCGAACGCCTCCGGGCCCGCGCCCTCGCCGATGGCGGTGAGCAGCTGCGGGAAGGCCGACTCGCCCTCGCCGCGGATGACGTGGTCCACGAAGGGGAAGTTGCGGTGGACGGCCTCGCCCTGCTCGCCGTCGCAGTTGGCGCCGCCCATCACGGTCACGATGTGCGGGGCGAGCCGCTTGACGTGCTTGGCGGCGGCGAGGGCCGCGGTGTTCTGCTGGAAGGTGGAGGTGAAGCCGACGACATCGGGGCCGTACGCCACGATCCGCTCGGCGATCATCTCCACGAACTCCGGTACCGCGCGGTGCAGTTCCTGGGACATGCGCAGCCGGGACTTGCGGACTTTCCCCTTCATCGCGTCCGCGAACTCCTGGTCGCGCCAGGTGGGGTCGTCGTAAAGGGCGGAGGAGAAGACCCAGTCGCCGCAGCCCATGAAATAGGAGGAGAGCGCGTAGTACTCGTAGTCGTCGGCGGTGAACGCGGTGCGCTCGGTGATCCAGTCGGTGAATTCGAGATTGGCGTGCAGCACTTCGGCCCGGGCGCCCGGCACGCGTTCGTCGACGCTGCGTTTGAGGATTCCCAGGGCCAGCGACGGCAGATCGATCGGCGACCAGGGCATATTGACCAGCAGAACACGCATGTCGACTCCTCGCGGGTACCCAGACGTAAGGAAAAGGGGCCCGGGCCCCGGGCCGGAGCCTCGGGGCCCGGCACCGGCCGGTCCGGCGGTCTCGACCGCCGGACCGGCCGGCGGGGATCAGTCCTCTTCGCCGTCCTCGGCGTTGCGGAACGGAACCTTGATGGTCACGCCGACGCTCGGCTTGCGGTTCTCCTCGTCACCCGCGAGCGGGTCGTTCTGGATGATGTCCTTCTGCATGGGAACTCCTCTCATCGTGTCGGGTGGTGCCTGTTCCGGCGGGGACCGTGGTGCGGACCCGTCCGGAATCCCCGCTCCGGTCCGAGCGGGGAGTCTGGGGAGCGGCCGCGCGGTCGGGGCCGCGCAGCTCGCGGTCGAGGAAGAGCACGGCGCGGCGCAGGACCGCCACGTGGTGCTCGCCCTGGTAGCCGTCGTGGCCGGTCTCCAGCCACATCGACTCGTGCGGTACGCGCGCGTGGCGCAGCGCGGCGAGGTAGTCGCGCACCTGGCCGGGCGGGCACTTGGCGTCCCGGGTCGCGGCGACGACCAGCAGCGGGGCCCGCACGGCGGCCGCGTACCGCACGGGCGAGCTGCGCTCGTAGCGTTCGGGCACCTCCTCGGGAGTGCCGCCGAACAAGCGCTCGTCCAAGGCGCGCAGCGCCGGGGTGCTGGTGCGGTGGGCGGCGGCGCAGTCGGCCACCGGCTTCACCGCGACGCCCGCCTGCCACAGGTCCGGGCGCAGCCCGAGGGCGAGCAGGACGAGGTAGCCGCCCCAGGAGGTGCCCCAGAGTCCGACCGCGTCGGCGCGGACGACCGCGCGCGCGACCAGGTCGGCGCGGACCGCGGCGAGGTCGTCGACCTGGGTGAGCCCGACGCCCTGGCCGAAGGCCCGTCGCCAGCGCGGCCCGTAGCCGGTGGAGCCGCGGTAGTTGACGCGGACGACGGCGAAGCCGGAGGCGACGAGGGAGTGGACCACGCCGTCGTAGGCGTCCCGGTCGTGGTCGGCGGGCCCGCCGTGCACCAGGAACACCGCGGGGACGGGCCCTGGGCGGTCCTCGGGCAGGCTGAGCAGGCTGTGGACCGGGCCGTCGGGGCCGGGCGTCCACAGGTCGCGGTGCTCGCCGGGTACGGGGGCGGTGATGCCATGCGTGGGCGGCAGCGGGGTCCCGGCGGTGGAGGCGAGCCGGGGCGGGTTCGCGGTGTCGGTCCAGAGGTAGTGGACGTCGGTTCCGGCGCGGGGCGCGGCGTCCAGGAGGGTGCCGCGCGGGGTCGGTACGCGTTCGACCGTGCGGGCGCGCAGGTCGGCGCGGTGCAGGGTGCTGCGGCCGTGGCGGTCCTGGCGGACGAGGACCGAGCCCGCGTCGGGGTGCCAGCGGGCGGTGATCTCGGTGTCGAAGGCGCACCAGGAGTGAGTGGTGAGCGTTCCGGGGCCGCCGTCGTCGTCCGGGCGCCAACTCGCCAGTACGTACTGGTCGTCGCGCTCGCGGACGAGGAGCAGTTCGGCACGGTCGCCCGCGGGGGCGAAGCCCAGGCACCAGAGTCTGCCGTGCGGGCCGTCGCCGGGCAGCACCGCGCGCGTGGTGCCGTCGCCGGCCAGTACGGTCACGGCCAGGGCCGAGCCCGCGGCGCGGCTGAGGGCGAGGAGGCGGCCGTCGGGGGTGATGCCGGACAGGGTGGCGTGCCCGTCGACGCGCGTCACCTCGCGGGCCGGGCCGCCGCGCGGGCCGATGTGGACGGCGGTGGTCAGGGTGTCCCCGAGACCGATCGCGACCGTCGCGTCGTCGCCGACGGCGAGGCCGCGCGGCTCGCCGGGGGGCGGTCCGGTCAGGCCGGGGCGGTCGGGGCCGCCCTCGAAGGGCTGGAACCGCCAGTGCCCGCGGCCGTGTTCGTCCTCGTCGAACCACCACACCCGCCCGTCACGGTCGACGGCGTGGTGGAAGGTGCCGTGCGGGCGGTCGGTGACCTGCCGGGTGCGCCCGGACCGGGCGTCCCAGGTGAACACCTCGCAGCGGCCGTCGGCGTCGCCGGTGAAGGCCATCCGCGCGGGGTCGGCGGCGCACACCTCGGGCAGGGCGGCCCGGTAGACCTGGTAGCGGCCGGTCATACGGCGCCTCCCCGCGCCGGTATCCGTACGTACGTCGTCCAGCAGGCCAGCACGGTGAGCACAGCGGCGCTCGCGACGGCGGGGGCGGCCGTGCCCGCGCGGGAGGCGCACGCCCCCGCGAGGACGGGCGCGAGGGCGGCCGAGCCGCCGACGGCGGTGGCGAGGACCGCGGCGGTACGGGCCTGGAGGGCGGGCGGGGTCTCCTGGATCGCCCGGGACTGGAGCACCACGGTGACCAGCGGCATCAGCAGGCAGAACACGCCGAACAGTCCGCCGTACGTCCAGGGTCCCCGCGCGGTCGCCAGCGCGGCGGCGAGCGGCACGAGCAGCCAGGAGACGCCGATCAGCAGCCGGGCCGCGCCGATCCGGCCGACGACGCGGGGCGCGGCGAGCGACCCGGTGAGCCCGGCGGCGCCGGAGAGCGCGAGGACGAGTCCCATCGGGGCGCCTCCGTGACCGCCCTTCTGGAGGGTGAAGACGGCGCCGTAGTACAGCGCGACGATCACGCCGTTGACGGTGGTCGTCCAGATCAGCACGAGCCGCAGGAAGGGCGAGGTACGGACGAGGGCGAGCCCGGCGCCGAGTTCGGCGCGGAGGGCGGGGCGGCGCGGGCGGTCCCGGCGGGTGCCGGCCGGGGTCCGGGCGCCGGTGGCGTCCTCGTGTCCCGGTTCCCCGGGTGCTTCCCCCCGGCCCGGCGCCGGTCCGGTCCCCGCCGCCTGCCCGTGCCCCGGCCGCAGGTCCGACCTCAGCGCGCCCACGCACACCGCGGTGACCGTGTACGAGACCGCGTCCGCGACGAAGGGCAGGGCGCGGGAGGCCTGGTAGAGGGCGCCGCCCAGGGCAGGGCCGAGGACCAGGGCGCCCTGGTCGCCGGCCGAGAGCCCGGCCACCACCCGGGCGCTGTCGGCGGGCGGGGCGATCAGCGCGACGGTACCGGCGGCCGCGGCCTCGTACACCGCCGTGGAGAAACGTTCCACCAGGACCGCGCCGAGGAGCAGGGCGAGCGGCGGACGGCCCGTGGCGGCGGCGACGGCGACCCCGCCCATGGCGAGCGCGGAGACCACGGCGGACCAGAGCATCACCGGTTTGCGCGCGCCCCGGTCGGCGGGCACGGCGGCGAACGGGGCGAGGAGCAGCCCCGCCGCGGTGGAGACGCCCGCGACGAGCCCGACGGTCGCGGCGGAGTGGCCGAGGCCCAGGAGCAGCAGCGGCAGGACGACGCCGGAGGCCTGGGTGCCGAGCGCGTCGCTGGCGTTGGCGCACCAGAACAGCCGGACGTCGCGGGACAGCGGCTCGCGGACGGCGGCCCGGCCGGTGGCCGTGGCGGAGCCCACTAGCACCCCACCGGCGCGGCAGGCCGCCGGTTCGGGCCGACCGGTTCGGGCCGCGTCGGCCCGTCCGGTGACACCGCTGCCAAGGCTGATAACCCTGGTTCGCGCACAGCCACCCCACAGTTGGTCAGGTTGCGAAGAAAGTGTGCAGGATTCGAAACGAGCGGGAGCCTAACCACGGGCCCGCCGGAGCGACAAGGGTCAGGTCGCCGAGGCCGGAATTGAACTCTCTATGGGCTCGGTAAAGAAACCGATTGCACGGTAGGTGTCGCACCGCCGGCCAAGGCGCCCGCCGACTCCCTTACGGCAGAAAGGGAATGTCCACGTCCACCGGGAGCGGGGCCGGGGGACGGGCCCGCGCCGCTCGCTTCGCTGCGGTGAACACCCGCTCCGAACACGCCCGATCGCGCACCTCGACCGGCATGTTCATCTTTTCCGGCGGCGAACGGGGGCCGGGCGGGCGAAGGGCGGACGGACGGCGCACGGCCGGGCCCGGACATCGCACCGGGACGGCCCGCGCGCCCCGGAGGACCCCGCGGGGCACCGGGATCTCGGAGCGGTTCCCTCCGGTTCACTCATTGGCCGGAAACGTATGGGGTCCGGCGGCGACGCACCCCGCCGATCAGCTAATGATCGGATAGCTTCCGCCCGTGACCATTTCTGTACGAAAGCTGCTGTCGATTGCCGTTCTCGGAGCGGCACTCGCGGGCTGCGGCTCCAATCCGGCTTCCGTCGCCCCTGGCGCGAAGGCGGCGCCGGGGGCGAGCAGGCCGTCCACCGCCGCCTCCGCGGCGCCCGCCTCCCCCGCGGCGCCGGCCCCCCGGCAGGCGCCCACGCTCGCGCCGGGCCCCGGCGGTCTCACGCCGGTCTTCAGACGCGCCCCCCAGGGCGGCCAGAAGGTCGTCGCGCTCACCTTCGACGCCGACATGACCGCCGACCAGGGGCCGCGCGCGGCGCGCGGCGAACGCTTCGACAACCCCGCGCTCATCGCCGACCTGCGCCGGATGAAGGTCCCGGCGACGGTGTTCATGACGGGCCGCTGGGCCGAGGAGTACCCGGCCGAGGCACACGCCATCGGGGCCGACCCCAACTTCGAGGTCGCCAACCACTCGTACAGCCACTACGCCTTCACGTCCCCCTGCTACGGGCTGCCCGTCGTCGCCGGGGACGGGATGCGCGCCGACGTGGAGAAGGCGGCCGCCGCCTTCAAGAAGGCGGGGGTGCGCAACGCGGTGCCGTACTTCCGCTTCCCCGGCGGCTGCTTCGACGACCAGGTGCTGCGGACGCTGGCCCCGCTGAAGATGACCGCGGTGCAGTGGGACGTGGTGAGCGGAGACGCCTTCGCGCGCGACGCCGACGCCGTGGCCGAGCAGGTGCTGGCCGGGGTGAAGCCGGGCTCGCTGGTGGTCATGCACTGCACCCGCAGCGCGGCGCCCGTCACCGACCGGGCGGTCCGGCGGATCGTGCCGGAGCTGCGCAGGCGCGGCTACCGCTTCGTGAAGGTCTCGGAGCTCATCGGCTCGTCCACCACGCGCTAGGCGCGCCGGGCCGTCATCCGGAGCAGGCGGTGCGCTGGGCCTCCTGCCACTCGCACACCGGGCAGAGCGTGATGCCCTTGACCGACTCCGGGTACTCGGTGGGCGCGCGGCACAGCACGCACTCCGCGTACGGCGGCCCGTCGGCCGGGGCGGGCCGCCCGGGGGCCGCCGGGGCGCAGTACGCCGCGTCGTCCTCGTCCCCGCGTACCTGGTCCCAGCCCTGATCCTGGTCGTGGTCCTGGTCCATACGGATCAGCGTAGTCCCCCCCCGGGGCCGCCGGTGCCGTCCCGCCGACGGCCCGCCGGGCGCGGGCCGCGCGGGGGCCGTGCGGGGGCCTCAGTGCTGTTCGGCCTTCTTCGGGGTCACCTCGCTCGGGCGGACGATGACGTAGCCCTCGCCCTGGAGCATCAGCTGCACGGCCTCGCCGGAGCCGCCGCGGATCATCGAGCCGATGGACTGCGAGCGGTGCAGCGAGGTGTTCAGGTTCGCGGTCCAGCCGACGACCGCGTCGGTGTCGACGTACACCGGCTGCTGCGCGGTGACCGGGATGACCAGCGGGTTGCCCTCGCAGACCAGACCGAGCCGGCCCCAGCCGGTGAAGACGCTGTTGAAGAGGCCGCCACCGGCGATGCCGGAGCCCTTGACCGTCTTGATCTCGTACGAGAGGGAGGCGTCGAAGCAGAGGACGTTGCGGCCGTTGACGGTCAGGACGTCACCCTGCTCGATGTCGACGACGAAGCAGTTCTGCGCCTCGTGCGCGAACCACGCCTCGCCCTGGCCGGTGACCGCCATCAGGGGCAGCCCCTCACCGGTGACCGCGCGCTTGAGCATGCCGCCTATGCCCTGGCCGCGCCGCTCGAACTGGAGGTTTCCGCGGTAGGCGATCATCGATCCCTGGCGGGCGAGCATCTCGCCGTTGACCGCGTACTTGATGGACTTGGCGTTCTGCAGGCTCATGCCGGCCTCGGTGGCCGGCTCCGCCATGTGCCCCGAGGAGAAAAGATCGCTCTTCATGCGGGCATCCTGTCCCGGAAGGGTTCATTCCGCCAAGAAGCCGGGAAAGGGCGGCTGGCAGACTGGCCCGGTGAGCAGTGAAGAGATGCCGAAGACGCCCGCAGCGAGCCCGTTCCACGACGAGCGGACCGTACGCGACGAGGCCCCCCAGTACGTCCTCCCGCTGGTCGTCCGTATCGAGAAGACCGACCCGCCGGCCCGCACCGACGCGCTGGAGACCGCGGCCCGGGCCGTCCTGGTGATGCTCGCCGACGAGCGGTCCACGGGTGAGGGTGAGTGGGCGCGGGTCGTGCGGGACTGGCAGGACGCCAGGATCCGCAAGGTGGTGCGGCGGGCGCGCGGCGCGGAGTGGCGCAAGGCCTCGGCGCTGCCGGGCATCACGGTCACCGGCAAGTCGGCGCAGGTGCGGGTCTTCCCGCCGGTGCCGCTGGACGGCTGGCCGAAGGAGCTGCTCAAGCTCCAGGTCTCCGGCACGGACCTGGACGACCCGTCCGGCCCGCCGGCCCCCGACCCGCTCGCCCCGGTCCTCTGGCTCAACCCGGAGCTCGACATGTCGGCGGGCAAGACGATGGCCCAGGCCGGGCACGGCGCCCAGCTCGCCTGGTGGGAGCTGACGGAGGCGGAGCGCACGGCGTGGCGCGAGGCGGACTTCGCCCTCTCGGTGCGGGTGGCCCCGCGCGAGGCGTGGGCGGCGCTCACCTCCGGCGGGCTTCCGGTGGTCCGGGACGCGGGCTTCACGGAGATCGCGCCGGGCTCGTGCACGGTGGTGGCGGACCATCCCGCGCTGCGGGCGCGGCTCGGCCGGTGACCGCGTCCGGGTGAGCCGGTGACCGCGTCCGGATGAGCCGGTGACCGCGTCCGGATGAGCCGGTGACCGCGTCCGGATGATCTGAACACGACTCCCGTCCCATCCGTACCTCCCGGTACGCCAAATCGCCTGCACGGGAGGCATGTTGATGCGACGTATCGGACGGACGGACCGGACCGACCGAATCGGGATACTCGGCCGTTTCAACGGAACGGCCCTGATCATCGTGGCGCTGGCCGCCACCATCGGCGCGCTCGCCTTCCCCGTCTGGTCGTACGCCGACCGGCTGGGGACGGACAAGGCGAACCTCGACGGCGCCTCGGTGGCGACCCGCTGGGGGCCGCTCTCGCCCGACGACCGCGAACTGGTGACGAAGGTGCGCCTGGCCGGGCTCTGGGAGCTGCCGGCCGGGCAGCAGGCGCAGGAGCGGGCCCCCAGCGCGGCGATCAAGGCGACCGGGGACCACCTGGTCATGGGGCACACCGCGCTGGACAAGCATGTGCGCGAGGTCGCGGCCCAGCTCGGGATGGAGCTGCCCAACCAGCCCAACGAGCAGCAGCAGGGCTGGCTCAAGGAGCTCTCGGCGGCGCAGGGCCGCGACTACGAGGTGAAGTTCGCGAACCTGCTGCGGAGCGCCCACGGCAAGGTGTTCGGGCTGGTCGCCAAGGTCCGCGCCACGACCCGCAACTCCCTGGTACGGGATCTGGCGCAGGACGCGAACCAGACCGTCCTCGACCACATCAACATGCTGGAGTCGACGGGGATGGTGGATTACGACGCCCTGGCCACGCAGAAGTGAGCCAACCTCAAATCAAGCTCTGAAGGTGGGCGCCCGCGGGTTGGCGCGGGCCGTGCGGGGCCATGACCACTCCACACGCGCCGGGACCGCGTCGGACTGAGGGGGAGGCCGGCCATGGAGCTGGAACTGGAGCTGGAGCGGGAGCTGGAACTGGGGATCGGCATCGGCTGGCGGCCCGAGATCGCGGACGCGGTCGAGCGGCTGCCGGGCGTCGACTGGGTGGAGGTGGTGGCGGAGAACCTCTGCCCCGGCCACCTCCCCGAGTCGCTCCTGCGGCTGCGCCGGCGCGGGGTCACGGTCGTGCCGCACGGCGTCTCGCTGGGCCTCGGCGGCGCCGACCGCCCCGACGCGGGCCGGCTCGCCGATCTGGCGGCCCGGGCGGAGGCGCTGTCGGCTCCGCTGGTCACCGAGCACATCGCGTTCGTCCGGGGCGGGGGCGCGCTCACCGCGTCACCGCGCCTGGAGGCGGGGCACCTGCTGCCCGTGCCGCGCACCTGGGACGCGCTGGAGGTGCTCTGCGAGAACGTCCGCATCGCCCAGGACAGCCTCCCGGTGCCGCTCGCCCTGGAGAACATCGCGGCGCTGGTGAACTGGCCGGACGAGGACATGACGGAGGGCCAGTTCCTCGCGGAGCTGGTGGAGCGTACGGGGGTGCGGCTCCTGATCGACGTGGCGAACCTCCACACGAACCGGGTGAACCGGGGCGAGGACCCGGTGAAGGCCCTCGCGGAGCTGCCGGTGGAGGCGATCGCGTACGTCCACGTCGCCGGGGGCGTCGAACGGGACGGGGTGTGGCACGACACGCACGCGCATCCGGTGGGGGCGGAGGTGCTGGGCGTGCTGGCGGAGCTGGTGGGGCGGGTGGCGCCGCCGGGGGTGCTGCTGGAGCGGGACGAGGCGTTTCCGCCGGAGGCGGAGCTGGCCGGGGAACTGGCGGCGATCCGCGGTGTCCTGGACGCGCCGGGGGCCCCGCGGGGCGGCAGGCGGGCGGCGGGTGGCCGGGTGGTGACCCGCCCCGCCGAAGGACGCGGCCCACGGCCATCGTTCTCCCGACCCGCGAGCGCCGAGGAGACGGCGAAGGTCGAGAGCGGCCGAGCCACTCCCCCCGCCGCCGAAGGACGCGGCGCACAGCCCCTGTTCGCCCCGCCCGCCGGCGCCGAGGGCACCACGGACGTGGAAAGCGCCCGAACCGCTCCCCCGGCCGCCGAAGGACGTGACCCAAGGCCGTCGTCCTCCCCGCCCGCCAGCGCCGAGGAGACCGCAGACGTCGAGAGTGGCCGAGCCGCTCCCCGCACCGCCGAAGGCCACGACCCACGACCCCTGTTCGCCCCGCCCGCCGGCGCCGCCGGGGGCGCCTCCGGCGGAGCGTCTGCCGTTCCGGCGACGGCCGATGGAGAGGTGGACGGGCCGGAGCGCGTGTCGCTTGCCCTCGCGCAGACCTCGCTCCTCTCCGCGCTGGTCGCGGGCACCCCGGTGCCGCCCGGCTTCGACGCCGTCCGGCTGCGCGTCCAGGCGCACGCGCTCGCCGCCAAGCGGGCCGATGTCGTCGCCAAGGTCGCGCCCGAGCTGCCCCGCATCCTCAAGGACGCCTACCGGCCGGCCTACCTCGCGTACGCGCGCGGACGCCCCCTGCGCGACGGCTACCGCCGCGACGCCCTGGACTTCGTGGAGTCGCTGCTCCGGTCGGGCGGCCTCGACGCCGACGTGGCCCGGCCGCTGGGACGGTGGTGGCGGGAGCGGGCCGGGGCCCGGCCGCCGGGGCGGGCCGCCCGCTTCGTGCGCGGGCTCGTACGGGCCGCGTAGGCGCGGGGCCTGTAGCGGCCGCGCGGACGAGGGCGGGCACGGTACCACCCGCCCCGTCACGGCGCCCGGGACTCGGCCGACCCGTGATGCCTCCCACACGGTCCCGTCACGGTTTTCCTCGAAAGACTCCCCGGATCACCCGCCTCCGCATTACCGTGCGCACCGCACTTGGAGGCTTTCATGCGTCGGATATTCCTTTCCGGTACCGGCTTGGTCGTCATCGCCCTGACGGCGACCATCGCCGCCCTGCTCTACCCCGTCTGGTCCTACGCCGACCGCTCGGGCACCGGACTCGCCAATCTCAACGCGGGCTCCGTGCCCACCCGCTGGGGGCCGCTGTCGGCCGCCGACCGGGACTTCGTCGTCCGGGTCAGACTCGCCGGGCTGTGGGAGCTGCCCGCCGGGCAGCAGGCCGTAGAGCGGGCGCCCAGCGCCGCCGTCACCGCCGCGGGACACCACCTCATCGACGGGCACGCCTTCCTGGACGCGCGCGTGCGCGAGGTCGCGGCCCAGCTCGGGATGGAGCTGCCCGACCAGCCCAACGAGCAGCAGCGGGGGTGGCTGCGGACGCTGACCTCGGAGAGCGGGACCACGTACGAGAAGGACTTCGCCAACATCCTGCGCTCGGCGCACGGGAAGGTGTTCTCGCTCGTCGCGCAGATCCGGGCCAACACCCGCAACTCGCTGGTGCGCGCCCTCGCCGACGACGCCAACACCACGGTCCTCGACCACATCCGGATGCTGGAGGCGACCGGCCTCGTCGACTTCGACGCGCTGGCCCGGGAGAGCGTCGCGGGCACCACCGCGTCCCCCAGCGGGCCGCCCCCGCCCACCCCTGGCGCCACCCTCCCCTCCCCCGCCCCGGTCACCCCGTCGTTCGCGCTGCCGCCCGCCGCCAGCCGGGTCAACCCCACCGACACTCCGTAACGAACCAATAACTCCATGTCCACATCATGGGAAAGGCATGGCGCCGGCCTCACCGCTTCACATACAACTCGGCCATGTTCTGGGTTCTCTTCCTGGTCGCCGCGTGCCTCGCGTCCGCCGTCTCGTGCGGGCGGCTCTGCCTCGCCGCGTCCGCGGCGGCCGACCAGGGCCCGGTCACCCGGGACCCGGAGCTCGGCCTCTCGCTGTACGAGGCGGCCTTCCTCGCGGGCGGGCCCTTACGGGTCACCGATCTGACCCTGGTCACCATGCACCGCGCGCGTCGGCTGCTGCTCGCGCACACCGGCTGGGCCACGGTCGTCGACCCGGAGGGCCGCGACGACCTGGAGCGGTCGGTGATAGGGGTCATCGGGCCCGGCGGCCAGGCCCGGATAGCGGCGATCCGCTCGGCCGCGGCCGCCGCCGACGCGGTGCACGCCCTCGCCGACCGGCTGGCCGCCGCCGGGCTCGCCGTCCCGGACGCGGCCAGGACGGGCGTCACGGCCTCCGTACGGGCCGTACGCGGCGCGGCGGCGCTCACCCTCGCCCTCGGCGCGATCGCCCTCCTGATGCCCGGTCAGGACCGCGCGACACAGGCGGAGATCGCCGCCTGGTTCTCGCTGCCGACGGTCCTCACCCTCGGCTGCCTCTTCATCGCCCGCTTCGAGGTCCACCCGCACACCCGCTGGGCCTCCCCCGACGGCCAGCGGCTGCTCGGCCGGATCGACCCGGCCGGGGACCCGCTCACCGCCGTCGCGGTACGGGGCGTGAGCGCGGTCGAGGACCCGGAGCTGCGGACGGCCCTGCGCGGCGGCCGGGCGGCCTGACCGCCGGCCCGGCGGACGGCCGGATGGAGGGTCCGGCGGACGGCCCGGCGGATGTCCGGCCAGTGGCCCGACGGGTGGCGCGGCAGGCGGCCTGACGGGCGACTTTGACCCCGGCGCACCGCCCATCGGTGCTTTACTTCATCAATTACTCCGCTAATCATCCCTTTTGTACCGGACACCTGTCGTGCCGGACGGACCCGCAAAGGGATGCAGATGAGAGCAGCAGCACTGTACGGAACCCTCGGTTCCCTCGTTCTGTCCACGCTGGCCGCCTCCCCGGCCGGCGGCGTGGATCCGCGCACGGCCGAGGCGCACGGCACCGCCGTCGCCGCCCGGCGGGCCGCGGCGACCGGGATCGCCTTCGGCCGCTGCGCCAAGGCGGAGATGCTCCCCGACAGCATCCAGTGCGGCACGGTCCGGGTCCCGCTCGACTACGCCAAGCCGATGGGCCGTCAGATCAAACTCACCGTCAGCCGGGTGCGGGCCACCGGCAAGAAGGCCGAGCGGCAGGGCGCGCTGGTGTACAACCCGGGCGGCCCAGGCGCCTCCAGCATGTACTTCCCGATGGTCGCGGGCCTGCCCGAGTGGAAGCGGATCGCCGGGGCCTACGACCTGGTGGGCTACGCCCCGCGCGGGGTGGCCCGCTCCGCGCCGCTGTCCTGCCAGGACCCGAAGGACTTCACCAAGGCGCCCACGCCGTCCCCGACCGACCCCTCGCCCTCGTACAAGCTGGAGCGGATCGCGCAGGCCAAGGCGTACGCGCAGGGCTGCGCGCGCCACGCGGGCGCGGCGCTGCGGCACTACACCAGCCTCAACAACGCGCGCGACCTCGATGTGCTGCGGGCCGCGCTCGGGGAGCGGAAGCTCACGTTCGTGGGAGCGTCGTACGGCACGTACTTCGGCGCCGTGTACGCGACGCTCTTCCCCTCCCACGTGCGCCGGATGGTCTTCGACTCGGCGGTCAACCCCGACCCGCGGCAGATCTGGTACCGCAACAACCTCGACCAGTCGCTGGCGTTCGAGAGCCGCTGGCAGGACTTCCGCGCCTGGGTCGCCCGGCACGACGGCGTCTACCACCTGGGCACCACGGCCGAGGAGGTCCTGGAGAACTTCGAGAAGGTGCGCGCCCGGCTCGCGGAGGAGCCGGCGGGCGGCACGGTCGGCCCCGGCCAGCTCCAGTCGGCCTTCCTGAAGGCCGGGTACTACGACGACTACTGGGCCCTGCGGGCGGCCGCCCTCGCGGCGTACCTCCGGGGCGACCCCAAGCCGCTGATCGCGCAGGCCGCGCCGCGGCCGGAGGCGGCGTGGGACGAGGAGAACGGGAACGCGGTGTACACGGCGGTCGAGTGCAACGACGCGCCCTGGCCGACGAAGTGGTCGGTGTGGGACCGCGACAACAGCGCGCTCGCCGAGATCGCGCCGTTCGAGACGTGGGACAACGCCTGGATGAACCTGCCGTGCGCCTACTGGCCGGCGCCCCGGCAGCGGCCGGTGGACGTCGGGGTGCGCCGCGGGGAGCTGCCGCCGACGCTGATCCTGGCGGCCGAACGGGACGCGGCGACGCCGTACCAGGGGGCGCTGGAGCTCCAGCGCAGACTGCCGGGGGCGGTCCTGGTGACGGAGAAGGACGCCGGTACGCACGGCATCGGCGGCGGTCCCAACGCCTGCGTCAACGGGTACCTGATGGACTACCTGCTGAGCGGACGGACGCCGGTGCGGCGCGCGTCGTGCGCGCCGCACCCGGAGCCGAACCCGGTGTCGCTGGACGAGCGGTCGGCGCCCAGGGCTGGGCAGCGGCCGTCCGCTCTCTGATCTTCCGGGTCAGGGGTGGGTCCGGGCCCGTCTCGGCGGGCCCGGTCACCGGGCATACGAAGGTGGGGGCGGCCGTCAGGCCAGGCCCGCCACCAGGTCCGCGACGGACTTGCGGCGGCCCGTGTAGAACGGGACCTCCTCGCGGACGTGCATCCGGGCCTCGGAGGCCCGCAGATGGCGCATGAGGTCGACGATGCGGTGCAGCTCGTCGGCCTCGAAGGCGAGCAGCCACTCGTAGTCGCCGAGCGAGAACGAGGCGACCGTGTTGGCGCGCACGTCCGGGTAGCCGCGGGCCATCTTGCCGTGGTCGGCGAGCATCCGGCGGCGGTCCTCGTCGGGCAGCAGGTACCAGTCGTAGCTGCGCACGAAGGGGTACACCGACACGTAGTCGCGCGGGTTCTCGTCGGCGAGGAAGGCCGGGATGTGCGCCTTGTTGAACTCGGCGGGGCGGTGCAGCGCCATGTTCGACCAGACCGGCTCCAGGGCGCGGCCCAGCTTGGTGCGGCGGAAGAGGTTGTAGGCGCTCTGGAGCTCGTCGGCGGTCTCCGCGTGCCACCAGATCATGAGATCGGCGTCGGCCCGCAGCCCGGACAGGTCGTAGGTGCCCCGGACGGTGACGTCCTTGGCGGCGAGCTGGTCGAACAGCTCCTGGACCTCGTCGGCGAACCCGGCGCGGTCCTCGGGCAGCACGTCGCGCAGCTTGAAGACGGACCACAGCGTGTAGCGGATGACCTCGTTGAGGTCCTTCGCCTTCTTCCCTGCGTTCGGGATCTTTTCCGGTGCACTCATGAGGCTATTGTCCCGCGTCACGCTGAGTGTTCTGCGCCAGGGTCGACGTGGCGATGATCTCGTCGGCGGCGCGCCGGCCGCCGGCGACGCACGCGGGGATGCCGACCCCGTCGTACGCGGCCCCGCAGACCCGCAGTCCGGGCAGCTTCGCCACGGCGTCGCGGACGCGGGCCACGCGCGCGAGGTGGCCGACCGGATACTGCGGCAGCCCGCCGGTCCAGCGCGTCACCTCGGTGGCGACGGGCCTCGCGGCGAGCCCGACGGCCTCCCCGAGGTCCTTCAGCGACATGGCCACCAGGTCGGCGTCGTCGCGCTCCAGGTGCTCCTCCTCGCCGTACCGCCCGATCGAGGTACGGAGCACGAAGAGGTCGGGGGCCCGGTCGGTGACCCACTGCCACTTGTACGAGGAGAAGGTGGATGCCTTGATCGCGCGGCCCTCGACGGACGGGACCAGGAAGCCGGAGCCGCGCTCCAGGTGCTCCAGGTCGGCGCGCCGGAACGCCAGGGTGACCAGCGCCATCGAGGCGTACTCCACGCCCGCCAACTCGGCGGCGGCGGACGGGGACTCGGCGGCGAGCAGCGCGGACGCCGAGCGGGCGGGGGAGGCGAGGACCACGCCGTCCGCCTCGATCGCGGGCGCCTCGGGGGAATCCGTCCGGACCAGCCAGCCGTCGGCCGTACGGGTCAGGGCGCGCACCGGCGTCCCGGTGCGGATGAGGCCGCCCTTGGCGCGCACGGCGTCCGCGACCGCGAGCGGCAGGGTGCCCATGCCGCCGTCGAGGCCCATGAAGACCGGGCTGTCGTCGCGCGGCCCGGCGGCGGCCTTCGCCTGGACGCGGGCGACGCCGTCGAGGAGCGAGCCGCCCTCGCGCGCGAGGGCGTAGAGCTGGGGCACGGCGGCGCGCATCGAGATCCGGTAGGCGTCGCCCGCGTACACCCCGCCCAGGAGCGGTTCCACCAGGCGGTCGACGACCTCGCGGCCGACGCGGCGCGCCACGAACTCCCCGACGCCGATGTCCTCCCCGACCTCGGCGGGGGGCAGTTCGCGGTCCTGGGCGACGCGCGCCAGGCCCTCGGCGGAGAGGATCCCGGTGAGCGAGGCGGGATCGGCCGGGACACCCATCAGATGGCCCCTGGGCATCGGCCGCAGCGCTCCGCGCGTCCAGATCGCCGCGGTCGCCGCGGGCGGCCGAAGCCGGTCCCCGAGGCCCACCTCGCGCGCGAGGGCGACGCCCTCGGGGCGGCGCGCCAGCATCGACTCGGCGCCGAGGTCCACGCGCGCGCCCGCGATCTCGCCCGCCAACAGCTTGCCGCCCAGGCGTTCGGTGGCCTCCAGGACGGTCACGCGCGCGCCCGACTCCAGCAGGCGGTGCGCGGCGGCGAGTCCGGAGATGCCGCCTCCGACGACGACGATGTGCGGTGCGCTGACGGCGGAGTTGTCCATGCGTCCACTCTCTCAGACGGCACCGACAGCCCCGCGCCGAGTGCCGCGCCGGGGAATTCCGGGGCGCCCCCGCACGTATCTTCCCCAGGAAGGGCACGTGCGGGAGGACCGAGCGAGAGGGTGCGCAATGGCGACGGAGCGACTGGTGGTCATCGGGGGCGACGCGGCGGGGATGTCCGCCGCGTCGCAGGTCCGCAGGCTCAGGGGGCCGGACGACCTGGAGATCGTGGTGTTCGAGCGCGGCCACTTCACGTCGTACTCGGCCTGCGGCATCCCCTACTGGGTGGGCGGTGACGTGGAGGAGCGTGACAAGCTCATCGCGCGGACGCCCGAGGAGCACCGCGAGCGCGGCATCGACCTGCGCACGCGCACGGAGGCCGTCGAGATCGACACGGCGGGCAGACGGGTGCGCGCCCGTGATCTGGAGTCGGGCGAGGAGTCCTGGACGGCGTACGACAAGCTCGTGATCGCCACCGGCGCGCGCCCGGTCCGGCCCGACCTGCCGGGCATCGACGCGCCGGGCGTCCACGGGGTGCAGACCCTCGACGACGGACAGGCCCTCCTGGACACCCTGGCCGCGACGCGCGGGCGCCGGGCGGTGATCGTGGGCGCGGGCTACATCGGCGTGGAGATGGCCGAGGCACTGCTGCGCCGGAAGCACGAGGTCACGGTGGTGACCCGGGGCGAGGAGCCGATGGCCACGCTCGACGCGGACATGGGCCGGCTCGTCCACGAGGCGATGGACGCGATGGGCATCACCACGGTCACCGGCGCCGAGGTCACCAAGATCCTCACGGGCGCGGACGGCCGGGTGCGGGCGGTGGCCACGGCGGACGCCGAGTACCCGGCGGACGTCGTCGTCCTCGGCATCGGCGTGGAGCCGCGCACGGAGCTCGCCCGGGCGGCGGGACTGCCGCTGGGCGAGCACGGAGGACTGCTGACCGACCTGGCGATGCGGGTCCGCGGCCACGAGGACATCTGGGCCGGGGGCGACTGCGTGGAGGTCCTGGACCTGGTCTCGGGCCGCGAGCGGCACATCGCGCTGGGCACGCACGCCAACAAGCACGGCCAGATCATCGGCTCGGGCGTGGGCGGCGGCTACGCCACGTTCCCGGGCGTCGTCGGTACGGCGGTGAGCAAGGTCTGCGACCTGGAGATCGCCCGTACGGGGCTGCGCGAGCGCGAGGCGCGCGAGGCGGGCCTGCGGTTCGTGACCGCGACCATCGAGTCCACCAACAGCGCGGGGTACTACCCCGGGGCCGCCGTGATGACGGTGAAGATGCTCGCCGAGCGGCGCACGGGACGGCTCCTCGGTGTGCAGATCGTCGGCCGCGAGGGCGCCGCCAAGCGCGTCGACATCGCGGCCGTCGCGCTGACGGCGGGGATGACCGTGGAGCAGGTGGTGACCCTCGACCTCGGCTACGCGCCGCCGTTCTCACCGGTCTGGGACCCGGTCCTGGTCGCCGCCCGCAAGGCCGTCTCGGCGGTGCGGGCGGCGGGGAACTAGGGCGTGTGGCGAAAGTGGCGCCGTCCGCCCGGAGGGCGGGCCCCGCGGCGTCCGGTGCGTGCGATCGCAAGGCGGAGGGCCGCCCTCGTACCGGGTGTACGGGGGCGGTCCCGACAACGCGGCGAGCGCGCGTGCCGGGCGTCGCGGGGCAGGCGGGACTTTCGCAACACGCCCTAGCTCAGCGCTCGGTCCGCGTGTGGACGTAGTCCACCAGGCGGGTCAGCGCGTCCGGGTCGGTCGTCGGCAGGACGCCGTGGCCCAGGTTGAAGACGTGGCCCTCCAGGCTCGCCGCCGCCTCCAGGACCTCGCGGGTCTTCTCCTCGACCGCCTCGGGGGTGGAGAAGAGGACCGCGGGGTCCAGGTTGCCCTGGAGCGCCTTGCCGGGGCCGACGCGGCGGGCGGCCTCGTCGAGCGGGACGCGCCAGTCGACGCCGACGACGTCCGCCCCGGCCTCGCCCAGCAGGCCGAGGAGTTCGCCGGTGCCGACGCCGAAGTGGATGCGCGGTACGCCGTACTTCTCGACCTCGCGGAACACCTTCGCGGACGCCGGCATCACCGAGCGGCGGTAGTCGGCGGGGGCGAGGGCGCCCACCCAGGAGTCGAAGAGCTGCACCGCGGAGGCGCCCGCCTCGATCTGGACCTTCAGGAAGGCGCTGGTGATGTCGGCGAGGCGGTCCAGGAGGTCGGCCCACAGCTGCGGGTCGCCGTACATGAGCGCCTTGGTGTGCTCGTGGTTGCGGGACGGGCCGCCCTCCACGAGGTAGCTCGCCAGGGTGAAGGGCGCGCCCGCGAAGCCGATCAGCGGCGTCCCGCCGAGCTCGGCGGTCAGCATGCCGATCGCCTCGGTGACGTAGTGCACGTCCTCGGGGGTGAGGTCGCGCAGCCGGTCGAGGTCCGCGCGCGTACGGATCGGCTCCGCGACGACCGGGCCGACGCCGGGCTTGATGTCGAGGTCGACGCCGATGGCCTTGAGCGGCACCACGATGTCGCTGAAGTAGATCGCCGCGTCCACCTTGTGGCGGCGCACCGGCTGGAGCGTGATCTCGGTGACCAGCTCGGGCCGCATGCACGACTCCAGCATGGGGATGCCCTCGCGCACCTTCAGGTACTCGGGCAGCGAGCGCCCCGCCTGCCGCATGAACCAGACGGGCGTGTGCGGAACCGCCTCCCGGCGGCACGCCTTCAGGAAGGCGGAGTCGTACGTCTGCGTCGGCGGGCCCGCGAGCGGGGTCTCCCCGGCCCGAGCGGAGTCGAGGGCTTGGGGGTGTGCGTTGGCGTTCACGCCCCAAATCTTCGCACGTGGCCACAAGCCGTCGGCCGGGCCCGGGTGTCCCTACCGGCGCCGGGCGCCCGTTCCGCCTAGTCTTCCCCGCATGGCTGCCGCTCAGGGACGAACTTCGGATGGCGCCGGCGGCACGGACAGCGCGGACGGCAGGACCGTTCCGCTCGTCTTCCGCCAGGCGGTCGACGGGCTGCGGGGCGCACGGCTGCGCCCCGAGATCGAGGTCGACCCGACCCGTCCGCCGCAGCGTCTGGCGCCGCACGCGTACGCGCTGGAGGCCGCGGTCGTCGACAACGACCAGGATCTCGCGGACGGCCGGCTGGTGCTGCTGCACGACCCGGCCGGGCACGACGCCTGGCAGGGGACGTTCCGCCTGGTCACGCTGGTCCGGGCGGAGCTGGAGCCGGAGATGGCGGCGGACCCGCTGCTGCCGGAGGTCTGCTGGTCGTGGCTGACGGGCGCGCTGGAGGCGCGCGGCCTGTCGTACGGGGAGGCGAGCGGGACCGTGACGCGGGCCGGCTCGTACTACTTCGGCGGGCTCGCCCAGCGGCTGCCGGCGACGCAGATCGAGATCCGGGCGTCGTGGACCCCGCGCGAGGGGCACGGGGGCGTACCGGACGGGGCGGCGCACCTCGCGGCCTGGTGCGATCTGCTGTGCCAGGTGGCCGGGCTGCCGCCGGTGCCGGGCGCGTCGGGCGACGCGGGCGTCGTCACGCTGCCGCAGCGCCGGGACCCCCGCTAGCGCTGCGACGGAAAAGTGCACCGGTCGGCGGCGCCCGGCGAGGCACCACGCCGCGTGTCGCACCACCCGGGTACATCCATTACGCAGCCGATGCCCCACCTCACGACGCACCGCACCGGGCGCCGCGGGCTTCGGCGCCACGGGCTCCGGGCGCCACGGGCACCGGGCGCCGGGCTTCCCGGCGAACCCTTCCGGCCACGGCACCTACGCGCCGGACAGGAACGCGGACGCGAGCCGTCGGGAGCGCGCCGGGCCCCCGCCTGGCAGCCGCGCCCTGTCAGGCCCCCGCGCGGGCGCTGGGACCCCGCCGGCCGACGCGCCTGCCGGGGGGGCGAGCCCGTCGGGGGCTCGCCGCTCCTGGTGGCCGCGCCCGGTCACGCCCCCGCGCCGCCACCGGCGCCCGCACACCCGCCCGGTGTGAGACCCCCGCGCCCCGGAAAGGGGCCCGGTGGAGTCCCACGAGGCTCGTCCTGTCACTCCCCCATCGATCGCCTGTCCTAATTGCCCTAAATGTTTCTCACCAAATCGTGATCATTCCCTAAAGGCGGACGGGCAGGCTGCCGAAGAGGTCAGTGACCCTATCTGCACGGTTCGCCCCGGCTTCATCCCCGAGCCGGCTCCGTCCCGCACCCTTCCCCCCCAGGAGGCCTGGTGTCCGTTCTCCTTGAGCAGCCCGCAAGCCTGGTCGCCTACCGCCCGAACAAGCCGACGGCCATGGTCGTCGTCGCCGACCCCCGAGTCCGCTCCACGGTCACGCGCCACCTGTGGGCTCTCGGAGTACGGGACGTCATCGAGGCGTCGTCCATCGCGGAGGCACGTCCCCGCGTCGGCAACCCGCGCGACATCTGCGTTGCCGACGTCCATCTGCCCGACGGTTCCGGGCTCACCCTGCTGTCCGAGACCCGCGCGGCGGGCTGGCCCAACGGTCTGGCGCTGTCGGCCGCCGACGACATCGGCGCCGTGCGCAACGCCCTCGCGGGCGGCGTGAAGGGCTATGTCGTCACCGGCACGCGGACGAACATCGGCCACCCCACCCGCCCCGGCGCCGCCCCCATCGGCGCCGCGGCCGCCCGTATGCACCGCCGCCCCCCGGGTTCCCCGAGCCACCCGGGTGGCTACCGCGAGCTCTCCGGGCGCGAGGTCGAGGTGCTGCGGCTGGTCGCCGAGGGCCAGTCCAACAAGGCGATCGGCGTGTCCATGGGGCTCTCCGCGCTGACCGTGAAGAGCCACCTCGCCCGGATCGCGCGCAAGCTCGGCACGGGCGACAGAGCCGGCATGGTGGCCGTCGCGCTGCGGACCGGAATCATCCACTGACCCAGGCGTCCCGGGGGGCATGCTCCCCCCACACGGCACCGTGCGCCCCTCGCGCGCCCGTCGGCGGAACGTTCCGTCGACGGGCGCGGCGTATACACAAGTACCCTTGACAGGTGACCGACGCCCAAAAGACCGCAGCAGAGACAGCACTGCGAACCACCGGGGGCGCCCCCCCGGACGACGACGTCCCGGTCGATGGGCAGCCGACTCCCCTGCTGGAGCCGCGTGACGGCATTCCGCCCGTCGTAGCCACCGACGAGGCGCTCGCCGAAGTCGTCGCCGCGTTCGCGGCCGGCACCGGCCCCGTGGCCGTGGACGCCGAGCGCGCCTCCGGCTACCGCTACGGCCAGCGTGCCTACCTCGTGCAGCTCCGCCGCGAGGGCGCGGGCACCGCGCTCGTCGACCCGGTGGGCTGCCCCGACCTCTCCTCGCTCGGCGACGCCCTCGCCGACACCGAGTGGATCCTGCACGCCGCCACCCAGGACCTGCCGTGCCTGCGGGACATAGGCATGACCCCCTCCCGGCTCTTCGACACCGAGCTCGCCGGCCGCCTCGCGGGCTTCCCGCGCGTGGGCCTGGGGGCGATGGTCGAGAGCGTCCTCGGCTACGCCCTGGAGAAGGGCCACTCCGCGGTGGACTGGTCGACCCGCCCGCTGCCCGAGCCCTGGCTGCGGTACGCGGCCCTGGACGTGGAGCTGCTCGTCGACCTGCGGGACGCGCTGGAGAAGGAGCTCGACCGCCAGGGCAAGCTGGACTGGGCCCACCAGGAGTTCGAGGCGATCGCCGCGGCCCCGCCCGCGCCGCCGCGCAAGGAGCCCTGGCGGCGCACCTCGGGGATGCACAAGGTCCGCCGGCGCCGTCAGATGGCCGCCGTGCGCGAGCTGTGGACCGCCCGCGACAAGGTCGCCCAGCGCCGTGACGTCTCGCCCGGCAAGGTGCTCAGCGACTCCGCGATCATCGAGGCCTCGCTGGCGCTGCCGCTCGACGTGCAGGCGCTGATGGCGCTGCCCGGGTTCGGCCACCGGATGGGGCGGCGCCAGCTGGAGCAGTGGCAGGCGGCCGTCGACCGGGCCCGGGCCCTGCCGGAGTCCGGCCTCCCGCAGCCCGGCCAGCAGGTCGCGGGGCCCCCGCCGCCGCGCTCCTGGGCCGACAAGGACCCGGCCGCCGCGGCGCGCCTCTCGGCGGCCCGCGCGGCGGTGTCGGAGCTGGCCGAGCGGCTGAACATGCCGCAGGAGAACCTGATCACCCCGGACACGGTGCGCCGGGTGTGCTGGGAGCCGCCGGGCGACCGCTCCGAGGCGGCGGTGGCCGAGGCGCTGACCGCGTACGGCGCCCGCCGCTGGCAGGTGGAGCAGGTGACGCCGCTGCTCGCGGCGGCGCTGGCCGCCAACGCCTGAGCCGCGCGAACCGCTTCCGTACCCCCTGATGACCGTGGTCATCAGGGGGTACGGCCATGTGGGGGTCCGGTGGAGTGTGACGTTCGCCGCTCCTGGCGCCGGGACTGGGCAGTTTGGTTACCCGCTAGTAGCATGGCGGGGTGAGCGCGCGCTCAGGCGTGGGCCTCACGCGCAGCAGTGCCATCCCGCACCCTGGAGGAGAGCCATCGTGCCTCGTACCGTCAGGGACGTCGTCTTCGTCGACGGCGTCCGCACCCCGTTCGGCAAGGCGGGCCCGAAGGGCATCTACCACGAGACCCGGGCCGACGATCTCGTCGTCAAGGCGATCCGGGAGCTGCTGCGCCGCAACCCGGCCCTCGACCCCACGAAGATCGACGAGGTCGCCATCGCCGCGACCACGCAGATCGGTGACCAGGGTCTGACCCTGGGCCGCACGGCCGGCATCCTCGCGGGCCTGCCGCAGTCCGTGCCGGGCTACTCCATCGACCGCATGTGCGCGGGCGCGCTGACCGCCGTGACCTCGGTCGCCGGCTCCATCGCCTTCGGCGCCTACGACGCCGTCATCGCCGGCGGTGTCGAGCACATGGGCCGCCACCCCATGGGCGAGGGCGTCGACCCCAACCCGCGGTTCGTGAGCGAGAAGCTCGTCGACGAGTCGGCCCTGTTCATGGGCATGACCGCCGAGAACCTGCACGACCGCTACCCGCACATCACCAAGCAGCGCGCCGACGAGTACGCCGTGCGCTCGCAGGAGAAGGCGGCGAAGGCGTACGCCAACGGGAAGATCCAGCAGGACCTCGTCCCGATCTCGGTGCGCAACACCAACGCCGAGGTCGGCGAGACCGGCTGGGGCCTGGTCACCGCCGACGAGCCGATGCGCCCGGGCACCACGCTGGAGAGCCTGGCGAACCTGAAGACGCCGTTCCGCGTCCACGGCAACGTCACCGCGGGCAACGCGGCCGGCCTCAACGACGGCGCCACCGCGTCGATCATCGCGTCCGAGGAGTTCGCGCGCGAGAACGGCCTGCCGGTCAAGATGCGCCTCGTCTCCTACGCCTTCGCGGGCGTCGAGCCGGAGGTCATGGGCTACGGCCCGATCCCGGCGACCGAGAAGGCGCTGGCCAAGGCCGGTCTGTCGATCGAGGACATCAACCTCTTCGAGATCAACGAGGCGTTCGCCGTCCAGGTCCTCGCGTTCCTGGACCACTACGGCATCGCCGACGACGACGCCCGCGTCAACCAGTACGGCGGCGCCATCGCGTTCGGCCACCCGCTCGCCTCCTCCGGCGTACGCCTGATGACGCAGCTGGCGCGCCAGTTCGAGGAGCAGCCGGAGGTCCGCTACGGCCTCACCACCATGTGCGTCGGCTTCGGCATGGGCGCCACGGTCATCTGGGAGAACCCGCACCACAAGGACGCCGGAGGCAGCAAGTGAGCACCACCGCTGAGCTTTTGAAGGGTGCGGCCGAGCTGTTCCCGGACGAGGTCGTCACCTCGGCGCACGTGCGCCACCTCGACCTGCCGTTCGGCGCGGGCCGGTTCGCGCTGATCACGCTGGACAACGGCTTCGACCACACCAAGCCGACCACCTTCGGCCCCGGCTCGCTGGCGAACCTCAACGCCGCCATCGACCAGGTGGAGAAGGAGGCGGCCGAGGGCACCATCGTCGGCGTCGGTGTCACCGGCAAGCCGTTCATCTTCGCGGTCGGCGCCGACCTCAAGGGCGTCGAGCTGCTGAAGAAGCACGAGGACGCGCTGGCCATCGGCAAGGGCGGCCACGAGGTCTTCAAGCGCCTCGCCGCGCTGGCCGTGCCGACCTTCGCGTACTACAACGGCGCGGCCATGGGCGGCGGTGTCGAGGTCGGTCTGCACTGCACCTACCGCACCGTCTCCAAGGCGCTGCCGGCCTTCTCCCTGCCCGAGGTCTTCCTCGGTCTGGTCCCGGGCTGGGGCGGCTGCACGCTGCTCCCCAACCTGATCGGCCCCGAGAACGCCGTCACGGTGATCATCGAGAACTCGCTCAACCAGAACCGCCAGCTCAAGGGCAAGCAGGTCTTCGACCTCGGGATCGCGGACGCGATCTTCGAGGGCGCGGACTTCCTGGAGCAGTCGCTGATCTGGACCGCGAACGTCCTCAAGGGCGACGTCACGGTCGAGCGCCCCGAGATCGACCGCGGCGAGGCCTGGGACCAGGCCGTCGCCAAGGGCCGGTTCGTCGCCGACTCCAAGGTGCACGGCGCGGCCCCGGCCGCCTACCGCGCGCTCGACATCATCGCGGCGGCCAAGGACGGCGACCTCCAGGCCGGTTACGACGCCGAGGACAAGGCGCTCGCCGACCTGATCATGGGCGGCGAGCTCCGCTCCGGCATCTACGCCTTCAACCTGGTGCAGAAGCGCGCCAAGCGTCCGGCGGGTGCGCCCGACAAGTCGCTCGCGCGTCCGGTCACCAAGGTCGGCGTGGTGGGCGCGGGCCTGATGGCCTCGCAGCTCGCGCTGCTGTTCCTGCGCCGCCTCGAGGTGCCGGTCGTCCTGACCGACATCGACCAGGAGCGCGTCGACAAGGGTGTGGGTTACGTCCACGCCGAGATCGACAAGCTGCTCGCCAAGTCCCGTATCAACCAGGACAAGGCCAACCGCCTCAAGGGCCTGGTCTCCGGTGTGCTGGACAAGGCCGAGGGCTTCTCCGACGCCGACTTCATCATCGAGGCGGTCTTCGAGGAGATCGGCGTCAAGCAGCAGGTGTTCGCGGAGGTCGAGGCGGTCGCCCCGGCGCACGCGATCCTCGCCACCAACACCTCCTCGCTGTCGGTCTCGGAGATGGCGTCGAAGCTGAAGCACCCCGAGCGGGTCGTCGGCTTCCACTTCTTCAACCCGGTCGCGATCCTCCCGCTCCTGGAGATCGTGCGCGGCGAGCAGACCGACGACGCGGCACTGGCCACGGCGTTCGGTGTCGCCAAGAAGCTGAAGAAGACCGCGGTCCTGGTGAAGGACGCCCCGGCGTTCGTCGTCAACCGCATCCTGACCCGCTTCATGGGCGAGATCCAGAACGTCATCGACGAGGGCACCCCGGTCGAGGTCGCCGAGAAGGCGGTCGAGCCGCTGGGTCTGCCGATGTCGCCGCTGGTCCTGCTGGAGCTGGTGGGACCGGCCATCGGTCTGCACGTCTCGGAGACGCTCAACCGCGCCTTCCCGGACCGCTTCACGGTCTCCCCGAACCTCGCGGCGGTCGTCAAGGCGGGCAAGCGCGGCTTCTACGTCTACGATTCCGGCAAGCCGGAGCTGGACCCCGAGGTCGTGGCGCTGCTCAAGCAGGGCGACTCGGTCCTCACCGAGGAGCAGACCCGCGACCGCGTCCTGGACGCGGTGGCGCAGGAGATCGGTCTGATGCTGGACGAGGGTGTCGTGGCCGAGGCCCAGGACATCGACCTCTGCCTCATCACCGGCGCCGGCTGGCCCTTCCACCTGGGCGGCATCACGCCGTACCTGGACCGTGAGGGCGTCTCGGAGCGCGTGAACGGCAAGACGTTCCTCGCGCAGGGCGTGGCGAGCGTCCCGGCGTAACACCCCGCGCACAGCGCACAGGAGGCCCCCCGCGGACGCGGGGGGCCTCCTGGCGTGTCCGGGTCGGCCGACGGGCCGACGGGGCGTCAGACGGCCGTCCAGGGCTCCAGGGCCAGGCCCGGCTCGGTGGTCTTCTGCCGGGTGACGCGCAGCCGTCCGTCGGTGCCGAAGGCGGCGAGGACGACCCGCCCCACGGCGTCGATGGCGAGCGCCGGCACCCCGGCGCACACCTCGCCCGTGGAGGCCCACACCGCGCCGGCCGACTCGGCCTCCGTGGGGTAGGCGGCGAGCGCCGGGCGGCCGTCGGGGCCGCGCTGGGCCATCAGCGTGCAGTCGTGGCCGTCGACGGGGGTGCGCAGCACGGCGACCGGGCCGTTGGAGGCGCCGCCCAGCGCGGCCGCCGGGAGGTCCTCGCGGAAGGCCCGGACCTCGCCGTCCTCGGACTCGCGCCAGAAGAAGGTGATCCGGCCCTCGCCGGTGTGCTGGGCGCTCACCGACCCGTCCGCCACCTGGAGCTTGAGGTCGGGCACCTGCTCGAACTCGTTGGCGCCGGGGCTGCGCCTCCAGCGCATCACCCCGCGCCGGGCCGGGGCCAGTACCTCGATGAGGCCCTCGTCGGCCGTGCTCGCGCAGACCGTCCCGTACGAGCCGGAGCCCTTGAGGTCCTTCCAGTTGCCCCACTTGCCGGAGGACAGCTGGCCGCGGGCGCAGAGCCCGCCCCCGGCGTTGCGGAGGAAGACCCACAGGTTGTCGGCGGAGTCGACGACGGCGGCCGGGTGGCCGACCGCGGCGGCCTTGTCCTGGTCGCGGTAGGGCGTGCCGAGCGGATACCAGTCCTTGACCGGGCGGCCCGACTGGTACTGGATGGCGTGGACGACGTCCGTCCTGGCCTCGCCCGCGGGCGTCGTGGTGCGGCGCAGCGCGACCAGGTGCACATAGCCGTCGGCGCCCTGGGCGACGGTCAGGCGCGGGTCGAGTCCGGCCGCCGGGGCGACCAGTTCGGGGCCGCTCCACTCGGGGCCGCCGGGGCGCGTCTCGGTCCAGCGGAGCACACCGCCCGCGGCCGGCGCGTACGCGGTCAGCCGGCCGTCCTTGCCGCGCAGCAGCCAGCCGGTGACGGCCGGGGAGCCGTCGGGCAGGGCGGGGGCCGGGACGGGGCCGGGCGAGGTGACGGGGGCGGCGGCGGGCGTCTCGCGCTCCGGGCCGGCCTGCCCCTTCGAGGTACGCGCAGGCTTGAACGCCATGGCTCACCGACCACCTTTCCCTACCAGATCCGCGATGAGCGGCCGGATGCGACACACCATGAGACCCAGCGACAATAACACTCGCCCCGCAGCCCGGATTTCACCGGATTTCCCCGGTCCGACGTGCGATTTTCCCCCGCTCCGTGGCACCCTTCCGGGATGGGTACGACCTCGCTGGTGATCGTGGACGCGGCCAATGTGGTGGGCTCGGTTCCGGACGGCTGGTGGCGCGACCGGCGCGGAGCGGCGGAGCGGCTGCGGGACCGTCTGGCGGGCTACTCCGAGAGCGGTCTGCCGGGCCATCCGGGCCCCGTCGACCTGGTCCTGGTGGTCGAGGGCGCGGCCCGCGGGGTGGAGCCGGTGGCGGGCGTACGGGTGGAGTCGGCGCCCGGCAGCGGTGACGACCGGATCGTGGAGCTGGCCGCCGGGCGCGCCCCGGACCGCCCCTGCCTGGTGGTGACGGCCGACCGCGAGCTGCGCCGCCGGGTGGAGGCGCACGGGGCGCGCTGCGTGGGTCCGCGGGCGGTGCGTCAGCCCGCCGGGGAGGCGGACGGCGCGGACTGAACGCGGACGTACAGCACGGCCCCGTCGACCGTCCCGGCGAGCGGCTCGTAGTGGGCCGCCAGCAGCCGGCGCAGACTGGGAAGGCGCTCGGGGGCGTACGGCTCGCCCCGGGAGTCGTCGACGATCAGCACCGGCGGCCGGACGGCCAGCTCGGCGCGGAAGACGCGCCAGGAGCCCTCCACGCCGTAGCGCTCGCCCACCTGGGGTCCGTCGCGGCCGCCGCTGTAGTTGGTGAGCAGCCCGGCGGTCAGATAGCGGGTGGCGGGGGCGCGGCCCGCGAGCCAGTACGTCTCGGGGTGTATCCCCCACACCAGGACCGGCTCGTCCGGCGCCGAGCGCTCCCGTACGGCCGCGGCCAGGCGCTCGGCATGGGCCAGTTCGGGGCGCGGGGCGAGCAGCCCCCAGGTCAGGAAGAGCGCGCAGGCGCAGGCGGAGGCGAGGAGCGCGGCCGTCAGGCGCCGCGGCGGGAGGATCTGGAGGGCGGCGGCGGCCAGCAGCACCAGCGGCGGGACGAGCTGGAGGTAGTAGTGGCCGAAGAAGTGGAAGCCGGTGAGGACGGCCCCGGCCGAGGAGGCGAGCCAAAGCCACACGTCGGCGGCGCCGGTGCGGGCGATCCGCAGCACCCGCACCACCGGCGGGACCAGCCCGGCGCAGGCGAGGGCGAGCAGCGCGGTGTTGGCCAGCCCCCGGGCCAGGACGTGGAGTTCGGAGCCGGTGAAGGAGGCGTAGGCGCCGGAGCCGGTGACGGTCCAGAACAGGAACCCGGCCGGGCCGGTGAGGAGCGCGCCGAGCAGGACCGGGCCGCACAGTCCCGCGCCGGTGCGCAGCAGGGCGGCGCGGCGCGGGGAGGCCGTGCGCCACAGCAGCCAGAGGACGGGGACGAGGGCCGCGCCGCCGGTCTGCTTGGTGAGGAAGGCCCCGGCGACGGCCAGCCCGGCGCGGGCCCACTGGCCCCGGTCGGCGCAGCGCACGGCCGCGACGGTGAACGGCAGCATGAAGACCTCGAAGGTGGCCGCCTGGGTGTCCTCGGGGTTGAGGCCGATGGAGACGAGCAGATGGAGCACGCCCGCGACCCGGCCCGCCCGGTCGCCCCAGCGGCGACGGGCGGTGGAGGCGAGCAGGACGGCGGTGAGCAGTTGTGCGCCGACCGCCGCGATCCGCAGGGGGCCCAGCGAGGCGTCGCCGAACAGCGCGAAGGCGGCCTCGTACAGCCAGGGCAGCAGCGGCGGCTTGCGGTCGACGACCGTGTCGTACAGCGCTCCCCCGGCGGCGAGCTGGCGGGCCTGGACGGCGAGGTAGCCCTCGTCGGGGTTCCACAGGGAGTGCCGGAAGGAGGGCAGCCGGGTCAGGACGGCCAGGGCGGCGAGGGCGGGCAGCAGCCGCGTCCAGTACCCGGCGCGGCGCCCGGGCACCGGCTCCGCACGCGGCCGCGGCACCCGTGACGTACGTACGGAGGGTGACGGGGCGAGGGGGCCGGTGGGCGTACGGTGCACGGGATGCACGCTATCCGGCCCCGCAGTTCCGGCCGAAGCGGGACATACGGGGCCGGGCGATCAACTCCGGGAACCGGCAGCCGTCACTCTGCGTTGATACGGCTGTGGGAGCGCCCGTACAGGAAGTAGACGACGAAGCCGATCACCATCCAGATCCCGAACCGCAGCCAGGTCTCCGCGGGCAGGTTGAGCATCAGCCACAGCGAGGCCGCCACCGACAGGATCGGCACCCAGGGCACCAGCGGGGTGCGGAAGGCGCGGTGCAGATCGGGCCGGGTGCGCCGCAGGATGATCACACTGATCGCGACGACGACGAAGGCGAAGAGGGTGCCGATGTTGACCAGTTCGGCCAGCTCGCTGAGGCTGGTGAAGCCCGCGAGGACGGCGATGATCACGCCGAGCAGGATGGTCGGGCGGTGCGGGGTGCGGTAGCGGGGGTGGACGCGGGAGAAGAAGCGGGGCAGCAGCCCGTCCCGGCTCATCGCGAAGAACACCCGGGTCTGGCCGAGCAGCAGGATCATGCAGACCGTGGTGAGGCCGACGGCGGCGCCGAAGCTGATGACGCCCGCGTAGAACGGGTGGCCGGTGGCCTTGAAGGCGTCCGCGAGCGGGGCGTCGATGGAGAGCCGGCTGTAGTGCTGCATACCGGTGACGACGATGGAGACGGCGACGTACAGCGCGGTGCAGATGAAGAGCGAGCCGAGGATGCCGCGCGGCATGTCCCGCTGCGGGTTCTTGGTCTCCTCGGCGGCCGTCGCCACGATGTCGAAGCCGATGAAGGCGAAGAAGACGACGGAGGCGGCGGTGAAGATGCCCATCACACCGAAGTTGGTGGGCGCGTACCCCGACATCAGCTCGATCAGCGGCGCCTGGAGGTTGCCCCCCGCCTCCTGCGGCTGCGCCTTGGGGACGAACGGCTTGTAGTTGTCGGACTTGATGAAGAACGCGCCCGCGATGATCACGATCAGGACGACGGTGACCTTGATGGCCACGACGACCGAGGTGACGCGCGCGGAAAGCTTCATGCCGAAGACCAGGATGGCGGTCAGCACCAGGACGAGGGCGGCGGCGAGGATGTCGAAGCCGAAGCCGTGCGCGCCCTCGCGCCCGGCCAGCGCGTCCGGCAGGTGCCAGCCCGCGTTGTCCATCAGCGAGCGGACGTACCCCGACCAGCCGACGGCGACCACGGCGGTGCCGAGGGCGAACTCCAGGACCAGGTCCCACCCGATGGTCCAGGCGGGCAGCTCGCCGAGCGAGGCGTACGAGAACGTGTACGCGGACCCGGCCACCGGGACGGTGGAGGCGAACTCGGCGTAGCACAGCGCCGCCAGCGCGCAGACGACACCGGCCGCCACGAACGCGAGGGCGACCGCGGGTCCCGCGTTCTCCTTGGCGACCTTTCCGGTGAGGACGAAGATGCCGGTGCCGATGATGACACCGACACCGAAGACCGTCAGATCCAGTACCGACAGCGACTTCTTGAGTGCGTGCTCCGGTTCCTCCGTGTCCGCGATGGACTTCTCAATTGATTTGGTCCGAAACAGACCGGTACCAGCCACCTTGTGCACCTCCGCTAGCTCATGTCCCCGCCATGATCGGGACGTGGAGCGGTACGGGTACCGGGCGGCGGCCGTAATTCACGCGATTGGGCCGGTTCAACCACCCGTACAGGGCGATCGAACCGGCCCGTTGACCGGTGCGCGGCGCCGGTGGCGGCCGCGTGC
Organism: Streptomyces sp. NPDC005878; assembly: GCF_040629815.1. Classification (NCBI taxonomy): domain Bacteria; kingdom Bacillati; phylum Actinomycetota; class Actinomycetes; order Kitasatosporales; family Streptomycetaceae; genus Streptomyces; species Streptomyces sp. NPDC005878. The sequence goes on from NZ_JBEXWK010000047.1 coordinate 40,518, forward strand.
GGGAGGCGTCAGTCGCGCGCGGGTTCCACGGCACTCGCGCTCTCCAGGCCGGCGAGCTTGGCGACCAGGCCGGTGACCTGGCGCGCGATGTCCGGCGCGGTCAGCCCGATCTCGGCCATGACCTCCTTGCGGGAGGCGTGGTCGAGGAAGCGCGGCGGGATGCCGAAGTCGCGCAGCGGCACGTCCACGCCCGCGTCGCGCAGCGCCTGGGCGACGGCCGAGCCGACCCCGCCGACGCGGCTGTTGTCCTCGACGGTGACGACGACCCGGTGGGTCTCGGCGAGCGGGGCCATCGCCTCGTCGACGGGCTTGACCCAGCGCGGGTCGACCACGGTCGTCGAGATGCCCTGGGCGTCCAGCAGGTCGGCGATCTCCAGGCACATCGGGGCGAGCGCGCCCACCGACACCAGGAGCACGTCGGGGCGCTCCGCCCCCGCCTCGCGCAGCACGTCCATACCGCCGACCCGGCCGACGGCCTGGACGGCGGGGCCGACCGCGCCCTTGGAGAAGCGCACCACGGTCGGGGCGTCCTCGACCTCCACGGCCTCGCGCAGCTGCGCGCGCACCTGGTCGGCGTCGCGCGGGGCCGCGATCCTGAGGTCGGGGACGACCTGGAGGATCGACATGTCCCACATCCCGTTGTGGGAGGCGCCGTCGGTGCCGGTGACGCCTGCCCGGTCCAGGACGAACGTCACCCCGCACTTGTGCAGGGCCACATCCATCAGGACCTGGTCGAAGGCACGGTTGAGGAAGGTGGCGTAGACGGCGAAGACCGGGTGCAGGCCGCCGGTGGCCAGGCCAGCCGCGGAGACCGCGGCGTGCTGCTCGGCGATGCCCACGTCGTACACCCGCTCGGGGAAGGCCTTGGCGAACTTGTCGAGGCCGACCGGCTGGAGCATGGCCGCGGTGATCGCGACGATGTCCTCGCGCTCCCTGCCGAGCTTGACCATCTCCTCGCCGAAGACCGAGGTCCAGTCGAGACCCGAGGTGGAGACCGGCAGACCGGTGTCCGGGTGGATCTTGCCGACGGCGTGGAAGCGGTCGGCCTCGTCCGCGAGGGCGGGCTGGTAGCCGCGGCCCTTCTCGGTGAGGCAGTGCACGATGACCGGGCCGCCGAAGCGCTTGGCGCGGGTCAGCGCGGACTCCAGCGCCTCGATGTCGTGGCCGTCGATCGGGCCGACGTACTTCAGGCCGAGGTCCTCGAACATGCCCTGGGGGGCGATGAAGTCCTTGAGCCCCTTCTTGGCGCCGTGCAGCGTCTCGTAGAGCGGCCTGCCGACGACCGGGGTGCGCTCCAGGAGGTCCTTGCCCTTGGCCAGGAACCGCTCGTAGCCGTCGGTGGTGCGCAGGGTCGCCAGGTGGTTGGCGAGGCCGCCGATGGTCGGCGCGTAGGAGCGCTCGTTGTCGTTGACGACGATGACCAGCGGGCGGTCCTTGGCGGCGGCGATGTTGTTCAGCGCCTCCCAGGCCATACCGCCGGTGAGCGCGCCGTCGCCGATGACCGCGACGACGTGGTCGTCCCGCTTGAGGACCTCGTTCGCCTTGGCCAGGCCGTCGGCCCAGCCCAGCACGGTGGAGGCGTGGCTGTTCTCGATGACGTCGTGCTCGGACTCGGCCTGCGAGGGGTAGCCGGAGAGGCCGCCCTTCATCTTCAGCTTGGAGAAGTCCTGGCGGCCGGTGAGCAGCTTGTGCACATAGCTCTGGTGGCCGGTGTCCCACAGGACCTTGTCCTTGGGCGACTCGAAGACGCGGTGCAGAGCGATGGTGAGCTCCACGACACCCAGGTTGGGGCCGAGGTGCCCGCCGGTCTTGGAGACCGCGTCCACGAGAAAGGTCCGGATCTCAGCGGCCAGCTGGTCCAGCTGCTCCGGGCTGAGCCGGTCGAGATCGCGCGGTCCCCTGATACGGGTAAGCAGCGGCACCCGTGCCTCCTTGCATCCGTGCTGGTCGAGCATGCCGATTTGGCCGAGTCTAATGTTCCGTCCGCGACGGCGGTCATCGGGCGGTGCGTTCGACGCCACTCGAATGGCTGACATCCGCGCCCGCGCACGGCTGTGCCCGGCGCCGCGAGGGGCGCCGGGCACAGCCGTGGTCCGTCGGTGGTCTCCCCCCTTGCCCCGCAGGGGACGGGAGGGGATGCGGGGCGCCGTCAGGCGCGACCGGCGGACTTCTGGGTCTTGCGGGTCACCGCGTCGATCACGACGGTCGCGAGCAGTACGCCACCCGTGATCATGTACTGGATCGGCGAGGCGATGCCCTGAAGGGCCAGGCCGTACTGGATCGACGTGATCACCAGCACACCGAGCAGCGCGTTCCAGGTGCGGCCGCGGCCGCCGAAGAGGCTGGTGCCGCCGATGACGGCCGCCGCGATGGCGTTCATCAGGAGCTCGCCGCTGCCCGCGCCCTGGTTGGCCGCGGTGATCTTCGAGGCGAGGAAGAGGCCGCCGATGGCCGCGAAGGTGCCGGAGATCGCGTAGATCGAGGTGCGGATCATCACGACGTTGATACCGGCGCGGCGCGAGGCCTCGATGGAACCGCCGAGCGCGAAGACCTTGCGGCCGTACGCGGTGCGCCGGAGCACGAAGTCGGTGAGGACCAGGACCGCCAGGAAGAGCACCACCGCGAGCGGGAGGCCCTTGTACTGGTTGTAGACGGCGGCGGCGCCGACGGCCGGGACGGCGAGCAGGACCGTGCGCAGCACGATCTCGCTGAGCGGGCGCGAGGGCACCCCGGCGGCCTCGCGGCGCCGGCTGTCCAGGAGCGAGGTGAGGAAGAAGGCCGCCACCGCGACCACGGCCAGGCCGTAGGCGGCCGCCACATCGGTGAAGTAGTAGCTGGTCAGCTTGGCGACCAGGCCCTCGGAGTCCAGGTTGATCGTGCCGTTGCTGCCCAGGATCTGGAGCATGAAGCCGTTCCAGAAGAGCAGACCGGCCAGGGTCACGGCGAACGCGGGGACGCCGATCCTGGCGAACACGAAGCCGTGGATGGCGCCGGCGACCGTGCCGGTGAGGACGGCCAGGACCAGGGCCAGCCACTCGGCCATGCCGTGGGTGACGTTGAGCACCGCGAAGGTGGCGCCCGCGACACCGCTGACCGAGCCGACCGAGAGGTCGATCTCGCCGAGCAGCAGCACGAAGACGATGCCGGTGGCGATCATGCCGGTGCCGACCATGGCGACCGAGATGTCGGAGAGGTTGCCGGCGGTCAGGAAGTTCGAGTTCAGGCTCTGGAAGATCGCCATGATGACGATCAGGCCGACGACGACCGGCAGCGACCCGAGGTCGCCCGCCTTCATCTTGCGCTTGAACTCGGACACGTAGCCCGCGAAGCCCTGCTCGCGCACGAGCAGGCGCGGGTCGACGGCGGTGACCGCCTCGCCCGCGGCCGGCGGGGCGTCCACGGGGGCCTCGTGCGGCTTGTCGAGGTGGATGGGGGCGGTCGGGTCCGCCGCCTCGGCCTTGTCCACGGGGGAGGTCTTGTCGGTGCTCACTTCTGAACCTCCGCGTTGCGCGCCGCACGGCGGGTCACGGCGTTGTCCGTGGCGCCGGTGATGGCGGAGATGATCTCTTCCTGCGAGGTGGTCTTGACGTCGAAGACGCCGTTGTTGCGGCCCAGGCGCAGCACGGCGACCTTGTCCGCGACGGCCTTCACATCGGCCATGTTGTGGCTGATGAGGATGACGGCGTGACCACGCTCGCGCAGCCGCTCGACCAGGTCGAGGACCTGCGCGGTCTGCTCGACACCGAGGGCCGCGGTCGGCTCGTCGAGGATGACGAGCTTGGGCTCGCCGAGCATCGAGCGGGCGATGGCGACGGTCTGGCGCTGGCCGCCGGAGAGCGACGCGATCGGGATGCGGACGCTGGGGATGCGGATCGAGAGCGTGGTGAGCAGCTCGCGCGAGCGGCGCTCCATCTCGACCTCGTCGAGGATGCCGCGCTTGCGCAGCTCCCGGCCGAGGTAGAGGTTGCCGACGACGTCGATGTTGTCGCAGAGCGCGAGGTCCTGGTAGACGGTCGCGATGCCGAGCGCCTGGGCGTCGTGCGGCTTGTTGATCTGTACGCCGCGGCCCTCCCACTCGATGACGCCGTCATCGATGGGGTGCACACCCGCGATCGTCTTGACCAGCGTGGACTTTCCGGCTCCGTTGTCGCCCACCAGGGCGACCACCTCACCGGCGTGGACCTCAAGCTCTACGTCGGTGAGCGCCTGAACGGCACCGAACCGCTTGGAGACCCCGCGCAACGCCAGCACGGGCGTAGCGGACACGTGAACCATCTCCTTCGCCGCCTGACCGGCGGGGATGCCGCGCCCGAGGAGGGGGGCGCGGAGGTTTGAGCAGAAGAGAACGAGGAGGAGAAGCGTTCCGTCCGGCGCCCCGCCCGATAGCGGGGGCTGAGAAGGAGGGCGGGGCGCCGGAGGGGCTTCGGGGGCCGGGGCCCGCGCACAGCGTGTGCGCGGGGTTCCGGCGGGGGACTACTTCAGGCCGAGCGTGTCGCAGGCGGCCTTGTAGTTCGAGGTGCAGATCTCGTCGACCTTGTAGATGCCGTCCTTGATGACGGTGTCCTTGATGTTGTCCTTGGTCAGCGACACGACCGGGAGGATCACCGACGGGACGCCCTTGGTGGTCGGGCTGTCGACCTTGGACTTCGCGATCGAGTCCAGCTTCTCACCCTTGGCCAGCGCGACGGCCATCTCGGCCGCGATCGGGCCTTCCTGGACGTACGGCTTGTAGACGCTCATGAACTGCTCGCCCGCGACGATGCGCTGGACTCCGGCGAGTTCGGCGTCCTGGCCGGTGACCGGGGGAAGGGTGGAGAGACCGGCGGCCTTCAGGGCCGTGATGATGCCGC
>NZ_JBEXWK010000048.1:0-42150 GCF_040629815.1 Streptomyces sp. NPDC005878
AACGGCAAGGCGTGGAACTCCACCGCGCTCCCCCACTCCCTGCTGGCCCGGGGCGGCACGCTGGACTTCGCCTACAGGGGCGCGGGGAACTGCGCGGGCAACCCACCACCGGCCCGCAGGTGAACCCCGGCCGATAAGGGGCGCGGGGAACCGCGCGGGCAACCCACCGCCTGCCCCCGGACGGCCCCTGGCCAGGGAGGGGGCGGGGAACCGTGCGCCCGGCCGCCGGCGGTCCGGGGGTGCGGGGCCGGTCCCGCGCCCCCGGGCCGGGAGGACGCTCAGCTCAGGTGCAGCTGCTGGTTCACGTAGATCAGGTTCGCGTCCTTGACGACGTCCTTGTTCAGCTCGAACAGCTTCTCCCAGCCACCCTTGACGCCGTGCGCCGAGGCGATGGAGCCCAGGGTGTCCCCGGCCTTCACCTTGTACTCGCCGTCGCCGGTCTTGACCGGGGCCGGACGGGACTCGCCGCGCGAGGCGGGGGCCGACTCGCGCTGGGGGGCGGGGGCGGCCTTGGGCGCGGCCTTCTTCGGCGCGGCCTTCTTCGGCGTGGCCGGGGAGCCGGACGTGTCGACGTCCGCGGCCGAGCCGCCGGCGGTCAGGTTGCCCGCGCCGGCGCAGGACCAGGCACCCGGCCCCTGCATGGCGAGCAGCTTCTCGGCCGTGGCGATCTGCTGGCCCTTGCTGGCCAGGTCGGCGCGGGAGGCGTACTGGGTGCCGCCCGCCGCGGCCCAGGAGGACTGCGAGAACTGCAGACCGCCGTAGTAGCCGTTGCCGGTGTTGATGGACCAGTTGCCGCCGGACTCGCACTGGGCGACGGCGTCCCAGGTGGAGACGGAGGCGGCGGAGGCGGAGCCGGCGGCCATCAGCGGGGCGGCGACGGCGGCACCGGTGACACCGGCCAGCGTGACGACTCGGACGGCCTTGGACGGGCGGCGGTGCTTGCCCTTGCCGGAAAGCAGCATGGAGTTCTCCTCACCGACGCCTGCGAGGTGAGCTGTCGGGTTCGGGCGAGTGAGTGGCCCGGCCGCGCCAGTGGCGCGTCTTCACCCCAAGCCGTTCCCTGGCCGCTTCGTACGTCTCGCCGTATGGCGTACGTCCCTCAACGGCCGGGCCCGGCGCTTACCTTGGGTCCCCCGCTCCTGCCTACGGCGCTTGGAGCGTCGACTGTTCCCCGCGACCGGCGGCAGGATTCGGCGTTCCCGGTCGAAGGGGCCCGTGGTGACGAGCGCTTCGACCGTAAACACACCAACCCCTGATGTTCAAAGGGGCACATCGGGGAGAAATCGCCCCTCCCGGCTCTTCCGTAACCCCTGTTTCCGCAGGTCGGGGGCGTAACACCCGTACCGGACGGACGGGACACGGCAGTTGACGGAAAGAGACCCTTGTCTCACTTGCACAGAAGTGGACATAGGCCCCTGAACTACCCCTTGGCCGGGGCCGGGTTGTCCGTCTTTGCCAGGTTCAGATCAAGGTTCTGGCCAGGCACGATGAGGTTCGGGTCGGCGCCGATCGTCTTCTCGTTCGCCTTGTAGAGCGCGGACCAGCCGCCCTCGACCTTGTGCGTGCGCGAGATGTCCCACAGATTGTCGCCGGGGCGGACGGTGTAGTCGCCTTCGGCGGCCAGTACGTCGCCCGACTCGCGTGACTCGGCGTCACCTCGCGAGGCGTGACGCCCCGATTCATGAGTGTTGTCCGTATTGCCCGGCTCGGTGGCCGCGGGCGTGCCGGTCTCGGCCGGGTCGGGGGTGCCGCGGTGCTTGCCGCCGGAGGCGGAGCCGGTGCCCGCGTCGGCGGTCCCGGCCGGGACGCCCGCGTCGGCGGAGCCGGGCTTGGCGCTCGCGCCCGTGGACGGCGCCGAGGGCGTCGTGGAGGGCTTGGGGGCGGTCGAGGACGACGGGGACGGCGTGGTGGACGCCGGCGGCTTCTTGGCGGGCGCGGACGGCGTGGCCGTGGCGTCCGGGGTCGCGGCCCCCTCCTCGGAGGGGACGTACGGCGAGGGCGTCGCGCCCGGGTCGACGGCCGGGGCGCCGCCGCCCGCGGTGAGCCCGGAGATCCCCGAGCAGCTGGTGAAGGCCTTCGGGCCCTTCGCCGCGAGCACCTTCTCGGCGACGGCTATCTGCTGCGCCCGGCTGGCCAGGTCGGCCCGCTCCGCGTACGCCGTACCGCCGTAGTTCTGCCAGGTCTCCTGGGAGAACTGGAGCCCGCCGTACAGTCCGTTGCCGAAGTCGGCGCTCCACGCGCCGCCGCTCTCGCACTCCGCCACGCTGTCCCAGGTGGACGCGGTGGCGGCGCTCGCGCCGCTCGCCGCGAAGAGCGGAAGGGCGAGGGCCGAGCCGGTCACCCCCGCCGCGACGACGAGTGCGGGAGCCTGGCGGGGTCGGCGGTGCCGTCCGTTCCCGGAGCGCATGCTGTGGCCTTCCGTGTGACTACGTCTGTGACCGCCGGGCCGGGCGGTGCGCCCGGTGTGGCGAGTCGAGGGGTGAACGTAGCCGTACTCGAACGCTTGTCACAAGTCGATGCACCCGCGATAACGCCAAAGTCACAGTTTTGACGAATCGTCAGTTCCGGTGGGCGTGAACGCGACCGGCAGGGTGCGCAGTCCACGCATGATCAGCCCGCCCCGCCAGCGCAAATCGGCAGGATCCGCCGCGAGCCGCAGGTCAGGAAGGCGTCGCAGCAAGGTGGCCAGCGCGGTCCTCGCCTCCAGTCTGGCCAGGGGCGCGCCCAGGCAGTAGTGGATGCCGTGGCCGTAGCCGAGGTGCTGGTTGTCGCGGCGGCCGAGGTCGAGCGTGTCCGGGTCGGGGAAGCGGTCGGGGTCGCGGTCGGCGGCGGCCAGGACGACCAGCACCGGGTCGCCCGCGGCGATGTCCTGACCCCCGATCGACAGCGGGCGGGTGGCGAAGCGCCAGGTGGCCATCTCCACGGGCCCGTCGTAGCGCAGCAGTTCCTCGATGCCGGTGTCCAGCAGGTCCGACTCCCCGGCCGCGAGCGAGCGCTGCAGCCGCTCGCGCTGCCCGGGGTCGCGCAGCAGCGCGTACATCCCGTTGCCGATGAGGTTCACGGTCGTCTCGAACCCGGCGAACAGGAGGATGAAGGCCATCGCCGCGGCCTCGTTCTCGGTGAGGTGCTCGCCGTGGTCGCTGGCGCGGATGAGGCCGGAGATGAGGTCCTCGCCCGGGTTCTCCCTCTTGCGGTGGATGAGTTCGAGGAGGTAGCCGCGCATCTTCTTCACCGAGCGGGCCACCCCGCCGCGCGGGCCCTTGCCGTGCCGGATCATCATCCCGGCCCAGTCCCGGAAGTCGTCCTGGTCCTCGCGCGGCACGCCCAGCAGGTCGCAGATGGCGTAGATGGGCAGCGGGAACGCGAACTCGTGGATGAGGTCGGCCTCCCCTCCGGCCGCGAACCGGTCGATGAGGGTGTCCGTCAACTCCTGCACCCGGGGCGCGAATTCGGCGACCGTACGGGGAGTGAACGCCTTCGCCACCAGCCGCCGCAGCCGGGTGTGGTCCGGCGGGTCGATGTTGAGCAGATGCGTCATCAGCTCGGCCTTGCGCTCGCCCGGGATGCCCGTTCTGCCCCGGGCGTGCGCGGGCTCGTCGTGGTGCGCCGGGTTCTTGGACAGCCGCTGGTCGGCGAGGGCCTGCCGGGCGTCCGCGTACCGCGTCACCAGCCACGCCTCGACCCCGCTGGGCAGCGTGGTGCGGTGCACGGGCGCGTGCTCCCGCAGCCAGCCGTAGGCGGGGTAGGGGTCGGTGGCGAACTCCCAGGTGAACATCTCGGGGGCGGGGGGTGCCCCTGGCGGGGGCGGGGTCTGGCCCGGGTCCCGGCCCGGCGGGGTGTGCGGGGCCTGGTCGGGGTGTGCGCCCGGGTCCCGGCCCGGCGGGGTCGGAGGGTGTGTCACCGTCAGCTCGTCTCGGCCGTGCGGATCGCGTCCCGGTACGCGCGCGCCGCCGCCCGCAGGGCCGCCTCCGGGTCCGTGCCGTCGGCCTCCGCCGCCACCGCCAGGGCGAGCAGCCGGTAGCCGATGCCCTCACCGGAGGGCAGGGGCACGTCGAGGCCCGCCGTACGGACCCGGGACGCCAGCTTGGCGGCGAGGGCGAGGCCGGGCTGACCGAGGGGGACGCCGTCGGTCACCGACGCGCGCCCCTTCTCCGCCGCCTTCTGGCGCAGCCAGTGCTCCTTGACCTCCTCGGGCGTCTCCGCGTGCGCGTCGCCGAAGATGTGCGGATGGCGGTGGATCAGCTTCTCCACGATCGCGCCGGCCACGTCGTCGATGGAGAACGGGTCCGCCCCGTCCTCCGCGTCCCCCTCCTCCGCGATGCGCGCGTGGAAGACGACCTGGAGGAGCACGTCCCCCAGCTCCTCGCGCAGCTCGTCGCGGTCGCCCTCCTCCACCGCCTCGACCAGCTCGTACGCCTCTTCCAGGGCGTACTTCGCCAGCCCCTTGTGGGTCTGCTGGGACGACCACGGGCACTCGCGGCGGATGCGGTCCATGACCTGGACGAGGTCGAGCAGCCGGGCGCCGGGCAGGTCGTAGGAGCCGGGCAGCAGCTCCAGGTCGGGCATGGCGACCCGGCCGGAGCCCGCGAGCCGGGCCAGCCCCTCGGTGAGCCGGCGGTCGCCCTCGCCGGAGGGGAGGACGACGACCGTACGGCCCCCGGCGCACGCCTCGACCAGCTCCTGGGCGTCCAACTCCACGATCTCGGCCTCGACGCCCGCCTCGCGCAGATACGGCAGCTGCGGGTGGCCGGGGTCGGCGCAGAGCACCCGGTCGGCGGCGCGCAGCGTCTGCCACGCGGGCCAGGACAGCAGTCCGGGGGCCACCCGGTGGCTGGCGGTGAGCAGGACGACGCGGCCGGGTTCTTCGAGAGTCACCTCTCGAACCTACCCCGGCCGCCCGCCGCGCCCGCTCCGCCCCGTCAGCCGGTGACGGGGGCCTCCCGCTCCGGGGCCTGCTTGGTGACCTGGGCGATCCACGGCGTCCTGGTGTCGGCGAGCTGGATCGCCTTGTCGTCCCAGCTCCCGTACCGCGGGTTCACGTCGATGCTCAGCTTCTTGGACGCCTCGGTGAGCGTCCTGGTGACGGAGGCCTGGCCGGTCGGGGTGGCGAGGTCGGCGCCGGTCGCGGCGGCCAGCTTGGTGAGCTGCACCTGCTCGCGCACCGCGTCGTCGATCTGACCGGGGGCGACCCCGCGCTGCTGGAGGAGCATGGCGGCGAACGCCTGCTCGCCGCCCGCCTGCCGGGCCATCGCGGCCCGCGCCTGCTGGAGCTCCTTGCGGCTGACGCTCACCCCGGCGTCGGCGGCGGCCCGGTCGAGCACCTTGTCGAAGATCAGCCCGTGCAGCTTGGCGCGGCTGAGCTGGCCGGTGTTGCGGATGAGCTGGGCGGACTGCGGCGAGGCCTCCTGCGCCGTACGGACGTCCTTGACCTGGGCCTGGAGCGCGGAGACCGGAATGCGGTCGCCCCCCACGACGGCGGCGGCGCCCGGATGGGCCTCGCTGCCGCAGGCGGTCAGGAGTGGCCCCGCGCCGAGGAGCGCGACACAGAGGGCGAGTGCGGTGCGACGGCGGCGGTGCAAAGGAGCCTCCCGGCGGATCGTGCGACAGTGCAGCGACCAGATGACCTATGACCTTGCGGTGATCGATGTTAGGCAGTCTCAGTGGTGCGGGCCACTGATTCGTCCAACGATTCGGGCGCCGCGCGGGTCTCGGGGCGCAGCATGATCGTCCGGGAGAGGACGAAGGTGACCGGGATCGCCGTCGCCGCGGCGATCAGCGGGGCCCAGGTGCTGCTGAGGCCGAGCAGGTCCACCAGCACGTACATCCCGGTCGTGGTGATCACGAAGTTGGCCGCGTTGGTGAGCGGGAACAGCAGGAACTTCCGCCAGGTGGGCCGGGTGCGGTAGGTGAAGTACGAGGTGAGGAAGAAGGAGCCGACCATGGCCAGCAGAAAGGCCGTGACATGGGCGACCACGTACGGCACTCGCGGCAGGAAGAGCAGGTACAGGCCGTAGTACGTCCCGGTGTTGACCGCCCCCACCAGGGCGAACCGGACGATCTGGGCGGCGGTTCCCCGGGTCATCGGCGGGCGAACTCCCGGCCGGGGCGCGGGTGCGGCAGCCGCCCGTCCGCAACCGGTTCCCCGGCCGTGGCGCCCCGCACGTTCGTCGCCTGCACCAGGAAGTGCGGACGGCGTTTGACCTCGTAATAGATGCGGCCGACGTATTCACCGACCACGCCCAGCATCACCATCTGCACCCCGGCGAGCGCGGTGACGGCGACGAGCAGGGTGACATATCCGGGGGTGTCCACGCCGTTCACCAGGGCGACACCGACGATCCACGCGGAATACGCCGTGGCGATCCCGAGCAGCAGCATGCCGAGATAGACGGCCGCCCGCAGCGGCTTGTTGTTGAACGAGATCATCCCGTCCAGGCCGTAATTCAGGAGCTTTCCGAACGTCCAGGCGGAACGCCCCTGTTCCCGTACCGCGTTCTCGTAACTGAACGTGGTGGTGCGGAATCCGACCCAGGCGAAGAGCCCCTTGGAGAAGCGGTTGTACTCGGTGAGTTCGAGCACCGCGTCGACCGTCCTGCGCGAGAGCATGCGGAAGTCTCCCACGCCGTCGACCAGTTCCACATCGACCAGGCGGTTGATCAGGCGGTAGTACAGGCGCGCGGTGAGGGTGCGGGTGACGCGGTCGCCCTTGCGGGTGCGCTGGGCGATCACCTGGTCGTGGCCCTGGGCGTGCAGGTCGAGCATGCGGCCGATCAGCTCCGGCGGGTGCTGGAGGTCGGCGTCCATGATCACCACGGCGTCCCCGGCGGCGTGCCGCAGCCCGGCGAGCATCGCCGCCTCCTTTCCGAAGTTCCGGCTGAAGGAGACATACCGGGCGCGCGGGTCGCGGGCGGCTATCTCCTGGAGCAGCGGGAACGTACGGTCCCTGCTGCCGTCGTCGACGTAAAGGAGCTCGAATTCCGCGTCGAGCCGGGAGATTTCCCTGGTCACCTGGTCGTGGAAGCGACCGATGATCTCCTCTTCGTTGAAGCAGGGCACGACAATCGAGATGAGCACGGTTCTCCCCCGTCGATACGGAGTCGTGTGGGCAGTCAACGAAGGACAACCGGGGCAGACGTCCGGGGCGGATTCACCGAATGACGACGGGGCGTCGATTACGTGAACTGAGCGCCCGCCCCGCTGATTTACCCGCACCGGTCCGGCATATTCGACGGCAGCGACAGCAGAGGATCCCCATGCCGACTCTCGAAGCCGTCCGGCTTCCCCCCGCCGCCCCCGCCGCGCCCCCCGGAGGCGGACGCCCGCGCGTCCGGGCGTCCGCCCTCGCCGCGCTGGTCACCGTGGTCACGGTCTGCGCCGCCGACGCCCTCGCCCGGACCTTCCCCTTCGGACGGCACACCCGCGGCGTCAACGACCTGGGCAACCAGTTCGTCCCCTTCCACGCCCATCTGTGGGACCTGCTGCACGGCCGCGCCCACGGGGGCGCGCTGGTCAACTGGCAGTCGGGGTACGGCACGTCGTTCCTGCCCGACATCGGTACGTATCTGGGCAGCCCGTTCGCGCTGCTGGTCGGGGTGTTCCCGCGCGACCGGATCGACCTCGCGGTGTATGTGATCACGGTCCTGAAGATGGCCGCGGCGGCCGTCGCCATGACCGTCCTGCTGCTCGCCCTGCGCCCGGGCGTCGGCCGGCGCTGGGTGGCCGGGGTGCTGGGGGCCGCGTACGCGCTCTGCGGCTGGTCGGTGATCGAGGCGACCTACAACACCATGTGGCTGGACGGTCTGATCGCCTTCCCGCTGCTCTGCCTCGTCGGCGAGTGGGCCCGGACCAGGACCCGCCCGCTGGCCGGTCCGGTGGTGGTGGCGCTCGCCTGGACGGCGAACTTCTACACCGCGTACATGGCGACGATCGGCGCGGCCCTGGTCCTGCTGCTCCGGTTGTTCCTGGAGGAGCCGCCCGAGGGGACGGGGGCCCGGGTGCGGGCCCGGGTGGGGGCGCTGGCCCGCGCCGGGTGGACGACGGCGCTCGGCATCGGACTGTCCGCCCCCCTCCTCTTCACGGTCTTCCTCGGCACCAAGCACGCGTACCCGGGCTGGAGCAAGGAGTTCGGCCCGGTCCCGTGGAGCGACTTCCTGGCACGCTGGCTCCCGGCGACGTACAGCTTCTCCAGCCCCGCGCTGTTCCTGGGCACGGGCGCGCTGCTGCTGGCGGGCGCGCTGGCGTTCCACCGCGCGGTGCCGGACCGCGAGCGGTACGCCTGGACGGGACTCGCCCTCCTCGTCGCGCTCTCCTTCCAGTGGAAGCCGACGCATCTGGCCTGGCACGCCTTTCAGACACCCAACGGCAGCCCGTACCGCCAGACGTTCGTCCTGAGCGGCATCCTGGTCATCGCCGCGTGGATCTGCGTGGCGGACGGCCTGCCGGACCGGCGCGCGCTGCTCGGCGGCGGCGGGGTGCTCGGGGTGATCGGCGCCGGCGCGGCCTTCAGCGACCTGGTCTCGCCGTGGTCCTACCCCCTGTACGCCGGTGGGCTCGCGGCGGTGCTCGGAGCGCTGGTGATCGCCCGGCGGGTCCGGGGCCGGCGGGCGTTCGCGCTGGCGGCGGTGGTGCTCCTGGCCGGGGCGCAGACCGCGCAGGCGGCGGTGACGGTGGCGTACGGCGACCGGGAGCGGCTGCACCGGCTCGACAGCTACCCGGCGTGGGGCGCGGCGCACGACGCACGCGAGGAGGCGGTGTCCGGGGCGGACGGCTGGCCCGCGTACCGCACGGACCCCGGCCGGCGCCGGCTGACGGGCAACGATCCGCTGCTGGTGGGCGGGGAGGGCGCGTCCTACTACAGCAGCCTGACACCGGACGTGCTGACCAGGACCATGACCGCGCTGGGCGGCGGCTGGACCTCGCGCGGCCGGTCCCTCCAGAGCCTGGACAACCCGGTCACGGACGCGGTGTTCGCGGTGGGGGCGCGGGTGCGGGCGGAGAAGAGCGGGGCGGTGACGGTCACCCGCGCCCCGGTGCCGCCGCTGGTGACGGTGCGGGGCGGGGGGCGGAGTCCGCAGTACGGTAGTTCGCCCTTCCGCAACCAGGAGTTGCTGCTGGGGGCGCGGGTGTACACGCTGCCGCGTACGGTCGCCGAGGGGTGTGCGGCCGGGCAGGAGGCGTTCCTGTGGGCGCCGGAGTACACGGGGTGGGCGCGGCTGGGCACGTCCGGGCGGTGGGTGGAGTTCCGGGGCGGCGCCCCGAAGCGCCGGGCGGCCCTGGCCCCGCTGGGCGTCTCGGCGGGGCCGTCGTCACGGGTGGAGCTGCGCCCCGCGTACAAGAAGGCACAGCTGGGCTGTCTGGACCGGGGTGCGCTGACGGCGGCGGTGGAACGGCTGCGGACGACGGGGGCGAGCGAGGTGGAGGTCACCGGCAGCGGCGTACGGGCGGTGCTGCCCGCCGGGGCGGCCGGGACGGCGGTGTTCGCGATGCCGAGGATCGCGGGGTGGAGGTGCGCGGTGAACGGGGCGGCGGCCGAGCCCGCGGGGTCGTATCTGGGCCTGGTGTCGGTGGAGTTGCGCGGGGGCTCCCCCTCCACTGCCTCCTGTACGTTCCGCCCGCCGGGCCTGAAGGCGGGCACGGCGGCGGGGGCGGCGGGTCTTGCGGGCCTGTTCGGTACGGGGGTGTGGGCGGCGGTACGCAAACGGCGGGCCGGGACGCCGGTGCGCCCCTGACCCGCCGCGGGTGTACGTCCTACTTCGCCACGACGGCGACCGGGGCGTCCCAGGCGTCGCGGTCGACCGTCAGCGTCACGCCGCCGTAGGTCTCCTTCTTGTTGATGGCGTACTGGTGGCCCCGGCGGTGGCCCGCCCACTTGGTCCCGAAGGGGTAGCCCGTGGTGGTCGACTCCACGTCGTCGTAGGCCGCGTACCAGATGGCGTCCGGCATGTCGGTGCCGGGCGTCGAGGCGGCGACGGCGGCGGCGCTGGAGGAGGCGAAGCCGTAGTAGCCGGTGCGGTAGCCCTTGGCGTGCAGGGCCTTGTTCCAGGCGCGGGTGTAGGTGAGCACGGTGTCCTTGCAGGAGGTGTTCGCGGTGTCGAACCCCTCCATGTCGAGGTAGACCGGGCTGCCGGGCCGCATCCCGAGGGCGGTGGCCTTGGCCCCGGCGTCTGCGCCGTCCGTCGCCCCCAGGGAGGCGGCGGTGGAGGCGGTCATCCGCTCCGGGTTGCTCCCGGACTTGCAGGGCGGCTGGGCGCCGACGTAGAGCGGGATGAGCTTCCACCCGACGGCGCTGACCGCCTTCACCCAGTCCGGGGTGAGCTGGGGCTGGGCGCACCCGCGGTTCCTGCCCCCGATGTAGACGGCTGCGCCGCCGTACGGGGAGGCGGTCTTCCACGCCTTCATCTGGGCGAGGGTGGGGGCGGTGCAGGTGTCGAAGGCGCGGCCGGTGTAGGTGGCGGGCTTGGAGAGGGAGACGGGCCGGGCCGGGCCGGCGACCGCGGCGGCCCCGCTGCCGGACGCGCTCCCGCTCCCGGACGCGGCCTCGGCGGTGAGCGCCCCACCCACGAGGAGGGCGGCGCCGCCGAGGGCCATGGCTATGGTGCGGTGGTTCTTGGACGGACGGTGACGAGCCACAAGGATTCCTCAACTGTTCGCGAAAGAAGGGGAGGAGGGCACGTGCCCTCCTCCCCTCTCGGTCCTGCGGACGTGCGTTAGGCGCTACTCGATGAGCTTACTGTTCGACCCATGTGTACCGGCTCCACGCCGCTTCACGGTCTCCCGCCTCGAGCAGAACTTGGATACCCATGGGCCGCGGGAGGAGGCAGCCTTTCGGCCAGGAAATCTCCTCACCGGCGACATCGATCTCCACGTCCTCGGCATCCTCAGAAATCTGGAGATTGTAGAAGGTCCGGTCTCGGAGCATCGTGACCGTGGAGAACTCGGCCTCCACGGTCACGATGACACAGTCATCCTCGCCGTCGTCCAACGTCAAACCGATAGAGGCATGTTCGGGAACCGATTCGTACACCGGTGAGAGGTCCTCCAAAGCCACCTTGGAGTTTTGGTACGAGGGGTTCCATACCTCGACGGTCACAACGTTGGACATCGGTTTACCTTCCGGGTGCGAGGATGAACTTTCCGATATTCCTGGTATACGTACCGACGTGACCCACCGGGTCGAAGACATGGAGGGTATCCAGGTCCAGCTGTTCGGCATAACCCGCCATGGAGTTCCTGCAGAACTTACACGTGATTCGGTCCGTATATATCGTGGCGCTACCACCGGAGTAGCCCTTGGACAGCGCCTGGGTGACCATGTCTCCTTCAGCGTGGTCCTCGTATGAAGTCGCCGTCATACGATTGCCCTTGCCAGGGAACGGGACCGGCCGAGGAAGCTTGCCGTTCTGGCCGTAAACGGCATCCCGACCACCGTCGAACTCCATTTTGCCAAGGGTATTCTTCTTCGCACCCTTGACCTTTGCCGCAACGTCCGCGTCCTCCTTGGCGACAGTATTCATTCCCATTTCCTGCCGCATCTGGCCCAGTTCGTTCTGGACCGCGGTGTTGCAGTTGTGGACCAGGACCGGGGTCTCGCCGGCCTCCACATAGTAGGTGTGGAGGTCACCGACCGTCAGGTCGTACGTCGTCGTGTTCGCGTGGTACAGGCGGACGCCGGTGACCTCGGCCGTGCCGGTCGGGGTCTGGAGGACGTCGCCCTCGTGGAGGTCCTTCGCCTCCACGAACGCCGACTGCGTGGCGTCGTAGAACGGGTGGTGGAACGTGGTGGTGAGGTGGTCGCCCTTGGCGGTCACCTCCGCCGCCTGCGCCTTCTGCGGGGCCGCCGTCAGCGCGCCCAGCACCGCCGCCGAGGCCGCGAGGCCCAGCGCCGCCCTGCGGACGGCCTTCTTGACCTTCGCGCCGCGCTTCGCCGCCTTGACCGTGACGTCCACGAAGTCGCGGTCCGTCTTGGTGACGATCACCGCGGTGACCTTGTGCGACTCCGTGCCGGACACGCCCGGCACCGCGTTGGCGACCGAGTCGCCGACCTTGATCTTGTCGATGGCCTTGGTCGAACCGTTGGCCATCAGCACCTTGGTATTGCCGGTGAAGCTGTGCGGAACGCCGACCCTGCAGCCGCCGCCCATCTCACTGCGTCCACCGGCCCCTTCCGCCTGGGCCCGCGACGCCGCCGTCTCCGTGGCGTCCCGTGCCGCGGTCTCCTCCGCGGCCGCCCCCTTGCCGAACAGCCCGCCCACGGCCTTCATCGCCTTGGGCGCCGCCTTGGCCAGGAGGGAACCGCCGATCTTGCCGAGGACGCCGCCCAGCGCGCCGGACGCCGCGCCCTCGATCGCCGAGCCCGCGAACGCGCCGACGCTGCATTCGTCGCCGCCCTTCTGGGCGCATGCGAAGCCCTGGGTGACCAGGGAGCCGACCGCTCCGGCGACCGCCGCGCAGCCGATGGAGCCGACGCCCGCGGTGACCGCCTCGCAGCCCATGAAGACCGCCGTGGAGACCACGAACGAGGTGATCGCGGCCGCGTGGTGCTTCACGAACGTGGCCGTGGTCTTCGCCGCCTTCACGGTGGCGTGATAGGCCGTGCGGGCCGCCTTGGCGACGGTGTGGACCGCTGCCTTGGCCACCTTCTTCGCGGCGTGGACCACGCGCTTCACCGTCTTGGTGACCTTGTGGTACGCGGTGTGCACCGCGTGCACCGCCGCGTGGTAGACGCGCTTCACCTTGCGTACGGCGTAGTGGTAGACGCGGCGCACCACCCGCACCGTGGCGCGGTAGACGTCACGGACGCGGTGGACGACCTTCTTCGCCACGTGCTTGGCGACCTGGACGACCTGGTGCACCACCTGGACGGCGGCGTGGTAGACCGGCGCCGCCACGTGGTGGACGACCGCCGCGGCCTTGTGGGCCACCTTCTTGGCGCCGCACACCACGTCGTACCAGGAGCAGTTGCCGGACTGGTCCGTACCCGCGAGCGGGTTGTCGTTGACGTACGCGAACGGGTTCGCGGACACCGAGTTCGGGACCGGGTTCAGCGAGATGCTGTCCTTGTTGCGGAACTGGCCGGTCGCCGGGTTGTACCAGCGCGAGGCCGTGCCCACGTCGCCCGAGCCGGGCTCGGTCCAGCCGGACTGGAAGCCCAGGTGGCCCAGGACGGTGTTGGTGCCGATCCCCTTGCCCAGCGGGTCGTAGCTCGCCGAGCCGGACAGCGCGTTCGCGCCGGCCGTGAAGGTGCCGATGACGTCGTCGTGCTGGTCGGTGAGGGCCAGCGCGCTGCCGGAGGAGCCGTTGCCGACGCCGACCAGCGAGCCGCCCGCGTCATAGGTGTAGGTGTAGGTGCCGTCGGAGGCGATGGTGTTGCTCGCGCCCGAGTACTGGAAGGTGCGGCTGCTCTGGGTCGCGGTGTCGGTGTCGGTGATGTTCCGCCCGGCCGCGTCCAGGTTGTACGCGTGGGTGCCCGCGGTGATCTGGGCGCCGAACGCGTCGGTGGTGAAGGCGACGGAGCCGTCCGACCCGGCCTGCTGGGTCATCGTGCCGCGCGCGGAGTAGGTGTAGCTGTGGTTGCCGTCCGAGGTCAGCTGGTCGCGGGCGTCATAGGTGTAGACGTCCGCGCCGACCCGGGTGCGGTTGCCGGAGGCGTCGTAGCCGTAGGCGGTCGTCGTGGAGCCGTTGTTCCACGAGGTGAGGCGGTTCGCCCAGTCGTAGGTGTAGGTGTGGCTCGCGGCGCCCGGCACCCCGGTCGTCGTCTTCGACGTCAGGTTGCCGTTCTTGTCGTAGCCGTACCCGAGGGAGGCGAGACCGGTGGCGCCCTGCATCAGGGTGTCGCCGGTCAGGCGGTGGGACGTGTCGTAGGTGAGGGTGCGGGTCTGGCCGGTGGCGCCGTACTTGATCTGGGTGAGCTCGTTGAGCTTGCCGTAGGAGTACGTCAGCCGGTTGTTCGTCGCCGCGTCGTCCAGGGTGGACAGCCGGCCGGCCGTGTCGTAGCCGTACGTCGTCGTGCCGGCCGCGTCGGTGCGGGTCAGCGGCGCCGAGTCGGCGTTGTAGGTGAAGCTGGAGGAGCCGGCCGAACCGGTCGCGGAGAGCAGGTCGCCGCGGTCGTCGTAGCCGAACGCCTCGTGGGTGGCCGACTGGTGATCGGCGTTGCCGGTGATGCCCGCCTCGGCGGTGTCGGCCGAGGAGACCCGGCCCGCCTTGTCGTAGACGAAGGAGCGGGTGGCGGTCGCCGCGTCCGCGCCCTGGCCGTCCATGGTCAGGACCTGGTCGTTCTTGTCGTACGTCAGGGACGTCGTCGTACCACCGGGCTTGACGGCCTTCACCATCCGGCCGTCGGCGTCATAGCTGAAGGTGGTGGTGGTGTCCGCCGCCGAGGTGTACTGCGCGGTGGACGGCTCGATCACCTTCTCCTGCTGGCCCCACGGGGTGTAGGTGTAGCGCCAGGAGTTGCCCCGCCCGTCGGTGAACCGGGTGCGGTGGCCCGCCTGGTCGTAGCCGAAGCTGGTGGTGATCGACTCGGTGGCGGAGACCGGCTGGATCTCCTGGGTGACCGTGCCCGCCGCGTCGTAGGTGAAGCGGGAGGTGTGGCCGAGGGCGTCGGTCGTGGCGACCGCGTTGCCCACCGCGTCGTAGTCCACAAAGGACTGGGCGAGCAGGGTGCCGGCCGCGTCGTACTGCTTGTTGTACGTCGGCTGCCCGGACGCGTTGTAGTCGGTCTGGGTCCAGGTGTTGTCCGGCAGGATCGTCTTCTGGGGGTTGCCCTGGAAGTCGTAGGTGTACCGGGTGGTGTTGCCCGCGGCGTCCGTGACGGAGGTGGTCTGGCCCGTCCGGTCGTAGCCGTACGAGGTGGTCACCCCGCCCGGGGTCGTGGTCGACGACACGTGCGTGCCGTAGGGGTTGCCCGAGGTCACCGCGTAGGAGTTGGTGCTGGTCAGCGTCCGGGTGGACGGGAACCGCTCCAGCGTGGTGGAGGTGAGCTGGCGGCCCAGGTAGTCATAGGTCGCCTGGGTGGTGGCACCGGTGCCGTCGGTGACCGAGAGCGGCTCGCCGGCGTTGTCGTACGTGGTGTGCACGGTGGCGCCGTCGGGCCTGGTCACCTGGGCGACCCGGCCCAGCTGGTCGTAGAGGTAGCTGGTGGTGCGTCCGCCCGGGGAGGTCGACGACGTCTGGTTGCCCTCGCTGTCGTAGGTCCAGGTGGCGGGCGCGCTGACCGACGTGGAACCGCCGGCCGGGGTGTACTGCGGCAGGGTCTCGGAGACCTTGTTGCCGTTGGCGTCGTAGGCCGTGGTGGTCACGTCGCCGTTGGGGCCCTGCTCCTCGACGGCCTCACCGAAGGTGTTGAAACCGCTGGTGGTGACGGGCCGTACGGTCAGCGGGTTGGTGCCGTCGTTCTCCGCCTGGACGGCCGGGGCGGTGGTGACCGCCAGGTTCCCGGCCTCGTCGTAGGCGTAGGTGGTGGTGTTCCGGTTGGCGTCCGTCATGGACGTGCGCAGACCGCGCTTGTCGTACGTGTACGTGGTCTTCTGCTCGTCCGAGGAGGCGGCGGTGCCGCCCGCGCGTCCCTTGCCGTAGAGCGAGGTGACGTCGGTCGAGGTGAACGCGCGCTGGTAGACCTGCACGTTCGCGACCCCGCCGGGCAGGGCGTCGACCACGGAGCCGCCGTACTTGGCGGCGCCGATCATCAGCGGCCCGTGCGCGCTCCAGGGAGCGCTGTTGGTGGCGCTGCCGGAGAGCGTGCCGTTGACGTACACCTGCACCGCGCCGTTGGAGGCGTTGTACACGCCCACCACGTGCGTCCAGGCGCCCGCGACGGGCTTCGCCGTGGAGTAGGCGGCCGGGAACGACGGCGAGGCCGCGTCCGAGCTGGTCTGCTCCATGGACCACAGCGGCGCGCCGGTGTGGGCGTAGTTGTACTGGAGCATGAACGCGCTGTTGGTGGTGCCGGCCTGGGCCACGACGGTGGCGTTGTGGGTCGGCAGGGACGCCATGTTCACCCACGCGGAGACCGTGTAGGAGGCGGCGGTGTCGAGCACCGGACCGTTGGTGGCGATCTGCTGGCCCGCGGTGCCCGCGAAGGTGGCCGCGGAGTCGTTCCAGGTCACGCCGGTGGCGGCGGCGGTGTTGCCGGAGCCGGAGGCGTCGGTGACCGTCGAGCCGGAGCTCTGGTCGAGCTTCCACCAGCCGGTCGGGTGCCCGGCGGCGTCACCGTAGAGCGTCTCGGCGATCTTGTTGCCCATCGCGTCGTACGCGTTGGTGACCGTCCGGTCCCAGCCCGAGGAGTCGTGGTCGTTCTCGGTGGCGATCTCGTCGTCCGGCGTGTACGACACGCTGGTCACCCGGGCGACTCCGCCCGGGTCGACGGTGGTGGAGGTGTTGCGGGAGGCCGCGTCGACCGTGTGGGTGGTGACCGTCTCGCCGTTGTCGGTGGCGCTGGAGAGCAGGTTGCCCGCCGCGTCGTAGGTGTTGGACTCCAGGACGGTGGAGCCGGTGCCGTCGGCGCTCTTCTTGGTGACCGTCGACGTCAGGCCGTTGTCGGTGTAGGTGTACGAGGTCGTCGAGCCCATGGCGTCGGTGACCGACGCGAGGCGGCCCGCCGGGTCGTAGGCCCGCGAGGACTCGGTCAGCAGCGACGGCGAGCGCGGGCTCACCGGGTCGCCGGCGTACATGACGCCCTGGGTCAGCAGCTGGCCGTTGTCGTCGTAGGTGTAGCGGATCTCGGTCCCGGAGGAGGAGACCTCCTTGGTCTTGTTGCCCTGGCTGTCGTAGGTGTAGGTGACCGTGTTGCCGTTGGCCGCGCCCGCGTTCGCGTTCGCGTCCTTCTTGGTGGCGACGTGGTCGTACGCGTCGTACGTCTGCGTCTCGGTGCGGGTGTAGTCGCCGCCGCTGCCGTCCGCCACCGACTGCGAGGTGATGTTGCCGTCGACGTCGAAGACGGTGGTGGAGACCGCCGCGTGGACCGCGCCGGTGACCCGGTCGGTGAGCTGCGGGTCCTTCTCCTGCACGACCTGGCCGTCCGCGTCGTACGTGTACGTCGTGGTGAGCCCGGCCGGGTAGGTGTCGGAGACGACCTTCTTGCTCAGGACCTGGCCGACACCGTCATAGGTGTACGAGGTGACCAGACCGCCGGCGTCCGTGGTCGAGGCCACGTCGCCGCTCTTGAAGTAGGAGACGGAGTTGACCGCTCCACCGGGGCTGATGGTCCTCACCGGCAGGCCCTTGGGGACGCTGCCGCCGTCGGCCGCCGGGTAGGTGGCGGTGCCGTCGCTGAAGACGGTCGTGGTGGTGCGCCCGTTCGGGAAGCCCGCCACGGCCGGACCGGTGATGGTGGTCTGGTTGCCCGCGCTGTCGTAGCCGAAGGACGTCAGATACGTGTTGTCCGTCGCGGAGGCCGAACGGCCGTCGCGCCGGGTGAGCAGGATGTCGTTGCGCGGGTCGGCGGTGGTGAGCTGCGCGGTGGTGTCGTCCGGGAAGTAGCTGAAGTACTCCGTGGAACAGGCGTTGGCCGCCTGGTTCTGGCAGGAGGTCGTGGAGACCGTGTTGCCGCGGACGTCGTGGCCGGTGACCGTCATCGCCCCGTTGGGGTTGGTGACGGTGTGCTCGAAGCCGCCCGTGTCGTAGCCGAAGCTGGT
The DNA here is from genome assembly GCF_040629815.1 of Streptomyces sp. NPDC005878. Lineage (NCBI taxonomy): Bacteria > Bacillati > Actinomycetota > Actinomycetes > Kitasatosporales > Streptomycetaceae > Streptomyces > Streptomyces sp. NPDC005878. The sequence continues at coordinate 17,631 of NZ_JBEXWK010000048.1, forward strand.
GGTGTTGCCGAGGCCGTCGGTCTCGGTCAGCGTCCGGTTGTTGTGGGTGACGTCGTACTGGTACGTCAGGGTGGCGTTGGCCGGGGAGGTGACCTTCACCGTCGAGACCGGCAGCAGGCCCGTGGAGTTCTTCGCGGCCTGGAAGTGCGCGGCCGCGTCCTGGGCGGTGAGCGCCGTCCGGTAGGTGGCGACCTCCGCCAGCGAGCCGTTGAAGTACACGGTCGCCGGGTAGGGCAGACCGGCCCAGCCGGAGCCGGTGGTGGCCGCGCCGATGTAGTCGGTGGTGCGCCCGCCGGTGGCCAGGGCCGCCGTGCCGGTCTTGGTGGCCGCCTGCGTGCCGTCCAGGTACAGCGTCTGGGCGCTGCCCGTGGCGGAGAGCAGCACATGGTGCCACTTGCCGTCGGTCACCGTGCCGGTGGTGCCCATCTGCACGGAGCCGGAGGTGGTGTAGAAGCCGCCGTAGAGCTTGTTGTCGGTGCCGATCCACAGCTGCGGGGTGGTCGAGGTGACCGTGCCGCCGATCGGCGCGTTCTGCGCGTTCATCAGGATCGCGCCGCCGTGCGTGGTGGAGAACCACAGCTCGGCGGAGGCGGAGGTGCTGCCCGTCTGGACGTCCGGCACCTTCACGAAGGAGCTGGTGCCGTTGAAGGCGGCCGTCTTGTGGTCGCCGAAGGGCCCCGCGGCCCCGAGCGTCACATTGCTGTACGTGCCGTCGCCGCCGCGCGTCTCGTCGACCGCGCTGCCCGCGCCCGCCGCCTCACCGAAGCGGAAGTACGTGGCGGGGGCGCCGCCGAGGACCGCGCCCCGGTAGGTCTGGCTGGAGCCGGTGACCGTGGGCGCGCCGATCTTCCAGACGCCGCCGTTCTCGTCGGTGAGCTGGGTGAGCGCCGCGGTGCCCGGGTCGTAGGTCATCGCCGCGTACGTCTTGCCGGACGGGCGGGTGACCGAGGACAGCAGGCTGGAGGCGTGCGTGCCGTAGTTGTAGAGCGCGCTGACGTCGGCGGCGACCAGCGGGCGGTCGTACCACGCGGCGCCCGCGATGGAGCCGTTGAAGTAGGTGGCGTAGCCGGTCTTGCTGGTGCTGCTCTGGTGCGGCTGGTCGGGCCAGTTGCCGCCGAGGAAGCCGGTGCCGAGGTAGTTGAACGGCTGGTTCTTGCCGAAGGCGGTGCCGCTCTTGATGGAGACGGTGCCCGCGAGCGAGCCGACCTTGGCGTTGTCCAGGAACAGCGACTGCGAGTTGCCGGCGGCCGAGAGCACCACGTGGTGCCACTTGCCGTCGGCGACCGAGGCGGAGGTGGTGAGCGGGGCGATGCCGCCGCTGTACCAGAACTCGGCGTTCAGCTTGCCGTCGCTGCCGACGTAGATCGACGGGGTGTAGTAGCCCGCCGCGTTGCCCGCGTCGATGGGCTGCGAGGCGTAGGAGTAGAGGACGCCGGGTCCCGCCGAGGTCTTGAACCAGAGCGACAGGGCGCCCGAGTCGGTGTTGTTGCCCGTGTCGTTGGGCAGCGCCACGGCGGAGGTGGTGCCGTTGAAGCCGGCGGCGGTGCCGCCGTTGGGCGGGCCCGCCTGGCCGAGCGTGACGTTCTTGTAGGTGGCGTCGAGGGTGTGCTCGTTGCCGAGGACCGCGTCCTGGGCGACGGTGCCCGAGGCCTCGCCGAGCGGCCACATGGCGCGCGGGTCGAGGTCGAGCGAGGCGTTCTGGTACTGGGAGCCCGCGGTGTAGGTGTACTTGGTGCAGGCGGTGGTGGTGGACGGCGGGCAGACCGAGACGAGCTGGTCGCCGGTGTAGCCGTAGGTCCAGGTCAGCGCGGTGGACGGGGTGCCGGCCACGACCGGGTCGGTGACGACGGTCGCCACATGGGCCGCGGCGGCGCCGGACGGCGTCGACCAGGTGACGTTCAGGGCGCGTCCGGAGACGGCCGAGGCCATCTTGGTGACGTGGCCGCCGGACCAGGTGAAGGTCAGAGCGCGGCCGTTGGCGTCGGTCACCGAGGTGATGCCGTAGCCGCCGGAGCCGAGCGCCTGGGTGAAGGTGTAGACGGTGTCGTCCTTGTCGGTCAGCGAGTAGCCGCCGGTGACCGACTTGAAGGTGGAGTAGCGGCCGGAGCCGGAGGAGAAGCTGCCGTCGCCGTTCTTGCCGTACCCGACCTGCGAGCCGTTCGGGTAGGAGACGACCGCTCCGGTGACCGCGCCCGCGGCGTTGTAACTCTCGGTGGCGCGGGTGTCGAAGATAGCCGACCAGCCGGCGCCGAAGGAGCCGGTCCAGCGCGGGTCGCGGGAGTTGTAGTCGCGCACCACGTCGAGGCTGGGGCCGACGGTCGAGATCGAGGCGTCGGTGTCGCTGGTGGTGTAGTTGCCGCTGGAGGCGTCGAAGCCGTGGTCACCGCTGTTCTGCGACAGACCCGAGGTGATCACCGGCTGGGGCACCTGGATCTGGAGCGCGTACCAGTCGGCGGCCGGGGTGTAGAGCGAGCCGTCGTAGCCCTGGACCGTCCAGTAGTACGTCTGGCCCCACTTGAGCTTGCCCGCCGGGACCGTCCAGTCGCCGTTGGCGATCAGGCCCGAGTCGGCGACCTTGGTGTTGGTGTTGTCGTAGACCTGGAAGACGTACTGCGGGGTGGTGGTGACGTCGTCGCCCGCCCAGGCGGTCAGGTGGGGCGTGGTGGTGTCCGCGACGGCGTTGTTGTTCGGGTACTGCTGGTAGATCTGCGGGGCCGCGTTGCCGGTGTAGGTGACCGACATGTACGGGCCGAGCGCCGGGTCGTTGAACGAGCCGAACTGCTTCCAGTGCAGGTTGTCGTTGGTGGCCGCGTAGACGGCGAGGCCGTTGTCGGCGGTGGTGCCGTTGAACCAGCCCTGGATGGCGCTGGTGGCCAGCGGCACGTCCACCCAGTCGCCCACGGTCCGGTCGGCGCCGGTGTTGGCGCAGGCCTTGGGCACGCTCGGGGTGGCGTTGCCGATGGAGGAGCCGTAGGACGGGCCGGGGTAGCCGGTGACCGTCTCGGGCTTCCAGGCCTGGGTGACCAGGGCGACGTCGAAGCGCTCCGGGGTGCAGGTGGAGGCCCAGGTGTCGAAGAGGTGCAGGGTCGCCGAGGTGACCGTGGCCTTCGTGCCGTCCCAGGTGTTGTACCAGTGGTTGACGTAGGCGGCCGCCGAGTGCGGGCCGGAGTCGTAGGAGCCGACCTTGACCGTCTGCTCGGAGGAGTGGTCACCGGGGGCGCCGGACTCGGCGTAGGTGGTGGTCCAGCCGTCGGTGACGGTCGGGTCGACGGTGACCGGGAAGACGCGGGCCCGGTCGTGCAGCCAGCGCGGGTCCAGGGTCACCTTCAGGGCGGTCCTCGCGCCCTGGCGGACCAGCTGGTAGGTCACGGAGTGCGTGGTGGCCGGGTCGCCGGAGCGCGGATCGACCTTCGCGTCGTAGGCGTACGCGGAGGGGATGCGCTCGACGGTCTTGCCGGCGGTGTCCACCAGGTCGATGGAGCCGTCCCGGGCCTGGCGGGGGTTGAGGCCCTTGAGGTCGAGGGGGAAGGTCCAGACGTTGCCGGCCTGCGCGGAGTGCAGGACGATCGCTTCCTTGAGCCCGGTCGCGGTGGGCGCGAGCTCCAGGTCGGTGCCGGGCAGGACGCCCGCGTAGGTGACCCGGGAGCCGTGCGCGGTGCCGGTGACGGGGGCCGCGCCCTGGAGGCCGTAGCTGAGGGCGTGCGAGCCGTCGGTGGCGAAGGAGGCGAGCGCGGAGTCCGTGGCCTTGGCGGCGAAGTCGACGTCGAGGGAATTCGCCTTCTCGTGCCAGCGCTTGTCCGGCCCGGCTCTCACGTCGACGTCGATGGGCTGCCACTTGCCCTCGCCGTCCTTGTAGTTCACCGGCGTCATGGCGACCTGCCGGGTCAGCGTGCCGTCCGCGTTGTCGAAGACCGTGGCGGTACGGGTGGACTTGACCGGATTGCGACGGCTGGTCTTGGAGTTGAAGCCCTGCGCCGAGCGGCTCTTGCCGCCCTTGGTGGCCTTCGCGTACGGGTGGTACGCGTCGAGCTCACCGCGCCCCTTGCCCGGCTTGTGCCCCTTGCCCTTGTTCGCCTTGGTGGCGGCCGCAGTGGTGTGGTGGCCGTGACCGGCGGCCGTACCGCCCTGCTGCTCGGGGAGCGACCCCCAGTGCGGGTCCTTGAACCAGGCGGTGACGGAGCGCAGACTGGGCAGGGATATCCGGCCCAGATGGGCGTCGTCGGCCATGGCCTGCTGGGTGGTCAGCATCAGCGCGAGGCTGGTGAGCAGCAGCAGCGCCACACGTCTGTGACGGCGGCGGTACAACGAGGGCCGCCGTGGGGAACGGCGGAACGGGCGCGGGCGCACGAGGCGACTCCTCAGACAAGGGGATCGGGGCGAACGGGCCGAAGAGGCCGAAGAGGCCGCGCAGGGCACAGCACGCCCCTGAAGACAGAAACGCGCCGATCTTGTCCGTAAAGAGCACCTAAATGACAGTCAGCAGACCCCTTCTTGGCTGCCGCTTGAGCAACCCATTGCACGAGTGGAATGAGTTGTTCCGTCTGTCCGGTTCGGACTTTCCCGTACTTTTGCCAGAAGAAGTACCGCCGCATGCCTGGGCCGGGTAAGCCGGGGCGAAGGTCAAGCGCGTCCCGCGCCCGACGGGAGGCGCAGCAGCGCGTCCATGTGCCGCCGGATCTCGGCCGCCCGGTCCGGGTCTCCGGTGCCGTACGGACTCTCGAAGTACGGCAGGACCGCACGGTACTCGGCGAGCGCGGCGGCGGCGTCGCCGAGCTGCTCCAGACAGAGCGCCGCGTCGTGGCGGAACGCCAGCGCCTGCGGGTCGGCCGGGCCCGCCTCGGCGGCCCGCTCCTCGGCGAGTCGGCGCAGCTCGGGCAGCGCCCGGCGGTACTGGCCGTCGTCCATCAGCGTCGCCGCGTACTGCTTGCGCAGGATCCGCACCACCGGGGAGCCCTCGCCGTGCCGGGCCGCGGCGGCCGGCAGGATCGCGCCGAGGATGTCCACGGCCTGGGTGATCCGCCCCTCGCCGAGGAGCCGCTTGGCCTCGTCGACGGCGCCCGCGACATCGGGCCGCGCCGGTCCGGGCGCCTGCGGCGGCACCGGCGGCGCCGCGGGGGGCACGTGCGCCGGCGGCGGGGTGGCCGCGCGGTCCGGCCAGGGGGCGTGCGGGCGCAGGAAGGGGCGCGTCGGGTCGAGCGGGTGCCCGGCCGGGGTCCCGCGCACCGGAAGCAGCGGGGCGAGCGCCTCGTACACCTCCTGCGCGGAGGCGGGCCGGCGCCCCGGGTCCTTGGCGAGCAGCCGCAGCACCAGCGCCTCCAGGGCCTCGGGCACCTCCGGCCGGACCTGGCGGACCGGGAGCGGCGGCTCGTAGAGGTGGCGGTGGAGCACGCCGAGCGCGGTGGTCCCGGCGAACGGGACGTTTCCGCTGAGCAGTTCGTGGAGCAGCACCCCGAGCGCGTACAGGTCCGTGTACGGGCCGACCACGCCGCCCATCGCCTGCTCGGGCGCCATGTACGCCGGGGAGCCGATCGGCGAGCCGGTGCGGGTGAGGCGGGTGGTGTCGTGGTCGAGGACCGCGGCGACGCCGAGGTCGAGGACGGTGACCGTGCCGTCGGGCCGCACCATCACATTGCGCGGCTTGAGGTCGCGGTGGACGATCGGCACCGCGTGCACGGCCGACAGGGCCGCGCACAGCTGGGCCGCGACCGCCACCGCCCACGGCCAGGGGTAGGGCTCGTGCTCGGCGAGGTGGTCGGCGAGGTCGGCGCCCTCCACGTGCTGCATCACGAGGTAGAGGTCGTCGCCGTCGCTGCCCGCGTCGTGGACGGTGACCAGGCCCGGGTGGTCGACCTGCGCGGTCACCCGGCACTCGCGCGCGAAGCGGCGCCGGGTCTCGTCGGCGGCGCTCGCGCCCGCCACCGCGTCGGGGCGCAGCAGCTTCACCGCGACCCGGCGGTCCAGGCGCTGGTCGTACGCCGTCCAGACCTGGCCCATCCCGCCCCGGCCGAGCAGCGCCGCCAGCTCGTAGCGCCCCGCGATCACCCGTCCGGTGCTCACCGGCCCTCCTCCTGGCGCAGCAGGCTGCTCAGCTCGTCGAGCTCGGCGCGGACCTGGTGGATGCGCGGGGACGGCCGCGCGGGCGGGTGCGGCGGCGCGGGCGGCAGGCGCCGCTGGTGGAAGTGGATGTCGGCGGCCAGGTAGTAGATGAGCACCACGAGCGCCTGCACCAGCAGGATCACCATGCCCGCGGTGGACACCCAGCTGTCCTTGAAATGGGTGTGCAGCATCGACAGACAGCCGAGGTTGACCGCCAGCTGCGCCCAGAACAGCGCCCAGGCGCGCCGGGTGCGGCGGAGGATGGCGAGCCGCAGCATCGCCGTCCACGCCAGCAGGCCGAGGGTGAGCACCACCAGCACGGAGAAGACCACCCTGATGGTGATCACCTTCATGCTCGCGGGGCTCGGCATCTGCGCTCCTGACAGGGCGGTACGTACATCGCTGGCCAGAGCGTAGAGGTGACGCGCGGTCAGGGTCCACCCAGGTCGGGGCCGGGGTCAGAGACGCCTGGGCGGAGGCTGACGGTCCGGATCTCCTCGGGCTTCGTTCGCGATTCCTTCCGGATCCACCCCGGATCTATTCGGGCCGTACGGCGCCGTCCGTGAGCCCGTCGTGCAGCCCCTGCACCAGTTGCTCGCCGAGGCGTCCCGCGAGCCGCAAAGCGTCCTCGAACGCGGCGAGCGCCCGGAACCGCTCGCCGTAGCGGCGCTGTTCGGCCAGCGGCAGCCGCGGCAGCTGAAGTCTGCGGACGTCGAGCCGGGAGGCGGTGGTGGCGTAACTGCTGGCCTGGCGGTTGTTGGCGGTGCCGCGCAGGAACCCGGCGAGGAACCACGGGTCGAGGGCGGCCGGGGCGGGCCGCAGCAGCTGGAGGTTGCGGCCGAGCGCGGCCCCGGCGGCGGCCTCGTCGACGACCCGCGCGACCGTGCCGCCGCCGAGCACCGGCACCACCACGTCCCCGGTTTCGGTCAGGACCGGGTCCTCGGCGGGACCGTCGGGCAGGGTGCCGGAGGGGGCGGTGCCGCTCAGCACGTCCTGTTCGGTGAGGACCGGCACGCCCGCGGCCGCGGCGCCCGTACCGCCGGAGCGCAGCACCAGGGCCCCGGCCCGGGCGAGTTCGCCGACGGTGGTCAGCGGCAGCCGGGTGCCCGGGTGCGGGGCGGGGGCCGCGGCCGGCGGGGTCAGTTCGGCGGTCCGCCGCAGGGTCGCGCCGAGCTCCTCGCGGACGGCCTCCAGGGCGTCGGCGCCGCCCGCCGCGGCCGGGGGCGGCAGATGGCGGGCGGGGGCCAGGTCCACGTCGTCGTCGAGGAGTTCGATGACCGGAACCGCGCGGGAGACTCCCGGCCGCTCCTCGGCGGTGCCGTCCCGGTCGAAGGGCGCCCAGGCGTCGAGGACCGCGCTCCGCACGGTCTGCCAGGGCAGCTTGTCGCGGCCGCCCCCCTCGCCGCCGGGCAGCCCGGCGGCATCGACGAGCAGCAGCTCGGGCGCGGGGTGGGCGCCCGCGCCCGGCTTGCGCAGCACCCACAGATGGAGCGGGATGCCGTACGGGGGCGCGGCGCCGGCGGGCAGCGCGATGACCGCCCGCAGGGCGCCCCGGCGCAGCAGCCCGGCGCGGATGCGGCGGCCGGAGCGGCGGGAGGCGGCGGCGGGCGGCATCAGCAGGACGGCCGTGCCGCCCTCGCGCAGCCGGGCCAGCGCGTGCTGCACCCAGGCCAGTTCGGACTCGGTGCGCGCGGGCAGGCCGTACTCCCAGCGCGGGTCGTAGGCGAGCTCGTCGTGGCCCCAGTTGCGCTCGTTGAACGGCGGGTGGCAGAGCACCGCGTCGACCGTGAGCGCGGGGAAGGCGTCGGCGCGCAGCGAGTCGGCGGCGGCGGTGCGCACCTCGGCCGGGCCGTGCAGGGCCAGCCGCAGTCCGGCCAGCGCCGCGAGCTCCGGGTCGGCGTCCTGTCCGTACACCGCCTCCGCGTGCGGGACCGCGCGCAGCAGTGTGCCGGTGCCGCACGCGGGGTCGAGCACCGAGGCGGCCTGGGAGGCGAGCGCGAGCGCGGCCATCAGCTCGGCGGGGCCGGGCGGGGTGAGCGTGTACTGGCGCGGGTTGGCGTCGAGGTGGCGGCCGAGCAGGAACTCGAAGGTCTGCCGGGCGCCCAGCTCGGCGGCGAGCTCCCCGACCCCGCGCAGCAGCGGTACGGACGCGGCGAGCTCGGCCGGGGCGGGGGCGGCCGGGGCGGGCGTGTTCACAGCGTCGCTGTGAACACCCCCCTCCAGCGTCCGCGCCAGCGCCTCGGCGAACCCGGTGTCCCCGAGTGCGGTGAGGCGGCGCCAGCCGTCCGGGTCGTCCCGGGCCAGTAGGAGCGCCCGGCCCGCGTGGACCAGTCCGGTCACGGCCCCGGCGGGGTGGCCGGAGAGCTGCTGCCAGACGCGTTCGCGCAGCGGGACCTCGGCGAGTTTGCCCTGGTCGCGCAGCCACTGTTCGACCTCGGGCAGGGCGAAGGAGGGGCTGGTCTCGGTGCCGCCGACGGGCTTGGGGAAGTCGGCGTGGCGGCGGCGCCAGTTGCTGACGGCCGCCCGGCCCACCCCGGCGAGCCGGGCGATTCCGGCGGCGGTCACCTCGCCTGCGTTGTCCGGCACGGGCCCGACTCCCCTCGTCTGTTGTGCCGCCCAGCATAGCGATCCGCCTCGGAGCACTCCATACACGACCGTGAACAAAGCCATGCCTGTGGACCCTGTTGACTCGGTTCACAGTCTCTGTTGTGATTGACCCATCGGTTCACCAGGCCCCAGGGCCCGACGGAGAGGCACAGCCATGTCCCAGCACCAGCGCAACTGGTTCGCCCGCCACAAGGTCCTCACCGGCGTCGGCGCGGTCGTCGCCGTCGTCGCCGTCGGCGGCGCGGTCGGCGCGGGCGGCGGTTCGGACGGCAAGGCACCCGCCACCGCGGCCTCGCGGCAGGCTCCCGGGAAGACGGACGGGAGCCCGGCGGGCGGGAAGAAGCAGGAGGCGGGCGGGAAGAAGGAGAAGGGCCTGGGCGACGGCACCTTCCAGGTCGGCCCGGACATCAGGCCCGGTACCTATGTGAGCACCGGCAACAAGGACGGCTGCTACTGGGAGCGGTCCAAGGACGCCTCGGGCAGCACCGACGCCATCCTCGCCAACGACAACGTCACGGGCGCCAGTTACGTCACCGTGGCGGCGAGCGACAAGATCTTCAAGAGCAGCGACTGCGCGGACTGGCACCTGCTCGACCCCAAGGCGCCCGCCAAGGGCGCCCCCAGGACGACGCTCAAGGGCGACGGGGGCATGTTCAAGGTGGGCACCGACGTCGCTCCCGGCACGTACAAGTCGGCCGGCAACAAGGACGACCAGTGCTACTGGGAGCGCGCCAAGGACGCCTCGCACAGCACCGAGGCCGTCCTGGCGAACGAGAACGTGAGCGGCACGGCGATCGTGCGGATCGGCGCGGGTGACGCGTACTTCAAGAGCAGCGGCTGCCAGGACTGGGTGAAGACGGGCTGAGCGTCAGCCGTGCCGGGGGAGACGGACGGGCCTCACCCGGTGGGCAGTTTCTGCTGCGGGCACTCGGTGAGGACCTTCTTCATCGCCTCCTTCTCGGCCTCCGTCACCCACACCCCGTACTTCTTCTTGACGGCCACCTGGTCCGCCACGTACGTGCAGCGGCCGGCCGCGAACGTCGGCAGCCAGGTCGCCGCGTCGCCGTCGCTCTTGCGGCGGTTCTCGCTCGCGTCGACGGCGAGCAGGTTGAGCGGGTCGTTGGCGAACGCCACCCGCTTCTTCTTGTCCCAGCCCTGGGCGCCCTTCTGCCAGGCGTCCGACAGGGCCACCACATGGTCGATGTCGACCTTGCTGCTGCCCCGGACGAACTTGATGGTCCGGCCGGTGTAGACGTCCTTGGTCAGGGTGCCGGACGCGATGTCGCACTTGTCCTTGTACTTCACGTCCTTGAGGTCCCGTTTGAGGATGTCCTCCCGGGTGGCGCAGCCGTTGGCGTCCGTGTCGGTCCAGCCCCGGCCGAACTGGTCGCGCGAGTAACCGGTCTTCGGCGCCCGGCCCTTGACGGTGAGGGTGTCGACGGCCGCCAGGGCGCCGCCCCGCGCGGCGGGCGCGCCGGGCTTCGCCGTCCTGGTGCCGCTGTCGCTGTCGGAGCAGCCGGTGAGGGAGAGCGCGGCCGCGAGCACGGCGGCGCCCAGGGCGGTTCGGTACGTAGGCGTCACAACGGGCCGTCCTCTAGGGAAGTTGGCGGAACCCCGGAATCCTAGGGACTCCTACCCGCCAACCCGGCCTCCATAGGGGCTCGAAGGCGGAAAGTCACCGGCGGCCCGGACGCCCGCGCACGGCGGCGCGGGCCCGCACCGCGCTCACGACCCCAGGATCGTGGTGAGGAACTCGCCCGTCCACGCCAGCAGTTCGCGGCCCACCACCGGCTTGCCGCCGATCTTGCCGGCCGTCGGGCGCGGCACCAGGATCTGGCGGGCCGGCGCCTTGATGACCGTGCGCGGGTGGAGCCGCTTCAGACGCAGCTCCTGGGACTCGCGCAGCTCCACCGGCGCGAAGCGGATGTTGGCGCCCTGGAGCACGATCTCGCCGACCCCGCAGGCCCGCGCCAGCATCCGCAGCCCGGCCACCAGGAGCAGGTTCTCCACCGGCTCGGGCAGCTTGCCGTACCGGTCGGTGAGCTCCTCGCGGACGGCCCGGATGTCGTCCTCGGAGGTGGCCGAGGCGATCGCCCGGTAGGCCTGGAGGCGCAGCCGCTCGCCCGGCGCGTAGTCGTGCGGGACGTGCGCGTCGACCGGGAGCTCGATCTTGACCTCCAGCGGGGCCTCCTCCTGCTCCCCGCCCTCCAGCTGCGCCCGGTAGTCCGCCACGGCCTCGCCGACCATCCGTACGTACAGGTCGAAGCCGACGCCCGCGATGTGGCCGGACTGCTCGCCGCCGAGCAGGTTGCCCGCGCCGCGGATCTCCAGGTCCTTCATCGCCACGTACATGCCCGCGCCCATCTCCGTGTGCTGGGCGATGGTCGCCAGGCGCTCGTGGGCGGTCTCGGTGAGCGGCTTCTCCGGCGGGTAGAGGAAGTAGGCGTACCCGCGCTCGCGGCCGCGGCCGACGCGGCCGCGCAGCTGGTGGAGCTGGGAGAGGCCGAAGTTGTCGCCGCGCTCGACGATGAGGGTGTTGGCGTTGGAGATGTCGATGCCGGACTCGACGATCGTGGTCGAGACGAGCACGTCGAACTTCTTCTCCCAGAAGTCGACGACGACCTGCTCCAGTTCGGACTCGCCCATCTGTCCGTGCGCGGTGCGGATGCGCGCCTCGGGCACGATCTCGCGCAGCCGCGCCGCCGCCCGGTCGATGGACTCGACCCGGTTGTGGATGTAGAAGACCTGGCCCTCGCGCAGCAGTTCGCGCCGGATCGCGGCGCCGATCTGCTTCTCCTCGTACGGCCCGACGAAGGTGAGCACCGGGTGGCGCTCCTCCGGCGGGGTGGTGATCGTCGACATCTCGCGGATGCCGGTGACCGCCATCTCCAACGTGCGGGGAATGGGGGTGGCGGACATGGTCAGCACGTCCACGTTGGCGCGCAGCTTCTTCAGCTGCTCCTTGTGCTCGACGCCGAAGCGCTGCTCCTCGTCGACGATGACCAGGCCGAGGTCCTTGAACTTGGTCTCGGAGGAGAAGAGGCGGTGGGTGCCGATGACGATGTCGACGGAGCCGTCCTTGAGGCCCTCCAGGGTCGCCTTCGCCTCGGTGTCGGTCTGGAAGCGGCTGAGCGCCCGCACGTTCACCGGGAACTGGCCGTACCGCTCGGAGAAGGTGCCGAAGTGCTGCTGGACCAGGAGCGTGGTGGGCACCAGGACCGCGACCTGCTTGCCGTCCTGGACCGCCTTGAAGGCCGCGCGGACCGCGATCTCCGTCTTGCCGTAGCCGACGTCGCCGCAGATCAGCCGGTCCATCGGGACCGTCTTCTCCATGTCCTCCTTGACCTCGGCGATCGTGGAGAGCTGGTCGGGCGTCTCCACGTACGGGAAGGCGTCCTCCAGTTCGCGCTGCCAGGGGGTGTCGGGGCCGAAGGCGTGGCCGGGGGCGGCCATCCGCGCCGAGTACAGCTTGATGAGGTCGGCGGCGATCTCCTTGACGGCCTTCTTGGCGCGCTGCTTGGTCTTGGTCCAGTCGGCGCCGCCGAGCCGGTGCAGGGTCGGTGCCTCGCCGCCCACGTACTTGGTGACCTGCTCCAGCTGGTCGGTGGGGATGTAGAGCCGGTCGCCGGGCTGGCCGCGCTTGGCGGGGGCGTACTCCACGAGCAGGTACTCGCGGGTGGCGCCCTGGACGGTCCGCTGGACCATCTCCAGGTAACGGCCCACGCCGTGCTGCTCGTGCACGATGTAGTCGCCCACTTCGAGGGTGAGCGGGTCGATGGTCTTGCGGCGGCGGGCCGGCATCCGGCCCAGCTCCTTGCTGGCCGTGCGCTGCCCGGTCAGATCCGTCTCGGTGAGCACGGCCAGGCGCAGCGCCCCGTCGACGAAGCCGTGGTCGATGGCGCCGCAGGCGACGTGGACCACCGAGGGGGCGAACCCGTCCGGGCCGGCCTTCTCCCGGTCCAGCACGGCGAGGCGGGCGGCGATGCCCTCGCCGCCGAGGACCTCCACGGTGCGGGCCGCCGGGCCGTGCGCCTCGGTGACGTAGACCACGCGCCAGCCGTCCGCGAGCCACTGCTTGGTGTCCGCGAGCGCCCGCTGGGTGTCGCCCCGGTAGGTCTCCGGCGCGTGCATGCCGAGCTTGAGGGTGCCCGCCTCGGCGGCCGCCGCCGTGTCCGGGTCGGTGTCGTCGGCCGCGAAGGGCGAGACGGACCACCACATCATGCCGAGCTCACGGGCCCGGTCGCGGACGTCCGCGATGCCCCACAGCGAGGCCGCGCCGACGTCGATCGGGGCGTCGCCGCCGCCGGCCGTCGCCGCCCAGGACGCCTGGAGGAACTCCTGGCTCGTCGCCACCAGGTCGGTGGCCCGGGTGCGCACCCGCTCGGGGTCGCAGACGACCGCCATGGAGCCCTTGGGCAGCACGTCGAGCAGCAGCTCCATCTCGTCGACCAGGACCGGCGCCAGCGACTCCATGCCCTCGACCGCGATGCCCTCCGCGATCTTGCCGAGCAGCTCGCCCAGCTCCGGATGGAGCTCGGCGAGGGCGGCGGCCCGGCCGCGCACCTCGTCGGTGAGCAGCAGCTCGCGGCAGGGCGGAGCCCACAGACCGTGCTCGGCGACTTCGAGCGACCGCTGGTCCGCGATCTTGAAGTACCGGATCTCCTCGACGTCGTCGCCCCAGAACTCCACCCGGAGCGGATGCTCCTCGGTCGGCGGGAAGACGTCCAGGATGCCGCCGCGGACCGCGAACTCGCCGCGCTTCTCGACCAGCTCCACGCGCGAGTACGCGGCGGCCGCCAGACCCTCGACGATCGCGTTCAGATCCGCCGACTGACCCGTCCGCAGCGCCACGGGTTCCAGCTCGCCCAGGCCCTTGACCTGCGGTTGCAGAACGGAACGGATCGGCGCGACCACCACGCTGACCGGGCCCGCCGCCGGGTCGTCGTCCCGGGGATGTGCCAGGCGCCGCAGCACCGCGAGCCGGCGGCCCACCGTGTCGCTGCGGGGCGAGAGCCGCTCGTGCGGCAGCGTCTCCCAGGACGGGAACTCGGCCACCTCCTCCGCGGGCAGCAGGGAGCGCAGCGCCGCCGCCAGGTCCTCCGCCTCGCGCCCGGTCGCGGTCACCGCGAGCACCGGGCGTCCGCTCTCCCGGGCCAGGGCGGCCACCGCGAAGGGCCGCGCGGCGGGCGGGCCGACGAGGTCGACATGCATGCGGTGGCCGTCGGTCGCGGCCTTGACCGCTTCGGCGAGCGCCGGGTCCCGTACTACCGCGTCCAGCAGACCGTGCAGGCTCATGAAGGGCTTCCATCCCGGGGAGAGGGCAACGCGAACCGCCCGACACGTCGTACGGGCCGGGGTTTCCAGCCTACGCCCGCCCGCCGCCCGGCCCCCCGCCCCCCACCGGGGTGCTGCGCGCCGCCCCCGCCGACCGTGTGACACCCGCGCGGGAAGCGGGCCGGGGGGCGCGCGCGACCAGGTTCACCCCTTCGGCGGTATTCCTGAGTAAAAGGTGAGCCTTTGCAAATGATGGGGAAACCCATAGGCTCCGGCGGACGTGCCGAACGCCTGGCAAAACGGCGGCGTCGCGGCGAGACCGCCATGAAATCAGTGCCCGAGGGGAACCCGCTCGACATGCCCGACCAGGCGCGGACAGCGCTCCTTCAGCCCGAGCCGGTGCTCTCCAGCACCGGCATCCCGCAGCGGACCGGCTCCGTCGTCGAGGGGAGTCGCCCGAGCCGCATCTACGCCCTCGACGGCCTGCGCCTGCTCGCGGCCCTGACGGTCGTCATGTTCCACTACATGGCGCTCACCGGCCGATGGCCGGAAACCGACTCCCGGGCGAGATTCCCCCTCACGTATCCGGTGGCCGCCTACGGCTGGCTCGGCGTCCAGCTCTTCTTCCTCATCAGCGGCTTCGTGATCTGTATGAGCAGCTGGGGCAAGCCGCTCCAGTCGTTCTTCGTCTCGCGCGTGGTGCGGCTCTACCCCGCGTACTGGTTCGCGGTCATCGCCACCACCGTGGTCGTGACGGCCGTGCCGGGCGGGCTGCGCGCGCCCTCGTTCGACGTCGTCGCCACCAACCTCACGATGTTCCAGGAGCCGATGGGCGTCCAGAGCGTCGACAGCGTCTACTGGACCCTCTTCGCGGAGCTGCGGTTCTATCTGCTCTTCGCGGTGGTGGCCTGGCGCGGGCTGACCTACCGCCGCGTCCTGTTCTTCTGCTGCGCCTGGGCCGTGGCGAGCGCACTCGCCTACCAGTCGGATTCCGTCACCCTGCGGATGATCGTCATGCCGGACAACAGCTGGTGCTTCATCGCGGGTGTCGCCTTCTATCTGATGTACCGGTTCCGGCCGAACCTGATGCTCAGCGGCATCGTCCTGTTCAGCCTCGCCGCCTCGCTGCCCGCCACCCGCAGCACCTGGGAGCACGCCCAGGAGCGCCTGAGCCACCCCATGCCGTACTGGCCGGTCGCCGCGATCATGGCGGCGTGCTTCGCGGTCATGGGCCTGGTCGCCACGGGCAAGCTGTCCTGGATCCAGTGGCGCTGGCTGCCGTACGCGGGCGCCCTGACGTATCCGCTCTACCTTCTCCACGAGTACATCGGCTGGGAGATCATCGGCGCGCTCTCCCCCCAGGTGCAGCCCGTCCCCCTGGTCAGCGGGGTGATCGCGCTGATGCTGCTGGTGTCCTGGCTGGTGCACCGGTACGTGGAGCGGCCCCTGGGCAAGCGCCTCAAGCGGGGCCTCAGCCGGCTCTGAACGGGCCGCGCCGCAAATGAAGCGGCCCCGGAGAGTCCGTGCGGACTCCCCGGGGCCACCCCGCCGACCCCCGTACGGCGGCTACTCGCTCGCGATCGCTCCGAGCACGTTCATGCGGCCCGCCCGGAAGGCGGGGACCAGGGCGGCGAACAGACCCACGAACGCCGACCCGACGAAGACGGTGAGGATCGTCGGCCACGGGATGTCCAGGACGCCGAGACCCTCCAGGGCCAGCAGCTTCTGCGCGGTCGTCCCCCAGGCCATGCCGAGGCCGAGGCCCAGCAGGGCGCCGAAGAGGGCGATCACCACCGACTCCAGGCGGATCATCCGGCGCAGCTGGCGGCGCGAGAGGCCGATGGCGCGCATCAGGCCGATCTCCCGGGTCCGCTCGACCACCGACAGGGCCAGCGTGTTCACCACACCGAGCACCGCGACGATGATCGCGAGGGCCAGCAGGCCGTAGACGATGTTCAGGAGCTGGCCGATCTGGTCCTTCAGGTCCTTCTTGAAGTCCGTCTGGTCCTGCACCTTGTACTGCGGGTACTTCTTCAGCGCGTCCTTCAGGGCCGCGTAGGCCTCCTTGGCCTTGCCGTCCTCGGCCTTGGCGAACATGATCATGTTCTTCGGCACCCGGTCGGCGGGCAGATAGCGCTCGGCGGTCGTGACGTTGGTGTACATCGCGCCCTTGTCGACGTTGGTGTCGTCCGAGGTGATCGCCGCGACCTTCAGATGGGCCGTACGGCCGCCCTTGAAGGCGACGGTCAGCGTGGAACCGACCTTCACGCCGTGGTCCCCGGCGAACTTGTCGCCGACCGACATCGCGTCCTTGCCGTACGCCTCGGAGAGCTTGCCGGAGACCGTCTCGCGCCGCAGGTCCTCGGCGTAGGTCGGGCTGGCGGCGGCGAGGTCCTCGTCGCCGGTCTTCCCGTCCGGGGTGGTGATCTTCACGTCCACCGACTTGTAGTCGGTGACGTGGGCGATGCCCGGGGTCCTGCGCAGGGCGTCGGCGGCCTGCGGCACGATCGGCCGGCCGTCGTTGCCGCCCGACTGGACGATGAAGTCCGCGCCGACCGACTTGTCGAGCTCGGCGGTGGCCGAGGCCACCATCGAGGAGCCGACCACGGCGAGGCAGGCCACCAGGGCGAGTCCGATCATCAGGGCCGCGCCGGTCGCTCCCGTACGCCGCGGGTTGCGCAGCGCGTTGCGCTCGGCCATCCGGCCGACGGGGCCGAACATCCGGAGCACCAGGACGCTGATCACCCGCACCACACCGCCCGCGAGCAGCGGGCCGATGACCACGAAGCCGATGAGCGTGAGCACCACGCCGAGGGCGAGGACGCTCGCGCCGGAGCTCGCCTTGTCGGCGTGGGCCGCGGCGTAGAGCGAGGCGGCACCGGCGCCGGTGAGGACCAGGCCGATGATCGCCCGGATCAGGCCCGCCTTGCCGTCGGCCGGCGTACCAGCGTCGCGCAGGGCCGCCATGGGCGAGATCTTGCCCGCCCGGCGGGCCGGGAGGTAGGCGGCGAGGACGGTGACGACGATGCCGAGCAGCATGCCGACCACGGGGGTCGTCCACTTGACCGTGAGGTCGTCGGTGGACAGCTCCAGACCCATCGAACCCATGATCTTCATCAGGCCGACGGCCAGACCGACGCCCGCGCCGACGCCGAGGACCGAGCCGAAGAAGCCGAGCAGCAGCGCCTCGACCAGGACCGAGCGGTTGACCTGCTTGCGGCTGGAGCCGATGGCCCGCATCAGACCGATCTCGCGGGTGCGCTGGGCGACCAGCATCGAGAAGGTGTTGATGATCAGGAAGATGCCGACGAGGAAGGCGATTCCGGCGAAGCCGAGCATCGCGTACTTCATCACGTCGAGGAAGGAGCCGAGCGAGTCGCGGCCCGATTCCTTGGCCTCGGCGGCGGTCTCCAGCTTGTACGTACCGGCGCCGAGCCGGGCGGCGACGTTCTGCTTCAGCTGCACGTCGCTGACGCCCTCGGCGGCGGTGAGCGAGACGTTGGTGAACAGGCCGGTGCGGCCGAGCAGTTCGCGCTGGGCGGTGGCGGTGTCGAAGTAGACGATCGCCGCGCCCGGGTTGGTCACCTTGAAGGAGGCGATACCGGTGATCTTCGCCGTGAAGTCGCCGGTGACCGCGATGGTGCGCAGCTCGTCGCCGATCTTCAGGTCGTGCTTGTCGGCGGTGTCGGCGTCGACCATCATCTCGGTCGGCCCGCGCGGGGCGTGGCCGGAGGTGATCTCCATCGCCTTGAGGTCGTTGCCGGTCCAGTTGGCGGCGATCGTGGGGCCTCCGTTGGAAGACCCCATGTTCTTGTTCTCGGAGTTCACGACTGTGACGCTGGAGCTGGAGACGCCGCCCTCGGCGGACTTCACCCCGGCGGCGCCGCGCGCCTTCTCCAGGACCGAGGCGGGCAGCGTCTCGGGCCGGCCGGTCTGCGGGCGGTCGTCGGCCTTGGCGTTCTTCGGGCTGACGGTGACGTCGGCGGCGGTGGCCGCGAAGAGCTTGTCGAAGGTGGTGTTCATGGTGTCGGTGAAGACGAGCGTGCCGCACACGAACGCCACCGAGAGCAGGACCGCGACGGCCGAGAGGGCCATCCGTCCCTTGTGCGCGAGGAAGTTGCGCATCGAGGTCTTGAGCACGGTCATGACGTCCGTCCCCGCGCGTCGAAGTCCTTCATGCGGTCGAGCACGGCTTCCGCGGTCGGGCGGAACATCTCGTCGACGATCCGGCCGTCCGCGAGGTAGAGCACCCGGTCCGCGTACGAGGCGGCGACCGGGTCGTGGGTGACCATCACGATGGTCTGGCCCAGCTCGTCGACCGAGCGGCGCAGGAAGCCGAGGACCTCGGCGCCCGCGCGGGAGTCCAGGTTGCCGGTCGGCTCGTCGCCGAAGATGATCTCGGGCCGGGCCGCGAGGGCGCGGGCCACCGCGACGCGCTGCTGCTGACCGCCGGAGAGCTGGGTGGGGCGGTGCTTGAGCCGCCCGGCGAGCCCGACGGTCTCCACCACGCGGTCCAGCCACTCCCGGTCGGGCTTGCGGCCCGCGATGTCCATGGGGAGCGTGATGTTCTCCAGCGCGTTGAGCGTCGGCAGCAGGTTGAACGCCTGGAATATGAAGCCGATGCGGTCGCGGCGCAGCTGCGTGAGCTTCTTGTCCTTGAGGCCGGTGATCTCGGTGTCGTCCAGGTAGATCTGTCCGCCCGTCACCGTGTCGAGCCCGGCCAGGCAGTGCATCAGCGTGGACTTGCCGGAGCCCGACGGGCCCATGATCGCGGTGAACTGCCCCCGCGCGATGTCGACGTCCACGTGGTCGAGGGCCACGACGCGGGTCTCGCCCGACCCGTACGCCTTGACGACCTGGCGCGCCCGAGCCGCGACCGCCGTTTGCCCTCCAGTGCCCCCGTGCCTGGGAATGGTCACAGCCGTTGTCACGGTTCTTCTCCTCGTTGCGAGTCAGTGCGTCCAAGCGCCGGTGGCTCGGCTCGTCCGGTGATCCCGGAGCCTCGTCGCCGCCGCGTGTCGTGCGTACGTCTTGAGTCTGGCGATCGAGGACGCCCGGCACCCTGGTGCCCGGCGGTGTCTTGAGTGGGGGGTTAGCCCCACCTCCCACCTGCGGCCCCCCGCAGCCGCTCGATGTAGGACCACGTTAAAGAACCGCTCCCCCTCTTCTCGTCCTCCGCCAGGACGAACGCCCCCTGCCCTGAAGTAGGGAGGAACCCGTAGGGGCTCTCCACCCCAGGGCTGAGTCCCGTCGGGGGCGTCTCCACCCGGACGCGCTCTGTCGCCGCTCAGGGCGGGGGCGAGGGGGTGGAGACGGGTGGTCCGGGTCGGCGGGCGGGCGCGGCGGTGCTGCGGCGTGTCGGCCGCTCGGGCGCTCGCGCGGTTCCTCGCGCTCCTCCGGGCCCCGGCGCCTGGGTGCGGGGACGCGAGAGAAAACTTACCCACGGTAACCAATCCACCCGCCGAAATTTTCCTCCCAAGGGCTCCCCAGCCTCCATACCGACCGGTAAGTTCGCCGCCACCCACCAGCGCTTCCGGCTCCCCGTCCCCCCTCTGCAAGGAGCAGCCGATGACGCACCACCACCCCTCTCCCGGCCTCCCCCAACTCCGGTCCGCCTACCGTCTGTTGCGACGCGTCTCCACCCTCACCGCCCTCGGCTACTTCGTCCTCTTCCTGCTCCTCTCCGGGTACGCCCCCGGGCTCCTCTCCCGGCACATAACCGGCGGCCTCACCGCCGGACTGCTGCTCGGCCTCTGCCAGTTGCCCGTGACGCTCGCCGCCGCGGCCGTGTACGAGTGGACCGCCCAGCGCACCGTCGACCCGCTCGCCGCGGCGCTGCGGCACCGGGCGGCACAGCGGCCGGCGCACTCCCGCCGGTACACGGACGGAGGCCCCCGATGACCGAATTCGCCTCCGACGCCCGGGCCATGTCCCTGGTCGCGTTCATCACGGTGATCACCGTGACCCTGCTCCTGTGCGTGATGACCGCGCCCGACCGCGACGACCTCGGCGAGTTCTACACCGGCTACCGCTCGCTCTCGCCGCTGCGCAACGGCCTGGCCATCGCCGGGGACTACGTCTCGGCGGCCACCGTGCTCAGTACGGTCGGCGTCATCGCGCTGACCGGGTACGACGGTCTCGTCCTCACCCTGAGCACCGCCCTCTCGCTCGTGCTGCTGATGTTCCTGCTGGCCGAACCGCTGCGCAACGCGGGGAAGTTCACCATGGGCGACGCGTTCGCGCGGCGGGCGCCCGGGCCCGCCGTCCGGGTCACCGCGTGCCTGGTCACGCTCGCCGCGCTGCTGCCGCTGATGGTGGTCCAGCTGGCCGGCGCGGGCGACCTCATCGCGTTCGTCCTGGGCTTCGACACCGCGCGGTTCAAGACCGGCTGCGTCGTGATGCTCGGGCTGCTGATGATCGGCTACGCGGCGATCGGCGGCATGAAGGGCACGGCGTTCATCCAGGCGGTCAAGACCGTCGTCCTCGCACTCTCCTCGCTCACCGTCGCCGCCCTGGTCCTGAACCGGTACGGCTGGAGCCCCGGGCGTCTGCTCGGCGAGGCGGCGCGGGGCAGCGGCGCGGGTCCGGCGTACCTCTCCTCCGGGCTCCAGTTCGGCGGCGACGCGCTGGACATGGTCACTTCGCAGCTCACGGTGGTGATCGGCGCGGCCTGCCTGCCGCACATCACCATGCGGATGTACAGCGCCCGCAGCGCCCGCGCGGTGCGGCGCTCGCTCTCCTGGGCGGTCTCGGCCGTCGTGGTGATCTGCTTCGCGCTGATCGTGATCGGCTTCGGCGCGGCGGCCGTCGTGGGCCGGCGCGCCCTCACCGCGGCGGACCCGCAGGGCAGGACGTCCATCCTGCTGACCAGCCAGGCGCTCGTCGGCCCGCACGCGTCGACGGCCGGCACCCTGCTCTTCACCGCGGTCGCCACCGCGATCTTCATGACGCTGCTGGCCTCCATCTCGGGGATGACCCTGGCGTGCGCCAACTCCCTCGCCCACGACCTGGTCGCGCACGCGGTGCGCGGCCGGACCGGGGTGCGGGACGCCACCGAGACGAACACGGCCCGGGTCGCCGCGCTCGCCGTCGGCGTCCCGGCGATCGCGCTGGCGACGGCGGCCCAGAGCCACAACCTCCAGCCGCTGGTCACCCTCTCGTTCTGCCTGGGCGCGTCCGCCCTGGCCCCGGCCCTGGTCCTCAGCCTGTTCTGGCGCCGCTACACCCGGGCCGGGCTGCTGTGCACGCTGATCGGCGGCACGCTCTTCACGGTGGTGGTGATGACGGGCACGAAGCTGGTGTCGGGCTCGCCCCAAGCCGTCTTCCCCGCCCATGACTTCGCCTGGTTCCCGTTCACCACGACCGGCATCGTCTCCATCCCGTTCGGCTTCGCGGTGGGCTGGCTGGGCACGGTGCTCAGCCGCCGTGACGTCTACGCCCAGCGGCAGCGGTACGAGGCGGTGGAGGGCTGGATCCTGGCGGGCGCACGGCGCTGACGCGTGGGGCCGGGCTCCCGACGAGTCGGGATCGGGGCCCGGGGTCCGGGCGGACGGGCCCTTCCGGGCCGGGGGCCGCGGCGGCTCAGCCGCCCAGTCCTCCGGGACCCAGGTCGCGTCGCCCCGGCCCTGCGGCCCTGCCGCCCCCGGGCCCCGGGGCTCCGCCGGATCAGCCCTCCGCCGGTGCCCGCCCCGTCAGCCCCGCCAGGCTGCTGCGTACGTGCGCCATGTGCGCGACGGCCTCCTCCCGGGCCTGGGCGTGCTCCCGCAGCACCCGTTCGGTCTCGCGCGCGATCCGCTCGGCCCGCACCCGCGCCGCCGCGACCAGCTCCGCGGCCCGCGCGTCGGCGTCCTCCTGGCCGTGGCGGGCGGCCTCCCGCTCCTCGGCGAAGGCCCGCTCCGCGTCGGCCAGGGCGGCTTCGGCCCGGGTGGTCAGCTCGGCGTGGCGGGCGTCGAGCTCCGCCTCCCGCGCGGCCGTCTCCCGGTCGAGGGCCTCGAAGCGCGCGGTGTGCTCGCGCTCCTGCTCGGCCCGCGCGGCCCCGGTCCGCTCGCGCACCTCGCGCAGCGCGTCCGCCGCCTCGGCGCGCCACTCGTCCGCCTCGGCCCGGGCCTTCCCGCGGTGCTCGTCGGCGCTCGCCCGGGCCGCGAGCAGCAGGTGCCGCGCCCGCTCCTCGGCCTCGGCGCGGACGGTGTCCGCGTGCTCGCGGGCGCGTTCGCGCGCCCGGCGCCCGGCGGCGTCGGCCGCGTCCCGTACGGCCGCCGCCTCCTCCTGGGCCGCCGCCCGTACGGCGTCGGCCTCCTCGACCGCGAGGGCGTACAGCGCCTGGGCCCGGCGGCCGAGCGCCTCGTACGACTGCGGGCCCAGCGCCGCGGCCCGGTCGCGCAGGGCGGCCGCCTCCGCCTCCATGCGCTTGGCGAGGACGGTGAGCCGCGCCGCGCGCTCCCACGCGGCGTCGCGCTCCTCGCCGAGGACGCCCAGCCGGTGGTCGACCTGGTCGGTCCGGTAGCCCCGGCCGCCCCGCACGACGGCGATACCCCGGGGTGACTGCGGTGGTTCGGGCGCTGCACTCATCGTTGACGTCCTCCGACCTCTCCGGCTTGTCCGGGGCACATCCTGCTGGATCGAAGCGAAGTGGTCATAACGCGACACTCCGCCCATCCACAACGGCCAAGGATGCGTCAACTGCCGTCAGGACCGGAAGCCGTACGGGAACGGAGGCCGGAACGGCGACGAGGCGCCCGCCGCGCGGTGCGGCGAACGCCTCGTCCTGTCAACGCACTTCCCTACGTACGGATACGTACGCCGTCGGCCGCCGGCTCAGAGCAGCCCGTCCCAGAACTGCTCCAGCAGCACCGACCACCAGCTCTCGGGCGAGGCCAGCGCCGCCGGGTCGAGCGCGGCGAGCTGCGCCTGGAAGTCGACCGTCCAGCGGCCCGCCTGCTCGGGGTTGAGCCCGTAGCGCAGCCGCCACATCCGCCCGAGCAGCGCCATGCAGCGGACGAACTCGGGCAGCCCGGAGTTCACGAACTGCGGCGGCACGGACTGACCGCCCGGGCCCGCCTCCACCGGCACCGCGACAATGTGCGCGGTGCCGTACTGGACACAGATCGCCCGGCCGAAATCGGAGCCCATGACCAGGTACGAGCCCGCGTCCGGGGCCGCCTGCACCTGCCGCTGGGCGGCCAGTTCGGCGAGGGTCGGGACCGGCTGGCCGGGCACGGCCTGCGCCCAGAAGAACGGCCCGAAGTCCACCGGCAGACCCGCCCACACCAGCGTCACCGCGACGGCCTCGGGCACGCCCTGGCGGGACACCGCCCGCTGGTCGAAGCGGAAGACGCCCTGCGGCCCGAAGGCACCGGCCAGCTCGTGCGCCACGCCCTCCGGGGGCAGCGGCGGCGCGGGCTGCACCTGCGGCAGCGGCGCGCGCACCGGCTGCGGCCGGGCGGGACCGTCCGCCACCTGTGCCAGCTCCCCCTGGTGGGTGAGCAGGTGCTGGACGCCCTGGCGGCGGGAGGCGTGGTCCGTGCCGTACGGGGCGACGGAGGTGATCCGCACCTGCGGCCAGGTCTCCCGGATCATCCGCGCGCAGTAGCCGCCGGGCAGCTCGCACGACGCCAGCTCGGTGTGCAGCTCCAGGACGTGGTCCGGCGGCACGTTCATCTGGCGCAGCTCGTGGAAGATCTGCCACTCGGGGTGCGGGATGCCGGGCGCCGAGCGCCGGATGAGCTGCTGCTCGGACCCGTCGGCGGCGCGGTAGCGCAGCACGGCCTGGTACCCCGGCCCCACGGTCGGCACCCCGGTGGGCTGCTGCGGATAGCCGTACGCGGGCGGCCTCGGCGGCTGCGGCGCGCCCGGCCCCATCTGGGCGGGCCCGGCGAGCATGGTGGCCGCGTGGTGGACGCCACCGGGACCGGCGGGAGCGCCGGGCATCCCGGGCGCACCGGGAGGCTGCGGCGCGCCCGGCACCCCGGGCGGCCCGGGAGGCTGGGGCGCGCCGGGCCGCCCACCGGCCCCGAGCTGACTGGGGTCGGCGAGCATCGTCGCGGCGTGGTGCGCACCGCCACCGGCGCCGGGCACACCGGGCGCACCGGGGGGCTGCGGCGCGCCGGGCACACCGGGCGGCCCCGGCGGCTGGGGCGCGCGGGCGGCACCGGGGGCGCCGGGCGGCCCGGGAGGCGCGGGCGGCTGGGGACCGGACCCGAGCTGACTGGGGTCGGCCAGCATGGTCGCGGCGTGGTGCACGCCCCCGCCCGGCGGCG
This sequence comes from Streptomyces sp. NPDC005878, assembly GCF_040629815.1. Taxonomy (NCBI): domain Bacteria; kingdom Bacillati; phylum Actinomycetota; class Actinomycetes; order Kitasatosporales; family Streptomycetaceae; genus Streptomyces; species Streptomyces sp. NPDC005878. The sequence goes on from NZ_JBEXWK010000048.1 coordinate 41,864, forward strand.
GCGGCGTGGGCGGCCCGGCGGGCTGCGGCCCCTCGGGCCCGAGCTGCGAGACCAGCTGCGTGGGTACGTAGGCGGGCGCCCCACCCGGCCGCGCCCCCGGAACCCCGGGCTCCCCGGGCGGCGGCGGAGTACTCCCCCGCGCCCCACGCGGCGGAGCGGCCTTACTGGTGGCGGCGTCGGCGATGTCGGCGGCGACGGCAGCGTCACCGTGGCGTCGACGGTGGGGCGCTGCCCCGCGTCGGCGGGGAAGACCCAGTACAGGTAGTCACCGCTGGAGGCGGTCGCCG
>NZ_JBEXWK010000049.1:0-36236 GCF_040629815.1 Streptomyces sp. NPDC005878
AGGTGAACAGGAGCCGTGCCGGGCGAAGCCGTGGTGGCCGGGTGGCACGGCTGGGTGTACCCCGTCCGCCTAGGGGCGCGGGGAACTGCGCGAGCGGCCACCCGCCGGGCCGCAGACGAAGTCCGGGCGGGAAAGGGGCGCGGGAATCCGTCGGGTATGGGGGACTCGGGGCTCCTCCGAGGGGGGAAGTGGGGGGCCGGTACAGTGAAGGCGTCGTGCATGACCGTATGGGGGGAAGCCGGTGCGAATCCGGCGCTGACCCGCAACCGTGAGCCGCCACCCAAGAACAACGAGCGGCGAGCCGGATCACCCCGACGGACATGACCGGCTCAACGGTCACCGGCAAGCCGCCGATGACCGGCCCGTCGAGGTACACGGGACCGGAGCCGGCGTGCCCCCGCGCCCGCCTGCCGCCCGGCCCCCGCAGGAGAGGCACCGCCCACCCATGACCGTACGCCGCCGCACCGCAGCGATCGCCGCCCTCACCGTCGTCCTCGGCGGCGCCGCCGCCACCGCCACCCCCGCCTTCGCCGACGGCACGCTCCCCCCGGGGCTGTACGGGACGAAGGACCCGGCGTACGACGGCGTCTGGCGGCAGTCGCTCGCCCTGCTCGCCCAGGGCACGGTCGGCGTGAAGCCCGCCGCCCAGTCGGTCACCTGGCTGACCGGCCAGCAGTGCGACACCGGCGGGTTCGCCTCGTACCGGCCCGACGCGGCCAAGCCGTGCGACGCCAAGACGGTCCTCGACACCAACGCCACCGCCGCCGCCGTCCAGGCCCTCGTCGCCCTCGGCGACCACACGGACACCGTGAAGAAGGGCGTCTCCTGGCTGAAGACCGTCCAGAACGACGACGGCGGCTGGTCCTACAACCCCGGCGGCAAGAGCGACGCCAACTCCACGTCCGTGGTCATAGGCGCCCTCGCCGCCGCCGGCGAGAAGCCCGCCGACACCAAGTCCGCCAAGGGCGGCAAGTCCCCGCTCGACGCGCTGCTCACCTTCGCGCTGCCGTGCGACAGCACGCCGGGCGCGGGCGCGTTCGCGTACCAGCCGGACCTCAAGACGGCGAAGCTGTACGCGAACGCCGACGCCAGCGCCGCCGCCGTGACCGCCGCGTACGGCAAGGGCCTCGCCGCCACCGCCGGCCAGGCCGACGCCAAGGGCACCACCTGCGAGAAGGCGGCCACGCCCGAGCAGGCCGCGCACAACGGCGCCGCGTACCTGGCCAGGACCATGGCCAAGTCGGGGCACCTCAACTCCGCGATGCCGGGCGCCGAGAGCCAGCCCGACTACGGCAACACCGCCGACGCGGTCGTCGCCCTCGCCGCCGCCGGCCAGAAGGCCCAGGCCGAGGCGTCCCTGAAGTGGCTGGAGAAGAACACGTCCGGCTGGGCCAAGGAGAACGGCCCCGCCGCCTACGCCCAGCTCGTCCTCGCCGCGAACGCCACCGGCGCCGACCCGAGGGAGTTCGGCGGCGCCGACCTGGTCGCCCAGCTGAACGCGACCGGTCCGGCCCCGGCGGGCACTTCCGCCGCCGAGACGGGCAAGGCGGCCAAGTCCGCCGACTCCGACAAGAAGGACGACTCCTCCGGCATGTCGGTGTGGTGGATCGTCGGCGTCTTCTTCGTCGCCAGCGTGGGCGTCGGCTTCCTGGTCAGCGCCCGCAAGAAGAACGCGCAGAAGTGACCCCGGTCCGCCGTCGCAGCCGCCGGCCGGTCCCGGCCGGGTCCGCCTTCGCCTTCGCTTTCGCCCTCGCCGTCGTGCTGACGCTCGGCGCGGGGGCGGTGGCGGGGCCTGCCCACGCGGCCGGGTACCGCTACTGGTCGTTCTGGGAGCGGCAGGGCACGACGTGGACGTACGCCACGCAGGGCCCGGCCACCGCGCACCCCTCGGACGGTGACGTCCAGGGCTTCCGCTTCGCGGTCAGCGCCGACTCCAAGGACGCGGCGGTCCCGCGTTCGGCACCGACGTTCGCCGAGGTGTGCGCGGCCACGCCCGCCGAGCCCGGCAGGAAGCGCGTCGCCCTCGCGCTCGACTTCGGCACGCCGCAGGACGCGCCCGGCGGCGAGACGCCCCCGGCGGCGCGTACGGCGTGCGCGCGGGTCCCGGAGAACGCGACGACGGCGGACGCCCTGGCGGCGGTGGCCAAGCCGCTGCGCTACAACAGCGCGGCCCTGCTGTGCGCCATCGCGGGCTACCCGAGGACGGGCTGCGGCGAGCAGGTGTCGGGGAAGACCACGCACAAGGCGGCACCGAAGACGTCCGACAGCGGCCCCTCGGTGGGCCTGCTGGCGGGTGGGGCGGCGGTCCTGGCGGTCGCCGCGGCCGCGCTGTGGCAGTCCCGCCGCCGCCACCGGAACTGACGGCGTACCCGACCGATGCCCACCGCCGACGACCACCGCGAGCCACCCACGCCGCCCCGCGCAAGGCCCCGCACGGACCCAGCCGGAGGCCCGGTGGCTGCCGCGGCCCCGCGGCCGCAGGATGCGCCCGCCGGAGGCCGGATGCCCCGGCGGTCCGCCGCCGACGGCCACCGCGAGCCACCCACGCCGCCCTGCGGTAGGCCCCGCACGGATCCGGCCGGAGGCCCGGTGGCTGCCGCGGCCCCGCGGCCGCAGGACGCGCCCGCCCGGGGCCGGGTGCCCCGGCGGTCCGCCGACGACGGCCACCGCGAGCGGCCCGCGCCGCCCCGCGCAAGGCCCCGCACGGATCCGGCCGGAGGCCCGGCGCCCCGGCGGCCCGGCGCCGCGCGGCGCCGTGTCCCGGGGCGTCCGGGTGCGTCCCGTGCCCCGTACGCGAGTCGGGCCAACGCCCTGCATCCCGTGGCCTGGTGGCTGTGGGCCCTGGGGCTCGCCACCGCTGCCTCGCGGACCAGCAACCCCCTCCTGCTCACCCTCCTCGTCACCGTCGCCGGCTACGTCGTGGCGGCGCGGCGCACCGACGCGCCCTGGGCCCGTTCGTACACCGCCTTCGTCAAGCTCGGTCTCGCCGTCGTCGCCATCCGGCTCGTCTTCAACATCGTCCTGGGATCGCCGATCCCCGGCACCCACACCCTTCTCGCGCTCCCCGAGGCGCCCCTGCCCGACTGGGCCCAGGGCATCCGCGTCGGCGGGCGCGTCACCGCCGAGGGCATGCTCTTCGCGTTCTACGACGGCGCCCGCCTCGCCGCCCTCCTCATCTGCGTCGGCGCCGCCAACGCCCTCGCCAACCCGGCCCGTCTGCTGAAGTCCCTGCCGGGCGCGCTGTACGAGGCGGGCGTGGCCGTGGTCGTGGCGATGACGTTCGCGCCGAACATGGTCGCCGACGTCGCCCGCCTCCGTACCGCCCGCAGGCTGCGCGGCCGTCCCACCGGCGGGATCCGGGCGGTCCTCCAGATCGGACTGCCGGTCCTGGAAGGCGCTCTGGAGCGCTCGGTGGCCGTCGCCGCCTCGATGGACGCCCGCGGCTACGGCCGCACCGCGCGCGTCCCGGCCGCCGTCCGCCGCACCACCACCGTCCTCACCCTCGGCGGACTCCTCGGCGTCTGCGCCGGTACGTACGGACTCCTCGCCGCCGAAGGCGCCCGCTACGGCCTGCCGGTGCTGCTGGCCGGGCTCGCCGCGGCGCTCGCGGGCCTGCGCCTGGGCGGCCGCCGAACCGTCCGCACCCGCTACCGCCCCGACCGCTGGGACACCCGCGCCTGGCTGGTGGCCGGATCCGGCGCGGCGGTGGCGGCGGCCATGATCTGGGCGGGTACGTACGCACCGGACGCCCTGCACCCGGGCGTGGTCCCGCTCACCGCCCCCACGCTCCCGCTCCTGCCCGCCCTCGCCACCCTCCTCGGCCTGCTCCCGGCCTTCGTCACCCCCGCCCCGCACCCCGCCCCGGCCCCGCACCCGGCACCTGCCCCGCCCGACCCCCAGGAGTCCCGATGATCCGCTTCGACGAGGTGTCGGTCACGTACGAGGGCCGCCCCGCCCCCACGATCCGGGACGTCGACCTCACCGTCCCCGAGGGCGAACTGGTCCTGCTGGTGGGGCCCTCAGGCGTCGGGAAGTCCACGCTCCTGGGGACGGTCTCCGGTCTCGTCCCGCACTTCACCGGCGGCACCCTGCGCGGCCGGGTCACCGTCGACGGCCGCGACACCCGGACCCACAAGCCGCGCGAACTCGCCGACGTGGTCGGCACGGTCGGCCAGGACCCGCTCGCCCACTTCGTCACCGACACGGTCGAGGACGAGCTGGCGTACGGCATGGAGTCGCTCGGCCTCGCCCCGCACGTGATGCGCCGCCGCGTCGAGGAGACCCTCGACCTGCTCGGCCTCGCGGACCTGCGCGACCGCCCGATCGCGACGCTCTCCGGCGGCCAGCAGCAGCGCGTGGCGATCGGCTCGGTCCTGACCCCGCACCCCAAGGTGCTGGTCCTGGACGAACCGACGTCCGCGCTGGACCCGGCGGCGGCCGAGGAGGTCCTGTCCGTCCTGCAACGCCTCGTCCACGACCTCGGCACGACCGTCCTCATGGCGGAGCACCGCCTGGAGCGCGTCGTGCAGTACGCGGACCGCGTGATCCTGCTGGCGGCCGGGGGCGAGCCCCCGCTCCTGGGCACCCCCGCCGAGATCATGGCCACGTCGCCGGTCCATCCGCCGGTGGTGGCCCTGGGGCGCCTCGCGGGCTGGAGCCCGCTGCCCCTGTCGGTACGGGACGCGCGGCGCCGGGCGCACGACCTGCGCGCGAGCCTCGCCGCCCACGTCCCGGGGCCGCCGACGGGGGACGGCGGCCGGCCGGCCGAAGGCCGCGTATGCCCGCACGGCCCGCACGGCCCCCTGGAGCCGACGGGTCTGCGGGCCGCCCTCGCCCGTCTGCGCCGGGGGGCCCGCCCCGCCACGCCCGCGGCCACGGCGACCGCCGTGGTCAGCGGTCTGGGCGTGCGCCGAGGCCGTATCGAGGCCCTGCGCCACGTGGACCTCACCGTCACGCCCGGCGAGACCGTCGCCCTCATGGGACGCAACGGCGCCGGCAAGTCCACCCTCCTCACCACCCTCGTCGGCATGACCGAACCCACCACCGGCACGGCGACCGTCAACGGCCGCACCCCGCACCGCACACCCCCGCGCGAGCTGATCCGCGAGGTCGGCCTCGTACCGCAGGAACCCCGCGACCTGCTGTACGCGGACACGGTCGAGGCCGAGTGCGCGGCCGCCGACGCGGACGCGGACGCCACCCCCGGCACCTGCCGCGACCTGGTCACCGCCCTGCTCCCCGGCGTCCCCGACGACACCCACCCCCGCGACCTGTCCGAGGGCCAGCGCCTCGCGCTCGCCCTGGCCATCGTCCTGACGGGCCGGCCCCCGCTGCTGCTCCTCGACGAGCCGACGCGCGGTCTGGACTACGCGGCGAAGGCGCGCCTCGCGGACGTCCTGCGCGACCTCGCCGCCGAGGGCCACGCGATCGTCCTCGCCACCCACGACGTGGAGCTGGCCGCCGAGATCGCCCACCGGGTGGTGATCCTCGCGGACGGCGAGGTGGTCGCGGACGGCCCGACCGCCGACGTGGTCGTCTCCTCGCCCTCCTTCGCCCCCCAGGTCGCCAAGGTCCTGGCGCCCGACCCGTGGCTCACGGTGACGCAGGTACGGGAGGCCCTCGCATGACGGCACCAGCGCGTGACCTGCCTCCCACGCCACCGCGTGACCTGCCCCCGACCCGCCAGGCGAAGGCGGTCCGGCTCGGCCCGCGCGGGATCACCGCCCTCGCCCTGATCAGCTTCGTCGGGGTCGCCGCCTTCGGCTGGCCGCTGCTGGCCGACGCGGACTCGGGGCTCGCCCACTCCCAGGACGCCCCCTGGCTCTTCGCCGCGCTCCTGCCGCTCCTCGTGGGCGTGGTGGTCGCCACGATCGCGGACGAGGACGGCGGGATGGATGCCAAGGCCGTCGCCATGCTCGGCGTCCTCGCGGCGGTCGGCGCCGCGCTGCGGCCGCTGGGGGCGGGTACGGCGGGCCTGGAGCCGATGTTCTTCCTGATGGTCCTGAGCGGCCGCGTCCTCGGGCCGGGTTTCGGCTTCGTGCTCGGCGCGGTCACGATGTTCGCGTCCGCGCTGCTCACCGGGGGTGTCGGTCCCTGGATGCCGTTCCAGATGCTGGCGATGGGCTGGTTCGCGATGGGCGCGGGCCTGCTGCCGGGCCCGCACCGGCTGCGCGGCCGGGGGGAGCTGGCCCTGCTCGCGGTCTACGGCTGCGTCGCGTCCTTCGCGTACGGCACGGTCATGAACCTCCAGGGCTGGACGTACATCGGCGGGATGTCGTCCGGGATCTCCTTCCACCCCGGCGACCCCCTGGGGGAGAACCTGCTGCGCTTCGCCGCGTACTGCGCGACGACGTCGTTGGGGTGGGACCTGGGGCGGGCGGCACTGACCACGGTCCTGACGCTGGGGCTGGGGTCGACCGTGCTGAGGGCGTTGCGTCGGGCGACGCGGCGGGCGGCGTTTGAGGCGGGGGGGAGGTTCGAGGGGGCGTGATCGGCCCGGGGTTCGTCTGCGGGCCGGTGGTGGGTTGCCCGCGCAGTTCCCCGCGCCCCTGATGGCTCGTCTTTTGCGTGCGGGTGGTGGTGGGTTCCCCGCGCAGTTCCCCGCGCCCCTGGTCGGCCGGGGTTTGTCTGCGGGTCGTTGGTGGGCCGGTCGCGCAGTTCCCCGCGCCCCTGGGGGGACGGGGTGTGGCCGGGCCGCTTTGTTCGGGGGGTGCTGGTTCGTCTCGGGGCTCGTTTTCTGGCTGCGGGTCGGTGGGGGCTGGTCGCGCAGTTCCCCGCGCCCCTTCAGGCACCTCCGGCCGCTGCAACTTCCCGGTTCACCCCGGCCCCCTCAGGGGCGCGGGGAACTGCGCGGGCAACCCAGCACGGTCCGCAGACGAACACGTGGCGGGAGGAACCCCTTCAGGGGCGCGGGGAACTGCGCGAGCAACCGAGCACCGGTCTGCAGGTGACCCCGTAGCTGGATGGCCGGGCCGGAGGCCAGGGCCTCTGAGGGGCGCGGGGAACTGCGCGGCCAGCCGACCACCGGTCTGCAGGTGGCGACGTAGTTGGGTGGCCGGGCCGGAGGCCAGGGGCTTTCAGGGGCGCGGGGGACTGCGCGGGCGGGACTCCACCGGGCCGCAGGCGAAGGTGCGGCCGATGAGGGGCGCGGGGAACTGCGCGGGGGTTCGCTACCCGTCCGGCTGGTGGTGGCTGAGGCGGGGGGCCGGGCGTCGCCCGGGGGTCATGTCGCGCGGTACGACACCGGGTGCGTGCCCGGGATCGGCTCCGCCCGGCCCCCCTTCACCAGCCGCCGCACATGCGCCTCCGCCTCCGCCACCGCGATGTTCCGCGAGCCGTACGGGATCTCGGACCACGGGCGGTTCCACTCCATCCGTACCGCCAGCTCCCACGGCGTGAGCGGTTCCGCCGACAGGAGCGCCAGCAGGCCCGTCAGGCGTGACTCGTGGTGGGCCAGGAGTTCGCGGACCCGTGACGCCGCGTCCGTGAACGCGTGCTGGTGGGCGGGCAGGACCTCCGCCACCCCGAGGCGGCCCACCCGCTCCAGGGAGGACACGTAGTCCCCCAGCGGGTCCGTCACCGTCGCGTCGTCGGGGTCCTCGTACAGCCCGATGTGCGGACTGATCCCCGGCAGCAGGTGGTCGCCGGAGAAGAGGCGGCCGTGGCCCGGCCGCCCGGACGGGTGGCGCTCCTCCAGGTGCAGGCAGACGTGGCCCGGGGTGTGCCCCGGCGTCCACACCGCCCGCAGCCGGCGGCCGGGCAGCGGCAGCAGGTCGCCGGGGACGATCTCGCGGTCCGGCAGCGCCGCCCGCAGCCCGGGCAGCGCCCGTGCCGCACCGCGCGCCCGCGCCTCTCGCAGCGGCCCGAGATGCGACTCCGGCGCCCCCACCGCCGCCAGCTTCGCCGCCAAGTAGTCCAGCCAGGCGCCCGGTTCGGCCTCGCGCGTACGCCGTACGACCGCCGTGTCCGCCGCGTGCATCGCCAGCCACGCCCCGGACGCCTCCCGGACCCGGCCCGAGAGGCCGTGGTGGTCGGGGTGGTGGTGGGTCAGGACGACGCCGTGGATGTCGGCGACGTCCGTGCCCAGGCGCCGCAGGCCCTCGGTCAGCGTGTCCCAGGACGCCGGGTCGTCCCAGCCGGTGTCGACCAGGACCGGACCCCGGTCGGTGTCGACGACGTACACCAGCGTGTGGCCCAGGGGGTTGTCCGGGATGGGCACCTCGACGGACCGGACGCCCCCGCCGTGATCGGCCGTCCCCGTCCCCGCCGCCCGCCCCCGCGTCCCCTGCGTCATGCCGCCCACAGTAGAACGTGTTTCAGTCAGTCCTCAAGCCCCGCTCGCCGCCTCTCCCGGCCCGTGGACTCCTCATAGGGGAACTGGTATCAGTTCAGGCAGATCTGATATGTCGTCAGGAAAGTTGTCAGGAACGTCGCCGGGAACGACGTCAGCAACGTCGTCGGAAAGCCGCCTCGGGGCGGTCGAGCGGGAGGCCCCCAGCCATGACCCATGCCACCAACGACCTGGTCGAACACGAACAGCTCTATATCGGCGGGAAGCTGACCGCCCCCCGCGGATCCGACGTCATCGAGGTGGTCTCCCCGCACACCGAGCAGCTCATCGGCCGCGTACCGCACGCCTCGCGCGCCGACGTCGACCACGCGGTCGCCACCGCCCGCCGCGCCTTCGACGAGGGCCCCTGGCCCCGGCTGCCGCTCGCCGAACGCATCGAGGTCGTCTCCCGTATCAAGGACGCCATCGCCCTGCGCCACGAGGAGATCGCCCGCTCCATCAGCGCCCAGAACGGCTCCCCGTACTCCTGGAGCGTCCTCGCGCAGGCGCTCGGCGCGATGATGGTCTGGGACGCGGCGATCACCGTGGCCCGCGACTTCCCGTACGAGGAGCCGCGCGCCGGCGTCCTCGGGCCGATCCTGGTGCGGCGCGAACCCGTGGGGGTCGTCGCGGCCGTCGTCCCGTGGAACGTCCCGCAGTTCGTGGCCGCCGCCAAACTCGCGCCCGCGCTGCTCGCCGGGTGCGCGGTGGTGCTCAAGCCGTCCCCGGAGACGCCGCTGGACGCGTACATCCTGGGCGACATCGCCCGGGAGGCCGGGCTGCCGGAGGGCGTGCTGTCGATCCTGCCCGCCGACCGCGAGGTCAGCGAGTACCTGGTCGGGCACCCGGACGTCGACAAGGTGTCGTTCACCGGGTCGGTGGCGGCCGGGCGGCGCGTGATGGAGGTCGCCGCGCGCAACCTCACCCGGGTCACCCTGGAGCTGGGCGGGAAGTCCGCCGCGGTCGTGCTGCCCGACGCCGACCTGGCGGCGACCGTCGCCGGAGTAGTCCCGGCCGCGTGGATGAACAACGGGCAGGCGTGCGTCGCCCAGACCCGCATCCTGGCGCCCGCGAGCCGCTACGACGAGTTCGCGGAGGCGTTCGCGGCCGCCGCCGGGCAGCTCGTCGTCGGCGACCCGCTGGACCCCGCGACCCAGGTCGGCCCGCTGGTCGCCAGGCGCCAGCAGCAGCGCTCGCTCGACTACATCCGCATCGGCCAGGAGGAGGGCGCCAAGATCCTGGCGGGCGGCGGCCGTCCGGCCGGGCGGGACCGGGGCTGGTACGTCGAGCCGACGCTCTTCGGCGGCGTCGACAACTCCATGCGGATCGCCCGCGAGGAGATCTTCGGGCCGGTGATCTGCCTGCTGCCGTACGGTGACGAGGCCGAGGCGCTGCGGATCGCCAACGACTCCGAGTACGGCCTCAGCGGCAGCGTGTGGACCGGTGACGTGGAGCGCGGCCTCGCGTTCGCCCGCCAGGTGCGCACGGGGACGTTCAACGTGAACACCTTCAGCCTGGACATGTTCGGCCCGTTCGGCGGCTACAAGAACTCGGGCCTGGGGCGGGAGTTCGGGCCCGAGGGGCTGAGCGAGTACCTGGAGCACAAGATGATCCATCTTCCGGCCGGGTACGGGGGCGGGGCGTGATGGGCGACCGCTGGCACGTCGAGGTCGACCGGAGCGTGTGCATCGGGTCGGGGATGTGCGTGAGCACCGCGCCGGGGTCCTTCGCGCTGGACACGGCTCGCCAGTCCCGGCCCCGGAGCCCGGACGCCGACGCCGGTGAGCAGGTGCTCGCGGCGGCGGAGGGGTGCCCGGTGGAGGCCATCAGCATCACCCTGCGCGATACGGGCGAGGCCGTCTTCCCTCCCGAGGAGTGAGCGCGTCCGCCGTCGGCCGCGGGCCGGCCCACCACCGGCCCGCGGCCGAACTCCCGCCCCGTCTCCCCGAATCCCCCGGCGTCCGACCTCGTTCGAACACAAATTGACGCATGCGTACCGCACAGTCACCGTATGACACATGCGACTGTCCCGGCCCCGGCAGGCGTGGCACCTTCGTTGCCACGCCACCGAGGGGGGAAGCGATGGACAAGCGGTACGAAGTCTTCTGCCTGGCCGACAGGCAGTTCTACGAGACTCCGGACCGCTTGTCATCGGCCAGGACCGGCGAGCCCGTGCCGCTCTTCGAGGCGGCCCTGCGCCCGGTCCCCGAGGGATGGCGCACCACGCTCTCCGGGGACTGGCTCCACTTCAGCCCCGTCGACGAGGCGGGCGACCCGCGTCCGGGGACGCCCCGCCAGGGCTGGAAGATCCACGTCTCGGCCTGTCTGGACAACGCCGAGAAGATGGCGGCGCAGGTGTGGGAGTACTGCGTCCCCAGAGCCGTCCCGTTCAAGTTCGTGCCGGGCCGCCAGCCGCTGCACCTGCGCAACTCCAAGTACGCCGGGCGCGGCTCCAGCGGGAAGTTCGCCACGATCTACCCGTCCGGCGTGGACCAGCTGGAGCGAATACTCACCGAGCTCGGCGAACTGCTCGACGGCGAGCCGGGCCCGTACATCCTCACCGATCTGCGCTGGAACTCCGGTCCGCTGTACGTGCGGTACGGCGGCTTCGTCGAGCGGCACTGCGTCGGTGAGGGCGGGGCGCTGGTCCCCGCGATCGAGAACGCCCGGGGCGAGCTGGTCCCCGACCGCCGCGACCCGGCGTTCCAGGTGCCCGAATGGGTGACGCTGCCCCCGTTCCTGCGGCCCCAGCTGGAAGCGCGCAACGCGACGACCGTGGGCGACCTGCCGTACCGCATCGAGCGGGCGCTGCACTTCTCCAACGGCGGCGGTGTGTACGCCGGAACCGATGTGCGCGACGGCAGCAAGGTCGTCCTGAAGGAGGCCCGGCCCTACGCGGGGCTCGCCGCCGACGGCTGCGACGCGGTCACCCGCCTGGAGCGGGAGAAGGCGGCCCTGGAGCGGATCTCCGGGCTCGGGGTGGCGCCGGAGGTGCGCGACTGGTTCGAGCTGGGCGACCACCGCTTCCTCGTCATGGACTTCCTGGAGGGGCGCACGCTGAACGCGTTCTTCGCCGAGCGCCACCCGCTCCTCGCGGTCGACCCCGACCCGGACGCGGTGGCGTCGTACACCACCTGGGCGCTCGCGGTGCACCGGGCCGTGGAGCGGGCGGTCGAGGCGGTGCACTCGCGCGGACTGGTCTGCAACGACCTGCACATGTTCAACGTGATGGTCGGGCCGGACGGGGACGAGGCGAACGGCGGCCGGGAGGTCGCGGTGCGGCTGCTCGACTTCGAGGCCGCGGTGCCGCTCGACGAGCACGAGGGGCAGACGATGGCGCACCCCGGGTTCGTGGCCCCGCGCGACCGCAAGGGCTTCGACGTCGACCGGTACGCGCTGGCCTGCCTGCGGCTCGCCCTGTTCGTGCCGATGACCACGCTGCTCGTGGTCGACCAGGACAAGGCGGCGCATCTGGCGAAGGTCGCGAAGAGCCAGTTCCCCGCTGTGCCGGAAGGTTTCTTCGAGGAGGCGGTGCGGGTCATCCGGGGCACCGACGAGCCCCTGGCGCGGCCCTATCTGCCCGCCCGGCCCGAGGAGTGGCCGGCCGGGCGCGACTCGATGGTCCGCGCGATCCTCGCCTCCGCCACGCCCGAACGCGAGGACCGGCTCTTCCCCGGGGACATCTCGCAGTTCGCGGAGGGCGGCGGCCTCGGCGTCGCGTACGGCGCGGCCGGGGTGCTCTACGCCCTGGACGCCACCGGCGCCGGGCGCTACCGGGACGGCGAGGAGTGGCTGCTGCGCCGCACCGAGGAGCCGCCCGCCGGCTGCCCGCTGGGCTTCTACGACGGGCTGAGCGGCGTGGCGTACGTCCTGGACCGCCTCGGCCACACCGAACGCGCCCTCGACCTCGTCGACCGGGTGCTGGAGGAGAAGTGGCAGCGGCTCGCGCCCGGCCTGCACGGGGGCCTGGCCGGGCTCGGGCTCGCGCTGGACTCGCTCGGCCGCACCACCGGTGAGAGCGATCTGCGCGACCGGGCCCTGGAAGCGGCCTGGATCATCGCCGGGGAGCCGCGGCCCGAGGACGGCGGCGGGCGCAGACGCGCCGGTCTGCTGCACGGCGCCAGCGGTCCGGCGCTGCTCTTCCTGCGGCTCTACGAGCACACCGGCGAACCCGCGCTCCTCGACCACGCCGCCGAGTTCCTCCGCCGCGACCTCGCGGCCTGCGTCACCGACCGCTCGGGCGCCCTCCAGGTCGACGAGGGCGTACGGACCATGCCCTACCTCGGCTCCGGCGGCGTCGGCATCGCGATGGTGCTGGACGACTATCTGGCGCACCGGTACGACGAGGAGTTCGCCGAGGCCAGGGCCGCGATCCTGCCCACCGCGCGGCTGCGGTACTACGCCCAGCCGGGCCTGTTCGACGGCCGTGCGGGCATGGTGCTGCACCTGGCCCGCACCCGCGCCGCGCGTGCCGACCTGGACGCGCAGAGCGCGGCGCTCGCCTGGTACGCCGTGCCGTACGAAGGCCATCTGGCCTTCCCCGGCAACCAGATGATGCGGCTCTCCATGGACCTCGCGACCGGCACGGCGGGCGTTCTGCTCGCCCTGGGCTCGCTGCCCGCCGCCGCGTCCGCCCGAAGGCGCCCCGCGGGGCTGCCCTTCCTGCCACCCCTTCCGGTGGCCCCCAGGACGGCCCCGCGAGGGGCCGGACGGTAACCCCGTCCCCACGAAGAAATCCCAACACAAAGGAGATGGCCATGACCCTTCTCGACCTTCAGAAGATGGACGTTCCCGAGACCACCGGCGGCGGCGGCGGCGAGAGCAGCGTCAGCCTGCTGCTGTGTGACAAGCACAGCGGGGCCAGCCAGCTGCTCTGCCTCTGACACACCCGCACCACCCTGATCAATCCCTGTTGCGTCTGATCGACCTTGATCGATCCTGAGCAACCGTGTAACGCGGCCCCGGGCGGATCTGCTCTCCGCCCGGGGCCTGCGCGCCCCGGAGGGCCCCTTGGCTCCACGCCCCTTTCTCCGTGAGACCGTCCGGCACGGCGCGGCGCCCGCCGCCCTCGTGCTGCTGCTGACCACGGCCCTCGCCGGGGCGGGCCTGGCCCTGCCGTGGGCGCTCGGCCGCACCCTCGACCTGCTGCTCGGCGAGGACCGCTCGGCCGCCGGGCCCTGGCTCGCGCTGTGCGCGGCCCTCACCGGCGCCACCGTCCTGCTCGGCGCCCTCGACGGCCTGGTCACCGCCACCGCCACCGCCCGGACCACCGCGTGGATACGCGCCCGCGTCCTCGGCCATGTGCTGGCCGCCGGACCCCGCACCACCATCGCCGAGGGCGACCTGGTGGCCCGGCTCGTCGGCAACGCCGCCCAGGCCGGACCCGTGCCCGCGACCCTTGCCGCCACCCTCGCCGGTGTGCTCACCCCGGTCGGCGGACTGGTGGCGCTCGCCCTCACCGACGGATGGACGGCGCTCGCGCTGCTCGCCGGGATGCCCGTGCTCGTCCTGCTGCTCAAGGTGTTCGTCCGCAGGTCCGGGGATGTGGGCACCGCCTATCTGCGGGCCCAGGGCGAGATCGCCGGGCGGCTCACCGAAGCCGTGGAGGGCGCCCGCACCATCGCGGCCGCCGGGACCGCCGAACGCGACGCGGCCCGCATCCTCGCCCCGCTGCCCGAACTGTCCCGCCAGGGCTACCGCATGTGGCGCGTCACCGGCCGCTCCACCGCCCAGGCCGCCGCCCTGCTGCCGCTGCTCCAGCTCCTCGTGCTCGCGGTCGCGGGACTGCGGCTCGCGGATGGGGCGCTGAGCGTCGGCGGCATGCTCGCGGCCTGGCGGTACGCCGTCCTCGCCACCGGCACCGGGACCCTGGTCGGCCAGCTCAACGGCCTGGTCCGGGGCCGGGCCGCCGCCGACCGCCTCGCCGAGGCGCTCGCCCCGCCCGCCCTGGCGTACGGGACACGGCAACTGCCCGACGGACCCGGCTCGTTGGAGTTCCGCGGCGTCCGCACCGGACCCCTCGACGACATCGACCTCTACATCCCCGGCGGCTCGGTGGCCGCCGTGGTGGGGCGCTCCGGCAGCGGAAAGAGCGCCCTGGCCGCGGTCGCGGGCCGGCTCACCGACCCCGACCGGGGCACGGTCCTCCTCGACGGCGTTCCGCTGCCCGAGCTCTCCCGGCAGCACCTGCGCCGCGAGGTCGGCCACGCCTTCGCCCGCCCGGCGCTCCTCGGCGCGACCATCGGCGGCACGATCGCCTTCGGCGTCGACGAACCCGGCCCGGAGCAGGTCACGGCCGCCGCCCGGGCCGCCTGCGCCGACGACTTCGTCCGCAGGCTGCCGCTCGGCTACGACACCCCCTGCGAGCAGGCCCCGATGTCCGGCGGGGAAGCCCAACGCCTGGGCCTGGCGCGGGCGTTCGCGCACTGCGGGCGGCTGCTGGTCCTCGACGACGCCACCTCCAGCCTCGACTCGGCGACCGAGCACAGGGTCTCCCGCGCGCTGCTCGACGAACTGACCCCGGGCACCCGGCTCATCGTCGCCCACCGGGTGACCACCGCCGCCCGCGCCGATCTGGTGGTCTGGCTGGACGGCGGCGGGGTGCGCGCGCTCGCCCCGCACACGGAGCTGTGGCGGCTGCCCGAGTACCGCGCGGTGTTCGCCGGGGAGGCCGCGTGAAGGGGCGCCTGCGGGAACTCATGCGCCCCCGCCGGAAGGCGCTGCTGCGGCTCGCCGCCTGGTCGGCGCTGGAGGCGGGGGAGACCTTCCTGCTCGGCTACGCGCTGGCCCGGGCGCTCGACCGGGGCTTCCTCGCGGGCCGCACCGGGACCGGCCTCGCCTGGCTGGGGCTCGCCGCGCTCGGTGTGGTGGCCGGGGCGTTCGGGACCGGGCGGGTGCATCTGGCGGTGGCCGCGCTCGTCGAGCCGGTGCGCGACGACCTCGTACGCCGGGTGGTGCGCCGGGCGCTGCGGGCGCCCGACGGGGCGGCGGTCTCCCGCCTCACCCACCAGGTGGAGATCGCCCGCGACACGCTCGCCGGTCTGGTGATGGTGTCGCGGACCTTCGTCGTCACGGCCGTGGGGGCGCTGATCGGGCTGTGCTCGCTGGCGCCGGTGCTGCTGCCGGTGGTGGCGCTGCCGCTGGCCGCCTCCCTCGCCCTCTTCCTCGCCACCCTGCGCCCGCTCGCCCGCCGCCAGGAGGTGTTCCTCGCCGCCGACGAGGCCCTGGCCGCCGAACTCGGCCTCGTGGTCGGCGGGTTGCGCGACATCACGGCGGCCGGGGCGCAGGACCGGGTGGCGGCCGGTGCGGGGGAGCGGATCGACGCCGAGTTCCGGGCTTCGCGCTCGCTCGCCCGCTGGGGGATGCTGCGCACCCTCGCGGCCGGGGTCGGCGGCCGGCTGACCGTCGTGCTGCTGCTGGTGACGGCCCCCTGGCTGCTCGGCCACGGGGTCACTCCCGGCGCGTTCGTGGGCGCCCTCGCCTATGTCACCCAGTCCCTGATCCCCGCCCTCCAGTCCCTGATGCAGGGGCTCGGCACCTCGGGGGCGCGGCTGTTCGTGGTGCTGCGCAGGCTGACGGCGGACGGGGACCCGCCACCGCACCCCGCGCCCCCGGCCGGCGAGCCCGGCCCCGGCGAGGCCGTGCGGCTGCGGGGGGTGACCTTCGCGTACGGGCCGGGAGCCGCGCCCGTCGTCGACGGTCTGGACCTGACCGTGCCCCACGGCGGGCATCTCGCGGTCGTCGGCCCCAGCGGCATCGGCAAGTCGACCCTGGCCGAACTCATGGCGGGCGTGCGCGCCCCCGACCGCGGCGAAGTTTTACGCGGCTGCGCGCGGGTCCTGGTGCCCCAGCAGGCGTATGTGTTCACCGACACCGTCCGCGCCAACCTCACCTATCTGTGCCCGGACGATCCGGAGGGCCCGGAGGCGGCAGAGGCCCCGGAGGCTCGGGAGACGGCGCCCGACGGCCCGCTCGGTGGACCGCCCGACGGCCCGCCCGGTGACCCGCCCGACGGCCCGCCCGGTGGCCCGCCGGGGGACGACGCCCTCCTCCTCGCCTGTACGGCCGTGGGCGCCCACGAGCTCGTGGACCGCCTCGGCGGGCTCGACGCGCCCGTGGTCCCGTCCGAACTCTCGGCGGGGGAGCGGCAGTTGATCGCTCTGGCCAGGGCGTACGCGGCCCCCGCGCCCCTGGTCCTGCTCGACGAGGCGACCTGCCATCTCGACCCGGCGGCCGAGGCGCGCGCCGAGGGGGCGTTCGCCCGGCGGCCCGGGACGGCGCTGGTGGTCGTGGCGCACCGGACCGCCTCTGCGCGCCGGGCCCGGCAGGTGCTGGTGCTGGGCGGCGCGGGGGTCGAGTGCGGGACACACGACGAACTGCTGCGAGGATCCGCGTTCTACCGGGAACTGACCGGATTACACCCATCCCTCGCCCTGGGAGATGCGGATGGCGTCCACGCGGTTGCGGGCGCCGGTCTTACGGGTGATCGCCGCCATGTAGTTCCGCACGGTCCCGTTGGACAGATGGAGACTGTGCGCGATGTCCGCGATGGAGGCGCCCTCGGCGGCGAGTGAGAGCACGCTCAACTCCCGTCTGGTGAGCGGCATCTCGGCCGCCCGCAGGAAGCCGCAGCCCAGCGAGTCGTCGACGAATCGCTGGCCCGCGGCGGCCCGTCTTATGGCGCCGATCAGCCGCTCCGGTGTGGCGTCCTTGTCGACGTAGCCGAGGGCGTGCGCCTCCACGGCCTGGCGCAGCAGGCCGGGCCGGTTGGCGCTGGCCAGCACGACGAGCCGGGTGCCCCGCGACCCGTTGTGCCGGCTCTGTAACTCCCCCAGTGGCGCGATGCCGTAGGAGTCGGAGCAGTCGAGGTCCACGGCGCACACATCCGGCCGCAGCACCCGCGCCCGGGCGGGTGCGCTGCGCCAGGGCGCGTGGTGGACCTCCAGACCGGGTTCCCGGCCCAGTCGGTCGGCCAGTGCCGACCGCATCAGACAAGCGTCGTGCACGAGAAGTACCCGGATCACGTTTCAGCCCCCTCCAGCTCCCCGCCTACCGGTTGCCTTCCACTGGCACGCGAAACATTTCTATCCGGGGGCCGGGGCGGGGGAAGCCGCATAATCGGCCATGGGGTGGCACGGGGGCGCGTACGGCGCACGGAGTGGGCACGGCCGGGCGCAGGCGTCGGACCTGCGCGCCGGGCGCGGAGCCCTGCCACCGACAGAACGGGCCATAGCGGGCGCGGCGGGTCGAACACGGCGGGACCGGCGGACCGGCGGGGCCGATGAGAACGGCCGGATCGGGCCGAACCGACCCGGCGCGGAACCGGTCGGGGGCGGCCGGCGTCCCTACGGACCGGGCGCCGCGGGTCCGTTCAGACCGGCAGGTCGTCCTCGGCCGTGAGGTCGATCAGCCGGCACACCGTCTCGATGTCGATCTTCACCTGGGCGATGGAGGCCCGCCCGGACAGCCAGGTGATCAGGGCGGAGTGCCAGGTGTGCTCGATGACGCGGACCGCCGAGAGCTGCCGAGGGCTCGGGTGGTCCAGGCCCATGGCGTCCAGGATGATGGCGGTGGTCTGCCGGGAGACGGTGTCCACCTCGGGGCTGACCGAGCGGTCGGCGAAGGTGAGGGCGCGCACCATCGCGTCCGCGAGGTGCGGCTCGCGCTGGAGCGCGCGGAACGCCCGCATCAGCGTCTCGGCGACCCGCTGCGCGGCGGAGTCGCCGGACGGCGGGTGCTTGCGGAGCGTGGAGTGCAGATGCTGGAGCTGGTCCTGCATGGTGGCGACCAGCAGATGGATCTTGGAGGGGAAGTAGCGGTAGAGCGTGCCGAGCGCGACCCCCGCGGCCTCGGCCACCTCGCGCATCTGCACCGCGTCGAAGCCGCCCCGGCTGGCCAGCTGGGCGCTGGCGTGCAGGATGCGGCGGCGGCGCGCCTCCTGGCGCTCGGTCAGGACGGGCGACGCGACGATGGCCGCTCTGGCTTCCGCTGTCATCTGTCCCGTTCCGTCGTCCGATTCCCGCTGTTCCCGTGGGCCCGACGGCCCGTTTCCGGGGGCACAGCATGGCAGGGGCCCCCGTGGTGGCGCGAATCACCTGATCCGGCCCTCACACGCGCGCTACCTGCCGGTAGATTCAAAGCTTCCCCAGGCTCCGGACGGAGATCAAGAAGGATCAAGTCTGGAACTTGTTCTAGATTAGCGCGAGCGGTTACGCTCCGGCGAAACGCAGCGATGAAGGGGCCGCGAGTGACCGCAGAGGCCATAGAGGCAAACCCGCACACAGGGGAGCCGGCCCGTGCGGGTGACCGCCCGCTGCGGATCGCCCTCCTGACGTACAAGGGCAATCCGTTCTGCGGCGGCCAGGGCGTCTACGTACGCCACCTCTCCCGCGAACTCGCCCGTCTCGGGCACAGCGTGGAGGTCATCGGCGCGCAGCCCTACCCTGTCCTGGACGAGGGCGTCCCGCTCACCGAGCTCGCCAGCCTGGACCTGTACCGCTCGCCGGACCCGTTCCGTACGCCCGGGAAGGACGAGTACCGGGACTGGATCGA
The DNA here is from genome assembly GCF_040629815.1 of Streptomyces sp. NPDC005878. Lineage (NCBI taxonomy): Bacteria > Bacillati > Actinomycetota > Actinomycetes > Kitasatosporales > Streptomycetaceae > Streptomyces > Streptomyces sp. NPDC005878. Next base: position 18,881 of record NZ_JBEXWK010000049.1, read on the forward strand.
CGCCCTGGAAGTCGCCACCATGTGGACCGGCGGGTTCCCCGAGCCGCTGACGTTCTCGCTGCGGGCCCGGCGCCATCTCGCCGCCCGCAAGGGCGAGTTCGACGTCGTCCACGACAACCAGACGCTCGGCTACGGCCTCCTCGCCGACCTCGGCGCGCCCCTGGTCACCACGATCCACCACCCCATCACCGTCGACCGGCAGCTGGAACTGGACGCCGCCGGGGACTGGAAGCGGCGCGCCTCGGTGCGCCGCTGGTACGGCTTCACCCGGATGCAGAAGCGGGTCGCGCGGCGGCTGCCGTCGGTGCTCACCGTCTCCGGCTCCTCCCAGCGCGAGATCGTCGAGCATCTCGGGGTGCGCGAGGACCGCGTCTCGGTGGTGCACATCGGCGCCGACACCGGCCTGTGGTCCCCGGACCCCTCGGTGGCCGAGGTGCCCGGCCGGATCGTCACGACCTCCAGCGCGGACGTACCGCTCAAGGGGCTCGTCTTCCTCGTCGAGGCGCTCGCCAAGGTGCGCGCCGAGCACCCCGGGGCGCACCTCGTCGTCGTCGGCAAGCGTGCCGAGGACGGGCCGGTCGCCCAGGCCATCGAGAAGTACGGGCTCGGCGGCGCGGTCCGCTTCGTCAAGGGCATCTCCGACGCGGAGCTCGTCGACCTCGTACGGTCCGCGCAGGTCAGCTGTGTGCCCTCGCTGTACGAGGGGTTCTCGCTGCCGGCAGCGGAGGCGATGGCGACGGGCACCCCGCTGGTGGCCACGACCGGGGGCGCGATCCCCGAGGTGGCCGGGCCCGACGGCGAGACGTGCCTGGCGGTGCCGCCGGGCGACCCGCAGGCGCTGGCCACCGCGCTCGTACGGCTGCTGGGCGACCCGCAGCTACGGGCCCGGCTCGGCGCGGCCGGGCGGCAGCGGGTGCTCGACCGGTTCACCTGGGCCCGGGCGGCCGAGGGCACCGCCGAGCTCTATCGCTCCGCGATCGCCGGCAAGGGCCGCTCCGCGGCCAGGAAGCCCGCGGGGTGACCCCGCACCGCACCCGCCCCAGCCGCTCCGCGCCCCCACCCCCCGGCCGCTCCGCGGCCCCCGCAGCTCTCCATCCGAAAGGGCAGACCCCGTGCTGACCGTCGACTTCTCCCGCTTCCCGCTCGCCCCGGGCGACCGCGTGCTCGACCTGGGCTGCGGCGCGGGCCGCCACGCCTTCGAGTGCTACCGGCGCGGCGCGCGGGTCGTGGCGCTGGACCAGAACGGCGAGGAGATCCGCGAGGTCGCCAAGTGGTTCGCGGCGATGAAGGAGGCGGGTGAGGCGCCCGAGGGGGCGACCGCCACCGCGATGGAGGGCGACGCGCTCAACCTGCCCTTCCCCGACGCCTCCTTCGACGTCGTGATCATCTCCGAGGTCATGGAGCACATCCCGGACGACAAGGGCGTGCTCGCCGAGATGGTCCGCGTCCTCAGGCCGGGCGGCCGGATCGCGGTCACCGTGCCGCGCTACGGGCCGGAGAAGGTCTGCTGGGCGCTCTCCGACGCGTACCACGAGGTCGAGGGCGGCCACATCCGCATCTACAAGGCCGACGAACTGCTCGGCAAGATGCGCGAGGCGGGCCTGAAGCCGTACGGCACGCACCACGCGCACGCGCTGCACTCGCCGTACTGGTGGCTCAAGTGCGCGTTCGGGGTGGGCAGGGACGGCAAGGACGCAGCGCTGCCGGTGCGGGCGTACCACAAGCTGCTCGTCTGGGACATCATGAAGAAGCCGCTGGTCACGCGGCTGGCGGAGCAGGCGCTCAACCCGGTCGTGGGCAAGAGCTTCGTGGCGTACGCGACGAAGCCGCACCTCGCCCCGCTGGACGCCGCGGCCCCGCTCGCCCCGACCGGCAAGGCCGGCGCCCAGTGACCTCACCGGAGCGGACCGAACACCTGGTCCTGCCGGGGGTGCTCACCGCCGCGCAGGCCACCGCGACCGTGGCCGGCATCCTGGCCGTGCAGCGCGAGGACGGCGCCATACCGTGGTTCCGCGGGCACCATCTGGACCCCTGGGACCACACCGAGGCCGCGATGGCCCTGGACGCGGCCGGCGAGCACGAGGCGGCGGGACGCGCCTACGAGTGGCTCGCGCGGCACCAGAACGACGACGGGTCCTGGTACGCGGCCTACCACGACGGGGACTTCGCGCAGGTCACCGACCGGGGCCGGGAGACCAACTTCGTCGCGTACGTGGCGGTGGGGGTCTGGCACCACTACCTCGCCACCGGCGACGACACCTTCCTCGACCGCATGTGGCCGGTGGTGTACGCGGCCGTGGAGTTCGTGCTGAGGCTCCAGCAGCCGGGCGGGCAGATCGGCTGGAAGCGCGAGGAGGACGGCTCGCCCGTCACCGACGCGCTGCTCACCGGCAGCTCCTCGATCCACCAGGCGCTGCGGTGCGCGCTGGCGATCGCGGAGCAGCGGGAGGAGCCGCAGCCGGACTGGGAGCTGGCCACGGGCGCGCTCGCGCACGCGGTGGCCCGCCACCCCGAACGCTTCCTCGACAAGTCGCGCTACTCGATGGACTGGTACTACCCCGTGCTCGGGGGCGCGGTGAGCGGCACGGAGGCGAAGAAGCGCATCCAGGCGCGCTGGGACGACTTCGTGGTGCCCGGGCTCGGGGTGCGCTGCGTGCTGCCGAACCCGTGGGTGACGGGCGGCGAGAGCTGCGAGCTGGCGCTCGCGCTGTGGGTGGTGGGCGAGTCCGACCGCGCCCTGGAGATCCTCCAGTCCATCCAGCACCTGCGGGCCGGGGACGGCCTGTACTGGACGGGGTACGTCTTCGAGGGCAACCGGGCGGTGTGGCCGGAGGAGCTCACGACGTGGACGGCGGGGTCGCTGCTGTTGGCGGTGGCGGCGCTGGGGGGTGACGAGGCGACGACGGCGGTGTTCTCCGGCGACCGCCTCCCGCGCGGCCTGCCCCCGCAGTGCTGCGCGTCCCCGGCCCCGCCCGTTTCCTGAACCGCCGGGGGCGGGGGCCCTCCGGGGGTGGGCGGGTGGTCGGGCCTCGTTTCCCCCGCGGGCGGCGGGTGGCCGCTCGCGCGGTTCCCCGCGCCCCCAACCCCGTTTTCGGCTGCGGACCGTGGTGGGTTGCTCGCGCGGTTCCCCGCGCCCCTAGGCAGTTAGGGGCGCGGGGAACTGCGCGCTCAGCCACAACGGCCCGCAGACGAACATCGGGGGGAGAACCCCCTGCGGCGCCCCGGACTCGAATGGCCCATCCGGGTGGCCCGGTGCCGCCGGGTGGGTGACGCTGCCGGGGAGACACACCCGTCCCCGGAGGTCACCGTGCCCAGTACGCTCCCGCTCCGCCGCATACTCGCGGCGGTCGTCCTCTCCACCGCCCTCCTGGTGTCGACGACCGCCTGCGGAGGCGAATCCAAGAGCGCCCGCAACAGCCTGACCGCGGCGGAGGCCGGCGCCTCCCCGTCCAGCACCTTCGAGAAGCAGAAGCTCGCCAAGACGCGCTTCGTCGCCAACGCGGGCCTCGCGGCGGGCGCCGCCTACCAGTGGATCGTGAAGCCGTACAAGGCGGGCAAGTTCAAGAAGGGCGCCAAGGGCCGGACGTTCGCCCTGGTGAAGGCGGGCCTCGCCGGAGCCTTCACGTACAACCGGCTGAAGGCGGCCGTGAACAACGCCAAGGGCGACCCCCTCCTCTCCAAGGCCGTCGCCCCGCTCACCTCCGGCATCGAGTCCCTCAAGGGCCTCGGCGGCAAGCTCCGCAAGGGCGACGCCACCGACGCGGACGTCGGGATGTTCGAGAACGTCATCAACGGGGTGAAGGGCGCGGGCAAGAGCGCCGGCGCGGAGGTCAAGGACCAGGTGCCGTCGGCCTCGCAGCTCAGCGGCGGCTGACCTCGGCCACGGACGGCCGGGGCGGCGAGGGGCACGGCGACGGCCAAACCGTCGTGCGTCCCGCCCCGCACCCGGTCAGCCGTCCGGCGTCCCGTTCAGCTCCGCCAGGACGCGCAGGGTCGTCGGGTCCGGTGACATGACGAGGAGGTCCGTCACCGGCCCCGTCCGCCACGCCGCCAGCCGCTCCGCGATCCGCTCGCGCGGCCCGACCAGCGAGATCTCGTCCGCGAAGGCGTCCGGCACCGCCCCCACCGCCTCCTCGCGGCGGCCCTCGGCGAACAGCGCCTGGATCCGGCGGGCCTCGGCCTCGTACCCCATCCGCGCCATCAGGTCGGCGTGGAAGTTGCGGGCCGCGTGCCCCATGCCGCCGATGTAGAAGCCGAGCATCGCCTTCACCGGCAGCAGCCCCTCGGCGACGTCGTCGCAGACGTGCGCGCGGACCATGGGGGCGACGGTGAAGCCCTCGGGCGCCCCGGCGAGCGGGGTCCGGTACGCGTCCAGGCGGGTCGGCGACCAGTACAGCGGCAGCCAGCCGTCCGCGATCCGGGTGGTCTGGGCGATGTTCTTGGGGCCCTCGGCGCCGAGCAGCACCGGCAGGTCCGCCCGGAGCGGATGCGTGATCGGCTTCAGCGGCCTGCCGAGACCGGTGCCGTCAGCGCCCCGGTACGGGTGCGGGTGGAAGCGGCCGTCCAGCTCCACCGGCGCCGCGCGCCGCAGCACCCGCCGGATCACCTCCACGTACTCCCGGGTCGCGGTCAGCGGGCTGGAGGGGAACGGCCGTCCGTACCAGCCCTCCACCACCTGCGGCCCCGAGAGCCCGAGGCCCAGCATCATCCGGCCGCCGGAGAGGTGGTCCAGGGTCAGCGCGTGCATCGCGGTCGCGGTGGGGGTGCGGGCCGCCATCTGCGCGACGGCCGTGCCGAGGCGGATCCGCGAGGTGTGGGCGGCGATCCAGGTGAGCGGGGTGAAGGCGTCCGACCCCCAGGCCTCGGCCGTCCACACCGAGGTGTACCCGAGGCGTTCCGCCTCCTGGGCGAGCCGCACGTGTCCGGGGTCGGGGCCGCGGCCCCAGTAGCCGAGTGCGAGTCCGAGCCGCATACCGCCGCCCCCTGCCCGTATCTGACGGATCGTCAGAGGAGCGTACGGGAACGGCCCCCCGCCCCGGAAGGGGTGGGGGGCCGTTCTCGGCGGTACGGACTCCGGCCGGGGCCGGGGCGCGGGGTCAGCCGCGCTGGATGCCCGTGGTGTCCTGGAGGACGCCGCGGCGGCCGTCCTGCGTCTGCGCGACCAGGGCCGCGCCGCGCTGCTCCACCGCGAGGTACCAGGTGCCGGGCGCGAGCTCGGCGATCGGGGTGGCCGAGCCGTCCTCCGGGTACAGCTGGCGGGCCACCGGGACGGCGAACCAGAACGGGGCGAAGTCCCCGGCCGGGCCGCCGGCGGCGGGCTGCTGCTGGGCCGCGGCGGGCGCCGGGGTCTGGCCGCCCTGGCTCTGGTCGGCGCCCTGGGGCGCGAACGGCTGGGGCTGCGGGGCGCCGGGGTAGCCGTAGCCACCGGCGGGCTGGTTGCCGTAGGGCTGGGCGCCGTACGGGGCCACGGCCGGGCTCGGGTTGCCCATCAGCGGGGCCTTGAGCGCGGCGACCATCGGGCCGGCCACGGCGCCCGCGGCGAGCACCAGCGCGGCGATGAGGCCGAGGATCATGCCGGCGCCGGCGCTGTCCATGTCGATGATGGTCCAGAACGCCGTCCACGCCGAGAAGATCGTGAAGGCGGTGCCGAACTGGCCCAGGTCCATCCCGGCGAACTTCCGCGGCTGCGGCAGCGAGCGGGCCACGACGATCAGGACCGCGCCGATGATGCCGGCGAGGAACATGCTCATCAGCAGACCCAGCGCGTCCCACGCGTTCGGAACGTTGGCGTGGGAGCAGATGGTGCCGACGCAAGCGTTGTCGACCGAGTAGAGATCGAGGAACGAGGCGATGAACAGCACCACCGCTGCTCCGATCACCACGCCGTCGCCTCGCGTGAGGGAGCGGATGTTCACGTAATAGTCCTTTTTGGGTCGTCTCGTCGGGGCGGTCATCGCTGCCGCCGGTGTACGTGCACACGGCGCGAAGCACGGGGGTGGTTCCCCACCCGGAGGAGAATCTATCGTCTGACCGGGTGGGAAGTCCCCTCGGTGCTCAGACCGTGACCGACCCGCAGCCGACCGCTCCCGTCGGCCCGCCCCTCACTTCGCCAGGAAGTCGCCGATCCCGTCCGCGATCCCCTGGGCCGCCCGCTGACGCCAGCCCGCGTCTCCCAGCAGGGCCGCGTCCCCGGAATCCCGCATGTTCCCGCACTCGATGAACACCTTCGGCACGGTGGACAGGTTGAGCCCGCCGAGATCCTTGCGGACGTCCAACCCGGTGCCGTCGCCCACGTAGTTGGAGGGCGGCATGCTGGTGGCGTGCACGAACTTCCCCGCGATCCTCACACCCAGCTCACGCGAGGGGCCCACGATCGGGGCGGTGTTCGCCTTCCCGGCGTTCACCAGCGCGGGCAGGATCACGTGGAACCCGTGGTTGCCCTGCGCCGAGCCGTCGGCGTGCACCGAGACGACCGCGTCGGCCCTGGCCCGGTTGCCGATCGCCGCGCGCTCGTCCACGCACGGGCCGAACGGCCGGTCGCCGTCCTGGGTGAAGGTGACGGTCGCGCCCTGCTTCTCCAGCAGCGCCCGCAGCCGGTGCGAGACGTCCAGGGTGAACGCGGCCTCGGTGTACCCGCCCCTGGTGTCGGTGCCGGTGGTGTCGCACTCCTTCTTGTTCGTCCCGATGTCGACCTGGCGGTTGATCTCGGCGGCGTGCTGGAAGTTGCCGGGGTTGTGCCCCGGGTCGATCACCACGACCCGCCCCGCGAGCGGTCCGGTGGGCCGGGACGCCTGGGAGGACGGGGAGGAGGCCGGCGCCGAGGGTGAAGGGGTGGCGGGCACGGTCGCGGCCGGCGGCTCGGCGCCCCCGTTCCCCGAGGGCCGGGCGGCGGGCGCGCTGGGCAGCGGCAGCACCTTCGGCGGCTTGTCGTCGTGGCTGCCGGAACCGTCCATGGCCTGCCACACCAGCCAGCCGGCCAGGACGGTCGGGACCAGCGCGGCGGTCACGATGACGAGGTTGCCGCGCAGCCGGCGCCGGGGCGGGGTGGGGGACTCGCTGTCGTACGACACGCAGTGATGCTAGGGCCTGTCCGGTGGATCCGGTGGCTCCGGCTTACGGGGTGTCGGTCCTGTCACACCCCGGCGCCGGTACGGCGCAGGACGCGCAGCGAGTCGGTGGCCGAGACCTCGCTGAACGCTCCGGAGGCCAGGGCCCGCAGATAGACGCGGTACGGGGCCTGGCCGGTGAACTCATCGACCGGGTCGGGGAAGACGTCGTGGATCACCAGGAGGCCGCCCTCGGCGAGGTGCGGGACCCACCCCTCGTAGTCCCCGGTGGCGTGCTCGTCGGTGTGGCCGCCGTCGATGAAGACGAGCCCCACCCGGCCGCCCCAGGCCCGCGCCACCTGCGGCGAGCGCCCGACGACCGCGATCACGTGCTCTTCGAGGCCCGCCCGGTGCAGGGTGCGGCGGAAGGTGGGCAGGGTGTCCATCAGGCCGACCTCCGGGTCGACCACGGACGGGTCGTGGTACTCCCAGCCCGGCTGCTGCTCCTCGCTGCCCCGGTGGTGGTCGACGGTGACGGCGACGGTCCCGGTGGCGCGGGCGGCGTCCGCGAGCAGCAGGGTGGAGCGGCCGCAGTAGGTGCCGACCTCCAGGAGCGGCAGGCCCAGCGCGCCCGCCCGGACGGCTGCCTCGTAGAGGGCGAGCCCCTCGCGTACGGGCATGAACCCCTTCGCGGCCTCGAAGGCGGCGAGGATCTCCGGCTCGGGTGTCGCCATGGCAGGGCTCCTGGGGGTCGGGCGCGGGGCTTGGTACGGGATGCGGCGGCCGGTGCTCGCGCTGCCGGGCGCCACATCCTAATCCCCGGCCGATCCCGTCCTCGATCTGACCTTCCGTCAGAATGGAACGTGTTCTACTCTGTCGCCGTTCCAGCGGCGGCCACGGCGGGGGAGTGCGGATGGGCATCGGGATCACCCGGGAACAGCGCGCGCTCGCCGACGCGGTACGGGGCGGCCTCGCGCGGGCGGTGCCGCCCGAGGCGGTGCGAGAACTTCTCGACGCGGACGGCGCCCCCGCCGCCCGGCCGCCCTACTGGGACGCGCTGGCCGCCCAGGGCCTGCTCGGAATCCACCTGGGCGAGCGGTACGGCGGCGGGGGTCTGGTGGAGCTCGCCGTGGTGCTGGAGGAGGCGGGCCGGGCCGCGCTGCCGGGCCCCTACCTGCCCAGCGTGCTCGCCGCGGCGGTACTGGAACGGGCCGGGCACGCCCAGGCGGTGGAGGCGGTCGCGACCGGGGCGCGGACGGCGGCCGTGGCGCTCGGCCCCGGCGGCCTCACCGCCGTACCGGACCCGCACGGCTGGACGCTCGACGGGGCCGCGCCGCCCGTCCTCGCCGGAGCCCAGGCCGATCTGCTGGTCCTGGCGGCGCGGGCGGGCGAGGAGGTGGTGTGGCTGGCGGTGGACGCGGGGGACCTGGACATCCGGGCGCACACCGGCGCCGACCCCACCCGCCCCACCGCCCAGGTCACCGCCCGCGGCCTCGCCGTCCCTCGCGAGCGGGCGCTCACCGTGGACCCCGCGCTCGTCCACGACCTGGCGGCCGTCCTCTTCGCCGCCGAGGCCTGCGGCACCGCCGCCTGGGCACTTCGGACGGCGGTCGCCCACGCCAGGACGCGTGAGCAGTTCGGGCAGCCCATCGGCCGGTTCCAGGCGGTCAAGCACCTCTGCGCCGACATGCTGCTCCGCACCGAGCAGGCGCGGGCCCTGGTGTGGGACGCGGCGCGGGCGGCCGGGACGGAACGGGCCGAGGTGCGCGGCCTGGTGGCGTCCCTGGCGGCGGCCACGGCCCTGGACGCGGTCCTCACCTGCGCCCAGGACTGCGTCCAGATCCTCGGCGGCACCGGCTTCACCTGGGAGCACGACGCCCACCTCCATCTGCGCCGCGCCCTGGTGGCCCGCCAGCTCCTCGGCCCGGGCGACACCCACCGCCAACGGGCCGTCCGGCTCGCCGGGGCCGGGGCCCGCCGTGAACTGCGCCTCGAACTCCCCGAGGAGGCCGAGGAGTTCCGCGGCCCGGCGCGCGAGGCCGCCGAGTCCGTACGCGGCCTCGACCCCGCGTCCGCCCGGCGCGCCCTCGCCCCCACCGGATACGCCGCGCCGCACCTGCCGCCGCCGTACGGCCTGGGCGCCGGGCCCGTGCGACAGCTCGTCGTCCAGGAGGAGCTCCGCGCGGCCGGGGTGAAGGTCGCCGAGCTGGGGATCGGCACCTGGGTGGTGCCGTCGCTCCTCGCGTACGGCACGAAGGAGCAGCAGGAGCGCTTCCTGCCGCCGACCCTGCGCGGGGACCTGCTGTGGTGCCAGCTGTTCTCGGAGCCCGAGGCCGGCTCGGACCTCGCGAGCCTGCGCACCCGGGCGGAACGCACCGGGGACGGCTGGCGCGTCACCGGCCAGAAGGTGTGGACGAGCGCGGCCCAGTGGGCGGACCACGGGATCCTGCTCGCCCGGACCGACCCGGAAGCCCCCAAGCACCAGGGCCTGACGTACTTCCTCGTCGACATGAGGAACACCCCCGGGATCGACGTCCGGCCCCTGCGGGAGATCACCGGCGACGCGCTCTTCAACGAGGTGTACTTCGACGGGGCCCTCCTGCCGCCGGACGCGGTCGTCGGCGAGCCGGGCGACGGCTGGCGGGTCGCCCGCAACACCCTCGGCAACGAACGCGTCCACATGGCCGACCAGCTGACCTTCGACACCGGTCTGGAGGCGCTGCTCGCCCGCGCGGACGGACTCGACGGCGCCCACCGCGCCCGGATCGGCGCCCTGGCCGCCGAGGCGCACGCGCTCGCCTGCCTCGGGCTGCGCACCACCCTGCTCCAGGTGTCCGGCCTGGAGCCCGGCGCCGGGGCGAGCGTGCGCAAGCTCGTCCAGACGCTCCACCAGCAGAAGGTGGCCGACCTCGCCCTGGAACTGCTGGGACCCGCGGGCGCGACGGCCGAGGGCCCGGCGGGGCAGGCCGTCCACGGCTTCCTGATGTCCCGCTGCCTGACCATCGCGGGCGGCACCACGCAGGTCCAGCTCAACGTCGTGGCCGAGCGGATCCTCGGCCTGCCACGAGACTGAACGAACCGAAGGAGCGGGTACGTGAAGAGCTTGGTGGCCGGGATCGGGACGACGGACTTCGTGAAGCCCGAGACGCGGGAGTGGCGGTACTGGGACATGGCACGCGAGGCGGGGACGGCCGCGCTCGCGGACGCCGGGATCGGATACGGGCAGGTGGAGCAGGTCCTGGCGGGCTACTGCTTCCAGCCGTCGACGGCGGGCCAGCGGGCGGCGTACGAACTGGGGCTCACCGGTGTCCCCGTCCACAACGTCAACAACAACTGCGCCACCGGGTCGAGCGCGCTGATGCTGGCGCGGCAGCTGGTGGAGGGCGGGGTGAGCGCGTGCGTACTGGCGCTGGGCTTCGAGAAGATGAAGCGCGGCGCGCTGGGCGGCGGGGCGGACGGCGGCGACTTCGCCACGTCCCCGGTCGCCCGCCACTACGGCGTGATGGCCGCCGCCCACGGCTTCGAGGCGACCCCGCCGACGGCGCAGATCTTCGGCAACGCGGCGCGCGAGCACATGGAGCTGTACGGGACGACCGAGGCGCAGCTGGCGGCGGTCGGCGCCAAGAACCACCGGCACTCGGTGCACAATCCGCACGCCCAGTTCCAGGTGGAGTACTCGGTGGCGCAGGTGCTCGCCTCGCCGCCGGTCCACCGGCCGCTGACACGGCTCCAGTGCTCGCCCACCTCGGACGGGGCGGCGGCGGCCGTCGTCGTCTCCGAGCGGTTCGCGGCGGAACACGGCCTGGAGGAGCGGGCGGTGGAGATCGTCGCGCAGGCGATGGCGACGGACACCGAGGAGTCCTTCGCGTCCGGCCGGTGCATCGACGTGGTCGGGGCGGGGATGTCGCGGGCGGCGGCGTCGGCGGTGTACGAACGCGCCGGACTCGGCATCGAGGACGTCGACGTCGTCGAGCTGCACGACTGCTTCTCCATCAACGAGCTGCTGACGTACGAGGCGCTGGGGATGTGCGGGGAGGGGGAGTCCGGGAAGCTGGTGGAGTCCGGGGCGACGACGTACGGCGGCCGGTGGGTGGTGAACCCCTCCGGCGGCCTGATCTCCAAGGGGCACCCGCTGGGCGCGACGGGGCTGGCGCAGGTGGGGGAGCTGGTGACCCAGCTGCGGGGCGAGGCGGGGGCCCGGCAGGTGCAGGGCGCGACGGTGGGGCTGGCGCACAACGTGGGGCTGGGCGGGGCAGCGGTGGTGACGCTGCTGCGCAGCCCGCGGTAGGTCCTACCCCGACCCCGTCCCCCTCCACCCACGGACCGTGGGGGGCCGCAGACGCGGTACCCCGTGGGGCCTGTCCCCCCTTTCGCCGGCGGGGTTCCCCAAGGGCCTGTCCCCTTTCACCGGCGCGGTTTTCCAGAGGCTTCCCCCCCCCCTTTCGCATGCGCGGCTCCCCAGAGGCCTGTCCCCTTTCGCCTGCGGACCGTGCCGGGTTGCTCGCGCAGTTCCCCGCGCCCCTGGGTGGTCAGGGGCGCGGGGAACTGCGCGCTCAGCCACCTACGGCCCGCGGGTGCCCACCGGGCCGGTCAGGGGCGCGGGGAACTGCGCGACCAGCCCCCACCGGCCCGCGGGTGCCCGCCGGCTATGCAAGGGGCTGCGGCCGGAGCCGCAACAGGCCGCCCGCCAGAGGGCTTTCGAGAAGGGGCGGGGTGGGGAAACACACCCCCGTGCGACCATGGCCCGCATGGTCCAAGCGCCCCCAGACACCGCAGCCATACCCACCCGCACCCACCCCACCCGCACCTGGCTCGTCCTCCTCGCCGCCTGTGCCGGCCAGTTCCTCGTCGTCCTCGACGTCTCCGTCGTCAACGTGGCCCTCCCCTCGATGCGGACCGGGCTCGGGATGAGCCCGACGGGGCTGCAATGGGTCGTCAACGCCTACTCCATCGCGTACGCCGGGTTCATGCTCCTGGGCGGCCGCGCCGGGGACCTCTTCGGACGCAAGCGCATGTTCCTCGTCGGCCTCGCCCTGTTCACCGGCGCCAGCCTGGCCGGCGGCCTCGCCCAGGAAGGGTGGCAGCTGCTGGTCGCCCGGGGCGTGCAGGGGCTCGGCGCCGCCGTGCTCGCGCCCTCCACGCTCACCATCCTGACCGCCGCCGTCCCCGAGGGCGCGGCCCGTACGAGGGCCATAGGCACCTGGGCGGCGGTCGGCGCGGGCGGCGGTGCGGCGGGCGGACTCGTCGGCGGGGTGCTCACCGACACCCTGTCGTGGCGCTGGGTGCTGCTCATCAACGTGCCCGTCGGCGCCCTCGTCCTCACCGGCGCCGCCCTGTGGATCACGGAGAGCCGCGCCGCCACCCGCAACCGCCTGGACCTGCCGGGCGCGGTCGCCGTCACCGGCGGGCTCGCCGTCCTCGCGTACGGCATCGTGCAGACCGAGCAGTCCGGCTGGACCGCGCCGCAAACGCTCGCCCCGCTGCTCGGCGGGCTCGCGCTGCTGGGGACGTTCCTCGCCGTCGAGGCCCGCGCGGCGGCGCCGCTGATGCCGCTGCGGCTGCTGCGGATCCGGGCGGTGTCGTCCGCCAACATCGTGATGTTCGCCTGCGGCTCGGCCACCTTCTGCACCTGGTACTTCATGACCCTGTACGCGCAGAACGTCCTCGGCTACACCCCGCTGGGCGCCGGACTCGCCCTCGTTCCCAGCTCGTTGAGCATCGTCCTCGGCGCCAAGATCGCACCCCGGCTGATGCCGGTGACCGGGACCCGCAACCTCACCGTCATCGGTGTGCTGATGGCCGCCGCCGGTTTCGGCTGGCAGTCCACGATGCACGCGCACGACCCGTACTGGATGGCGATCCTGGTGCCCGGCATGCTGATGATGACCGGCGCGGGCCTGGCCACCACCCCGCTCGCCTCGCTCGCCACCTCCGGCGCCGCACCCGGCGAGGCGGGGCTGGTGTCCGGTCTCATCAACACCTCCCGCACCATGGGCGGCGCGCTGGGCCTGGCCGTCCTGTCGACCGTCGCCACCGCCCGTACCGGCGACACCCTGACGCCCGAAGCGCTCACCGACGGCTACGCGCTCGCCTTCCGCACCGGCGGCTTCGTGCTGCTCGCCAGCACCGCGGTCGCGCTGGTGTGGCTGCCGAGGACGACGGCGCCGAAGAAGTGACGACGAGGAGACAGCGCCGAGGAAAGAGCACCGAGGAGGTGGCAGCGGAGGTGGCAGTGGTTCAGAGCCAGCCCTGCTGCCGCGCCGCCCGTACCGCCTCCATGCGGTTGCGGGTGCTCGTCTTGCCGATCGCCGCCGAGAGGTAGTTGCGCACCGTCGACTCCGACAGGTGCAGCCTGCCCGCGATGTCGGCCACCGTCGCGCCGTCCACCGACGCGTTCAGCACGTCCCGCTCGCGCGCGGTCAGCGGGTTGGCGCCCGCGCTCAGCGCCGCGGCCGCCAGCGCCGGGTCGATCACCGTCTCGCCGCGCAGCACCCGCCGGACCGCCTCGGCCAGGTCCTCCACCGGCCCGTCCTTCACCAGGAACCCCGCCGCGCCCGCCTCCATCGCGCGCCGCAGATACCCGGGCCGCCCGAAGGTGGTGAGGATCAGCACCCGGCAGTCGGGGCACTCCTCGCGCAGGTCGGCCGCCGCGTCCAGACCGCTGCGGCCGGGCAGTTCGATGTCGAGGAGGGCGACGTCGGGGCGGGTGGTGAGCGCCGTGGACACGATCGCGTCGCCCGCCGACACCTGGGCGACCACCTCGATGTCCTCCTCCAGGCCGAGCAGCAGGGCCAGCGCGCCCCGCATCATGCCCTGGTCCTCGGCGAGCAGGACTCTGATCATGCCGTTCTCCCCATCGTGCGGGCCGTCATCGGCGGGCGGCCCCGTGTTCTGTTCCCGGCCCCTGTCCCCGCCCGAGCTCCGCTTCGAGCGCGGCGTCGGCCGGGTCGACCGGGAGCTCGGCGCTCACCTGGAAGCCGCCGCGCGGCCCGGGACCCGCGCCGAGTGAACCGCCGGCCGCCGCGAGGCGTTCGGTGAGACCCTTCAGACCCGTGCCGCCGATCCTGCCGCCGATCCGTGGACCGGGAGCTCCGGGCTGTACGGATGGTACGCCGCGCCCGTCGTCGGTGATCTTCAGCCGTACCCGCTCGGGCGCGCCGTCGACCACGATCTCGCAGCGGGTCGCGCCGCTGTGCCGGACGACGTTGGTGACCGCCTCCCGCACCACCCAGCCGAGCAGCGCCTCCACCTGCGAGGGCAGCGGCGGCCCCGACAGGCGTACCACCGGCTCGACTTCGGCCGCGAGCAGCGCCGAGCGGGCCCGGTCCAGTTCGGTGCCGAGGCTGCCCTCGCGGTAGCCGGTGACGGCCTCGCGGATCTCGGTGAGCGCCTGGCGGCCGACCGACTCGATGTCGGCGACCTGGCCCAGCGCGGCGTCCAGGTCGCGCGGGGCGAGACGGCGGGCCGCCTCCGACTTCACCACGATCACCGAGAGCGTGTGGCCGAGCAGGTCGTGCAGGTCGCGGGAGAAGCGGAGACGTTCCTTCTCCACGGCGGTACGGGCCAGCTCCTGGCGGGTGTCGCGCAGTTCGCGCACGGTCTGGGAGAGCGAGAGGACCGCCGCCGTGACCATGCCGGACAGGAACGTGCCGTACGCGATGGTCACGTTGTCCCACACCTCGCCGGCCTCCATCCCGGAGATGGCGCCCGCCGAGCTCGCCAGCACCATGACCGCGAGACCCAGCTTCCGCTCGCGCAGCACCGCGCCGCAGGCCAGCGAGAGCAGCGGGAAGAAGAACAGCCAGGTGCCGCCGTAGGAGAGGCTCAGGGCGTAGGTGATCGCGGCCATCGCGCCCAGGATTCCCAGCGTGGCGCGGCTCTCGCGCTTCTCCTTGACGAAGGCGCGGAAGGAGACGGCGACGTAGAGGGAGGTGAAGGCCAGCAGGCCGGCGCCGCCGATCCACGGGTGGGGGGTCGTGCCGTCGAGGAGGCTGGAGAACGCGCCCAGGCCCATCAGCAGCCAGGGCAGCAGCGTGTAGGCGCTGGCCGGGGGGCCGGGAAGGTCGGCGTCGCGGTCGCAGCCCTTCCTCGCCCTCGCGTCGGCCACCGCCCGCACCGGGCCCTTCGGCAGAAGTCGTACCACCGTCTCGTTCTCCCCGTTCATCGTGCTCACACCGTCCTCGCGGACCGCCGGTAGGAGATCACGGCGTACGAGCCGAACGCCAGCAGCCAGCCGCCGAGCACCGCGGCCGTCCCCGCGCCGGGGGCCGAGCCGTGCGCGACCGCCCAGCCGAGGTCGCCGAAGCGGTGGGCCGGGCTGTACGCGGCGATGGAGGCGAGCCAGTGGGGGAACGAGGAGAGCGGGAACCACAGTCCGCCGACCACCGCCAGCCCCATCAGGCATGCCACGTTGACCACACTCATGGCCTGCGGGTTCAGCCGGTAGCCGTTGCCGAGGCCCAGCAGGGTGAAGGGGAGTGCCCCGGCCCACAGCAGCAGCGCGAGCGCCGCCCACTGCCAGGCGGCCAGCCGTACGCCGTTGACGAGCGCGCCCGCCGCGAGCACCGCCAGGACCGCCGGCAGCACGGTCGCGGAGCCGCTGACCGCGCGGCCCGCCACCACCCGGGACGGGGTCAGCGGGGTGATCCGCAACTGGCGCAGCCAGCCCGCGCTCCGGTCGGCGCAGACCGCGCCACCCGCGTTCAGGGACGCGCCGAGCGCGCCGTACGCGGCCATGCCGACCATCGAGGTGACCTTCCAGTCGGCCGAATCGCCGTTCCCCGAGCCGATGTTGGTGAAGAGCAGATACATGAGCACCGGCATCCCGATGCCGAACAGGACGAAGGAGGCGTCGCGGAAGGTGCGGCGGATTTCGAGGAGGACGTAGCCGGGCATCAGACGGTCTCGCTCTCGTGGACGGAGCCGACGGCGGAGGTGAGGGAGAGGAACGCGTCCTCCAGGCCGGCCGGGGCGACCTCCAGGCCCCGGACCGCGCCGAGCCGGGCGAGCTCCACGACCACGGCGTCCGGGGCGTCGGTGCGCAGCCGGGCGCGGTCGCCGCGGACCTCGACCGAGACGACGCCCGGGAGCGCGGTCAGGCCCGCGCTGGGGGCGCCGGCCAGATCGAAGGAGACCAGGCTGCCGCCGGCCGCGCGCTTGATCCGCTCGCCGGGGCCGTCGGCGACGATCCGGCCGTGGTCGACGATGACGATCCGGTCGGCGTTGTCGTCCGCCTCCTCCAGGTAGTGGGTGGAGAACAGCACGGTGTTGCCCCGGGCCGCGTAGGCGCGCATGGCGTCCCAGAACGCGCGGCGCGACTCGACGTCGAGCGCGGCGGTCGGCTCGTCCAGGACCAGCAGCGCGGGCGCCCCGGCGATGGCGACGGCGAAGCGGACGCGCTGGGCCTGGCCGCCGGAGAGCCGGTCGACGCGGCGGTCGGCGAACTCCTTGAGCCCGGCGAGCGCGAGGGCCTCCTCGACCGGCATCGGCTCCGGGTAGGTCGAGCCGACGAAGGCGACGAGCTCGCGGACGGTGACGCGGGGGATGGGCTGCCCCTCCTGGAGCATCGCCCCCACGAGCCCCGCCCGCACCGCGCGCCCTGCCGTCCGCCCGAAGAGCCGCACCTCACCCGCGTCCGGCTCGTCGAGCCCGAGCAGGAGGGCGAGCGTGGTGGACTTGCCGGCCCCGTTGCGCCCGAGCAGGGCGACGGTCTCACCCCGGCGGATGTCGAGATCGATACCGTCGACGGCACGGAGGTGGCCGTAGGCCTTGACCACGCGGGTGAGGCGTATGGCGGGGGGTGGTTCGTGGGGTGCTGAGGATGCGCTCTGCGTCATACCGCCGACGCTACGGATGCGCCGGGGGCGGGTGGGAGATGTTCTTGTACGGGGTTGTGGGGGACAAATGTCCTGGCCCGGGGTTTGCCTGCGGCCCGATGGTGGGCCGGTCGCGCAGTTCCCCGCGCCCCTGATGGGCCGGGGGGTCGTCTGCGGCCCGGTGGTGGGCTGGCCGCGCAGTTCCCCGCGCCCCTTTTTGGCCCGGCGTTCGTCTGCGGGTGGGGTGGTGGTTGCTCGCGCAGTTCCCCGCGCCCCCTTTCGGCCCGGCGTTTGTCTGCGGTCCGGTGGTGGGCTGGTCGCGCAGTTCCCCGCGCCCCGTTTCGGTCCGGCGTTTGTCTGCGGGTGGAGTGTGGTTGCTCGCGCAGTTCCCCGCGCCCCTGGGGGGGGGTGGGGTGACCGGGGCCGAGAGGGCAGGGGCCAGGCACGCCGCCACCACCGCCGCGAGGACCGCGAGCACCAGCGCCACGATCGCCC
>NZ_JBEXWK010000050.1:0-12627 GCF_040629815.1 Streptomyces sp. NPDC005878
GCTCGCGCAGTTCCTCGCGCCCCTGAAGAACTGGTGGCCGCTCCAAGTTCCCCGGCTGCGGCCGACCCCCCAAGGGGCGCGGGGAACTGCGCGACCGGCCCCCACCCGGCCGCAGACGAACGAAGGTTTTTAGGGGCGCGGGGAACTGCGCGACCAGCCCCCGCCGGCCCGCAGACGAAATCCGGGCCCTAAAGGGGCGCGGGGAACGGCGCGACCGGCCACCCACGGTCCGGGGACGAAAGCGGGCAATCAGGGGCGCGGGGAACTGCGCGAAGAGCCGCCCACCCACTCCCGCACCCACCAGAAGTCCCCCAGCCCACCCCTCCCCACCAGCTCCGCCCCCTCCCCCGCCCGCGCCAGCGCCCGTACGTAGGACGCGGGATCCGTCGTCGCCAGGGACAGGGGCGGGCGCGCGCCCGAGACGCCGAGCGCCGTGAGCGCCTCGCGCTGGAGGACGAGGTCCGCCCGGGGACCCGCGCAGGCGTCCACCGCCACATGGGACGTGATGTCGCAGGTGCCGTCGGGCACGGGGGCGACCTCCCGGCCGCCCCGGAACCCGGTCAGGGAGCCGTACCGCGGCCGCGCGGACGCCACATGGCCGTAGTCCACCGCCACCGCCAGCCCCTCCGCCAGCGACGACACCGCCGCCGCCCACGCCTCGTCCCGGGGGCGCCCCACCTCCGCCCGCTCCCCGGGCTCCCGCAGCGGCCACCACCGCTCGAGCCAGCGCGTGTCCGCGCCGGTAACGGGCGCGCCGAGGCGTTCGGTGCCGTCGGGGCGGACCAGGACCTCGCGCGCGACGCCGTCGGCGTCGACCTCGGCCACGTCCACCGGCACGTTGTCCAGCCACTCGTTGGCGAACAGCAGGCCCCGGACGCCGGACGGCGGCTCCGCGAGCCAGGTGATCCGCCCGTCGAGCCCCGGCGGACGCGCCGCCCGCTCCACGGCGTACGCCCGTAGGGGGAATCCGGCGGGCAGCGCCGCCAGTACGCCCGTGACGAGCTCCCCGCGCCCCGCCGCCATGTCGACGAACGCCACCTCGCCGCCCCCGAGCTCCCCGGCCACCTCCTCCAGGAGGCGCGCCACGGCCCCCGCGAAGAGCGGTGAGGCGTGGACGGAGGTACGGAAGTGACCCGCGGGACCCTCGGGGCGCAGATAGAAGCCGCCGGGGCCGTACAGGGCCCGCTCGGTCGCCGCCCGCCAGCCGGACCAGCCGGTCCAGCCCGACCGGTCGTCCGGCGTTCCGCCGTCCCGCCCGCCACCGCCACCGCCATCGCCCGCCTCGTGATTCACAGCAGAAGGCTAGGCGCCCTCCACCTTGGGGAGTACGCCCCGGCGACCCGGATCGACCCTCCGGTTGACCCTTGCACCGATCCGGCATCCCTACGCTGGGTTACGTGCAGCGCCTCTACGACTTCATCCGCAGGCACCCGACCGCGGTGGACACCCTCTGGGCCGTCTTCCTCCTCGGGATCTCCGGCATGTCGCTCGTCTCCAACGGGGTCGGCCACGGCTCGACCGCGGCGGCCCTGCTCATCGCCGTGGGCCTGAGCGCCGCCGTGGCGCTGCGCCGACGCGCGCCCGAGAAGACGGTGGTGCTGGCGGCCGTGCTGGGCGTGGCCCAGCTTGCCCTGGACGTCGGTCCGAACGTGGCGGACTTCGCCATGCTGGTCTCCATCTACACCGCCGCCGCCATCGGCGAGCGCTGGGCCTCGCGGCTGGCCCTGGCGGGCTCGCTGCTCGCGGCCGTGATCGCGATGGTCCGCTGGCCCGACTACAGCGACAACGGCGCGGACGGCGGGGCGAGCCCGGCCCAGACCGTGTTCTTCGCCGTCGTGATGACGGTCCCCTTCCTCCTCGCCTGGGTCCTGGGCGACTCGATGCGCACCCGCCGGGCGTACTTCGCCCAGCTGGAGGAGCGCGCCGCCCGCCTGGAGAAGGAGCGCGAGGCGCAGGCCAAGGTCGCGGTCGCCGCCGAGCGCGCCCGGATCGCCCGGGAGCTGCACGACGTGGTCGCCCACAACGTCTCGGTGATGGTCGTCCAGGCGGACGGCGCCGCGTATGTCATGGACAGCGCGCCCGACCAGGCGAAGATCGCCCTGGAGACCATCTCGATGACCGGCCGCCAGGCGCTCGCCGAGATGCGCCGCCTGCTCGGCGTGTTGCGCACCGGCGAGCACCGGGAGGCGGGGGAGTACGTGCCGCAGCCCGACGTCGAGCAGATCGAGGAGCTCGTCGAGCAGGTGCGTACCGCCGGGCTCACCGTGGACTTCAAGATCGAGGGCACCCCGCGCCCCCTGCCCAGCGGCGTCGAGCTCACGGCGTACCGGATCGTGCAGGAGGCGCTGACCAACACGCGCAAGCACGGCGGCCCGGAGGCGGGCGCCAGCGTCCGGCTGGTCTACTTCGACGACGGGCTCGGCCTGCTGGTCGAGGACGACGGCCGCGGCGCGGCGCACGAGATGTACGAGGACGGCGGCGCCGACGGCCAGGGGCACGGTCTGATCGGCATGCGCGAGCGCGTCGGCATGGTGGGAGGCACCCTGGACGCGGGACCGCGGCCGGGCGGCGGCTTCCGCATCAGCGCCCTGCTGCCGCTGAAGCCCGCCACGTAGTACCGCGTACGCCCGAGGGGTGCCGTACGCCGAAGAGCCGGTACGCAACACCGGTACGCAGGATCCGTACGCGACACCCCGTACGCCCAAGACCCCGTACGCCGTGATGGAGAGGGACCCGATGACGATCCGAGTCATGCTCGTCGACGACCAGGTGCTGCTGCGCACCGGCTTCCGGATGGTGCTCGCCGCCCAGCCGGACATGGAGGTCGTCGCGGAGGCGGGCGACGGCGCGGAGGCGATCGAGATCCTCCGCGCGACCGCCGTGGACGTGGTGCTCATGGACGTGCGCATGCCGCGCCTGGACGGGGTGGAGGCGACGCGCCGGATCTGCGCGGCCGAGACGCCCCCCAAGGTGCTGATCCTGACCACCTTCGACCTGGACGAGTACGCGTTCTCCGGTCTCAAGGCGGGCGCCAGCGGCTTCATGCTGAAGGACGTGCCGCCGGCCGAACTGCTCGGCGCCATCCGCTCGGTGCACAGCGGCGACGCGGTCGTGGCGCCCTCCACCACCCGGCGGCTGCTCGACCGGTTCGCCCCGATGCTGCCCTCGACCGGCAAGGAGAAGGGCCCCGGCGGCGCCATGGACAAGCTGACCGAGCGCGAGCGGGAGGTCATGCTGCTGGTCGCGCAGGGCCTCTCGAATGGCGAGATCGCGGCGCGTCTGGTCCTCTCGGAGGCCACCGTGAAGACCCATGTCGGCCGGATCCTGACGAAGCTGGGGCTGCGGGACCGGGTCCAGGTGGTCGTCCTCGCGTACGAGTCGGGGCTGGTGCGGGCCGGCGGGCTCTGAACCGCCGGCTGGCCCGCCCGCCCTCAGTCGACGTGCAGGACCAGTTCGAGCAGTCCGGGGAAGCGCTGGTCGAACTCCTCGCGGCGCAGCCGGTTGACCCGCTTGGGCCCGTCGTCGCGCTGCTCGACCAGCCCGGCCGCGCGCAGCACCGAGAAGTGGTGGCTCAGTGCCGCCTTGCGCACCGGCACGTCGAAGGAGCCGCAACTGCGCGTCCACTCCTTCGACCCGGCCAGTTCGCGCACGAGCTGGAGGCGGACCGGGTCGCCGAGCGCGTCCAGGGCCGTGATCAGCGGGACCTTGTCGGGGTGGGTGTGTTCGGGTGCCGCGCGATGGGTCATCGGTGTCCTTCCTCCCGGGGCGGAGTCGGCGGTCCGCCCTTGCCCAGTGTTCGACGAACGTCGTACACTCCTGAGTGTTCGACTTTCATTGAACACTTTAGGTGCCGAGGGGGCTCCGCGTCATGCGTGCGATTCAGGTCAGCGAGCTGGGTGGTCCGGAAGTGCTGCGGCCGGTGGAGACGGAGGCGCCCCGGCCCGGCCCCGGTGAGGTCGCCGTCGACGTCGTCTGGGCCGGGGTCAACTTCGCCGAGGTGAAGGCCCGTTCGGAGGGGTACCGGGTCACGTCCCTGCCGTTCGTGCCGGGACTGGAGGTCTCCGGGCGCGTACGGGAGCTGGGCGAGGGCGTCGAGGGGTTCGCGGTCGGGCAGGAGGTCGCGGCGATGTCCGGGGGCGGGGGCTACGCGGAGGTCGCCGTCGTCCCCGCCGCCACCGTCTTCCCCGTGCCCGAGGGCGTCGGGCTGCGCGCCGCCGCCACCCTCCCCACCGTCCTGCCGACCGCGCACGCGCTGGTCCACGAGGTGGGCCGGCTGCGGGCCGGCGAGAGTGTCCTGGTCCAGGGCGCGGCGGGCGGCGTCGGCACGGCGGTCGGCCAGATCGCCCGCCTCGCGGGCGCGGGCGCCGTCTACGGCGTGGTCTCCAGCGAGGCCAAGGCCGCCTACGCGCGCGAGCACGGCTACGACGACGTGTTCCTCACCGACTCCTTCGCCGAGGACGTGCGCCGGGCGACCGGCGGCCGGGGCGTGGACCTGGTCCTCGACCCGGTCGGCGGCGAGACGCTGCGCCGGGGCCTGGAGGCGCTGGCCCTGTTCGGGCGCCTGGTCTCGTACGGGAACGCGGGCGGCGAGGAGCCCTGGCGGGTCGGGCAGCCCGAGCTCTACCCGGGCGCCCGCTCGGTCGCCGGTTTCTCGATCCTGGGCCTGGCGTCCGGCGCCCCGCAGGCCCTGCGCGATCTGGCCACGCGCGCGTTCGCCCTGGCGGCGGACGGACGGGTGCGCCTCCCGGTGACGGCGGAGTTCCCCCTGTCCGAGGCGGCACAGGCCCACCACCTGATGGAAAGCCGCACGTCCACGGGGAAGCTCCTGCTGCGCGTGGGGTGACCCCGGGGGGTGGGGGTGCGTGGTGCGGCAGCCAGTCAGGGGCGCGGGGAACTGCGCGACCGGCCACAGACGACCCGCGGCCGAAGCACGACCCGCACCCCGGCCCAGCCCCCCACTGCGCCCGCCCCAACCCCCTCAATTGACGCCCCTGGTCAATCGGCGCGACGGACGGCCGCGAGCGGCGCAGCCTGGATGCATGGACGCCATTCAGCAGCACATGCTCGACACCTACCGCGCCGCCCGCCTCGACCAGGCCCCGCCCCCGCCGCCGGGCACGCACGACGTACGCACCCTGCGCGAACTGCGGGACTACCGGCGCTTCGAGGCGGTCCTCGCCGGCCACCTCGCCCACGGCCGCCTGCGCGCCGCCCTCGGCCGCCTCCTGCCCTCGCCCCGCCCCCGCACCCCCGCCTGCCGCTGAGAGCGGGCCCCGGGCGCCTAGGCCGCCCCGGGAGCCAGCCTCCGTACGAACTCGGCCGCCGCGTCCCGTACGTCCTCCACCGACCACGCGAGGCCCGGCTTCGTCACCGTCAGTTCGGTGTAGGCGACACCGGGCGGCCCGGCGGGCGCCGGGAACCAGCGGCGGAAGAGCGTCACGCCCGTCTGTTCGGACTGGCCGAGCCCGGCCTCGTCCAAGGCGTCCGCCTCGTACGGGAGCCACACCTGGAACTGGTGGGTGTGCGGCACCCCGGGGTTGATCCGGAACCACGGCACGCCCGCCTTGGCGAAGCCGTCCGCCAGCCCCTCGGCCACCACGCGCGCGTGGGCGACGTACGAGGGGAGCTCGGGCAGCACCCGGTCGAGGCCGACCAGCGCCGACAGGGCCGCCGGATACTGCTGGAAGAGCTGGCCCCCGTATCGGTGGCGCCAGGCGCGGGCCTCGTCGACGAGCGGTTCCGGTCCGACGAGCGCGGCCCCGGACAGGCCCTCCAGCGTCTTGTAGTACGACACGTAGACGCTGTCCGCGAGCCCGGCGATCTCCTCCAGCGGGCGGTCGAAGTGCACGGCGCACTCCCACAGCCGCGCGCCGTCGAAGTGCACCACCGCATCCCGTTCCCGGGCCGCCTCGACCACGTCGGTCAGCTCCTGCCAGGTGGGCAGGACGAACCCGGCGTCCCGCAGCGGCAGTTCCAGCATCAGCGTGCCGAACGGCTCCTCGAAGTCCCGGACCTCCTCGGCCGTGGGCAGCCGGGGCGCGGTCGTGGGGTGGACCGTGCGCAGCCCGCTGACCGTGCCGAAGGCGCGCCGCTCGTGCACCTCGGGGTGGGCCAGGGGGTGCAGCGCCACGGTCGCGTTGCCGGTGCGGCCCGCCCAGGCGCGCAACGCGGCCTGCTGGGCCATGGTGCCGGTCGGGAAGAAGGCCGCCGCCGGGAAGCCGAGCAGTCCGGCGGTGCGCCGCTCCAGCTCGGCCACCGGGCCGTCGCCGTAGAAGTCCGGCATCTCGTCGGTGTCGTACACCGCGCGCGCGTCGGCGGCCAGGGCCGTCAGCCGCTCGCCCATGCTGAACTCGCCCGGCATCCGGCACAGGGTCCGCTCCGAGGCGCGCCAGGCGGCGATCCTGCGCAGGCGCGCGTCCTGCTCCACGCCGTCGCCCGCGCGGGCGGCCTGCGGACCGTTCCCGCCGGGGCCGTCCCCGATCCGGCCCTGCCGCTCTTCCCCACCGTGCTGATCTTCCATGGTCCGATCATCACCCACAGCCTGTGGACAGTCACGGGGGTTGCTCGAAACCTGGGCGTAGCATGACGGGGAAATCGTCCGGTACCCCTCGCGGACTGGAACGGAAGGCCCGCACCGCGTGAACGCACAACCAGAGACCCGCCCAGCCCGCCTCACCGTCGGCGTCGTCGGTGCCGGCCGGGTCGGACCCGCACTCGCCGCGTCGCTGAAGCTCGCCGGGCACCGCCCGGTGGCCGTATCCGGCGTGTCCGACGCCTCGGTGCGCCGCGCCGCCGCTCTGCTCCCCGACGTGCCGCTGGTGCCGCCCGCCGAGGTGCTGGCCGCCGCCGACCTGGTGCTGCTCACCGTCCCCGACGACGCCCTGCCGGGCCTGGTGGAGGGCCTCGCCGAGACCGGCGCCGTCCGCCCCGGCCAGCTCCTCGTGCACACCTCCGGGCGGTACGGGACGGCCGTCCTGGCGCCCGCCACGCGCGCGGGGGCGCTCCCGCTGGCCCTGCACCCCGCGATGACGTTCACCGGGACCGGCGTCGACGTCCAGCGCCTGGCCGGCTGCTCCTTCGGCGTCACCGCGCCCGAGGAGCTGCGCCTCGCCGCGGAGGCGCTGGTCATCGAGATGGGCGGCGAGCCCGAGTGGATCGAGGAACACAGCCGCCCGCTCTACCACGCGGCCCTCGCCCTCGGCGCCAACCACCTGGTCACCCTGGTGGCCCAGTCCATGGAGCTGCTGGGCCTGGCCGGGGTCACCGCCCCCGACCGGATGCTCGGCCCGCTCCTGGGCGCCGCGCTCGACAACGCGCTGCGCTCCGGCGACGCGGCCCTGACCGGCCCCGTCGCGCGCGGCGACGCGGGCACGGTCGCGGCGCACGTCGCCGAGCTGCGCAAGCACGCCCCCGGCGCCGTCGCCGGATACCTCGCCATGGCCCGTACGACCGCCGACCGGGCGCTCGCCCACGGCCTGCTGAAGCCCGAGCTCGCCGAGGACCTGCTGGGCGTCCTCGCGGACGGAGAGAACCGATGACCCTTCTGGTCCGCACCGCCGCGGAGCTGGCCGCCCTGGAGCGCACCGGCCGCCGCGCCGTCGTCATGACCATGGGCGCCCTGCACGAGGGGCACGCCACGCTCGTGCGCACCGCGCGCGAGAGCGTCGGCCCCGGCGGCCAGGTCGTCGTCACCGTCTTCGTCAACCCGCTCCAGTTCGGCGCGGGCGAGGACCTCGACCGCTACCCGCGCACCCTGGACGCCGACATCGAGGTGGCCGGCCGGGCGGGCGCCGACGCCGTGTTCGCGCCCTCCGTGGACGAGGTCTACCCCGGCGGCGAGCCGCAGGTGCGCGTCACCGCGGGCCCCATGGGCGAGCGCCTCGAAGGCGCCTCCCGCCCGGGCCACTTCGACGGCATGCTCACCGTCGTCGCCAAGCTGCTCCACCTCACCGCCCCCGACCTCGCGCTGTTCGGACAGAAGGACGCCCAGCAGCTGGCGCTCATCCGCCGCATGGCCCGGGACCTGAACTTCCCCGTGGAGATCGCCGGCGTGCCCACCGTGCGCGAGGCGGACGGGCTCGCCCTCTCCAGCCGCAACCGCTACCTCTCGCCGCAGGACCGCACCACCGCGCTCGCCCTCTCGCGCGCGCTGTTCGCGGCCCGCGACCGGCTGACGGCCGAGCACGCGCTCCGCGCGCGCGCCGCCGCCACCCACGCCTCCTCCGGGCGCTCCCTGGCGCTGTCCCGGCTCGGCGAGGCCCGCGCCGCCGCCGACGCGTACGCGGTGGAGGCGGCCGGTCCGTCCCCCGCCGTGGTGCGCGCCGCCGCCCAGAGCGTCCTGGACGAGGCCGCGAAGGCCGATCCGCCGCTGGCCCTGGACTACCTGGCGCTGGTCGACCCGTCGACGTTCGACGAGGCCGGCGACGGCTTCGCCGGTGAGGCCGTCCTCGCGGTCGCCGCACGCGTCGGCACCACCCGCCTGATCGACAACATCCCGCTGAACTTCGGAGCCCCCGTATGACCAGGACCACCGCCGACCCGGCCCGGACCGGCATACGGCTGGACGCGCCCGCGCCGGGCTGGGCCATCGACGCGGACGTCGTGGTCGTCGGCTCCGGCGTGGCGGGCCTGACCGCGGCCCTGCGCTGCACCGCCGCCGGGCTCGCCACCGTGGTGGTGACCAAGGCCCGGCTGGACGACGGCTCGACGCGCTGGGCGCAGGGCGGCATCGCCGCGGCCCTCGGCGAGGGCGACACCCCCGAACAGCACCTGGACGACACGCTGGTGGCCGGCGCGGGCCTGTGCGACGAGGCCGCGGTGCGCACCCTGGTCACCGAGGGCCCGGACGCGGTGCGCCGGCTGATCGCCACCGGCGCCCACTTCGACACCGACGGCTCCGGCGCCATCTCGCTGACCCGCGAGGGCGGCCACCACCGCCGCCGCATCGCCCACGCGGGCGGTGACGCCACGGGCGCGGAGATCTCGCGCGCGCTGGTCGAGGCCGTCCGCGAGCGCGCGGTGCGCACCATCGAGAACGCGCTCGTCCTGGACCTCCTGCGCGACGAGGACGGCCGCACCGCGGGCATCACCCTGCACGTCATGGGCGAGGGCCAGCACGACGGCGTGGGGGCCGTCCACGCCCCCGCCGTGGTGCTCGCCACCGGCGGCATGGGCCAGGTCTTCTCCGCCACCACCAACCCGGCGGTCTCCACCGGCGACGGGGTCGCCCTGGCGCTGCGCGCCGGCGCCGAGATCTCCGACCTGGAGTTCGTCCAGTTCCACCCCACCGTGCTCTTCCTCGGCGCCGACTCCGAGGGCCAGCAGCCGCTCGTCTCCGAGGCGGTACGGGGCGAGGGCGCCCACCTCGTCGACGCCACCGGCACCCGCTTCATGCTGGGGCAGCACGAGTTGGCCGAGCTCGCCCCGCGCGACATCGTCGCCAAGGCGATCACCCGCCAGATGCAGGCCCACGGCACCGAGCACATGTACCTGGACGCGCGGCACTTCGGCGCCCGGATGTGGGAGCAGCGCTTCCCCACCATCCTCGCCGCCTGCCGCGCCCACGGCATCGACCCGGTCACCGAGCCGATCCCGGTCGCCCCGGCCGCCCACTACGCCTCCGGCGGCGTCCGCACCGACCTGCACGGCCGCACCACGGTCCCGGGGCTCTACGCGTGCGGCGAGGTCGCCTGCACCGGCGTCCACGGCGCCAACCGGCTCGCCTCCAACTCCCTCCTCGAAGGCCTGGTGTTCGCCGAGCGCATCGCGGCCGACATCGCCGCGGGCGGCCCCGCGCGCGTGGCCAGCGCCGCCCGGGGCACCGGAGCCGGCGAGGACGCGCCCGTCTGCCCGCTGCTCGCCCCCGAGGCCCGTATCCAGATCCAGCGGATCATGACCCGCGGCGCGGGCGTGCTGCGCTCCGCCGACAGCCTCGCCGGGGCCGCCGCCCGCCTGGAGGCCATCCGGTCCGACGCCGACGGGCCGGACGCGCGCAAGGCCGCCGAGCCGGGCGTGGACGCGTGGGAGACCACCAACCTGCTGCTCGTCGCGCGCGTCCTGGTCGCGGCGGCCGCCGCCCGCGAGGAGACCCGTGGCTGCCACTGGCGCGAGGACCGGCCCGACCGGGACGACGCGGACTGGCGCCGCCACCTCGTCGTCCGGGTGACCCCGGACCGTACGCTCGACGTCCTCCGTACCGATTCCGCAGACTTCCCCCCGACCGTCCTCGACGCCCCCAGGGAGCCGTAACCGTGAGCACCCCCGACGAACACCGTCCCGAGCCGGTGGACGTACCGCTGATCCAGATCGGCGTCCCCGCGAGCCAAGGCGGCTGCGGCGACGACTGCGGCTGCGGCGACGAGGACGTGTACGAGTGCGGCCTGGACCCCACGCTGGCCGCGCTGCTGGCCGAGTCGGGCCTGGACCCCGTCCAGGTCGAGGACATCGCGCACGTCGCCATCGAGGAGGACCTGGACGGCGGCGTGGACGTGACGACCGCGGCGACCGTCCCCGAGGACGCCGTCGCCACCGGCGACTTCACCGCGCGCGAGGCCGGTACGGTCGCGGGCCTGCGGGTGGCCGAGGCCATCCTGTCGATCGTGTGCACCGAGGAGTTCGAGGTCGAGCGGCACGTCGCGGACGGCGACCGGGTCGAGGCGGGCCAGAAGCTGCTCAGCGTCACCACGCGCACCCGCGACCTGCTCACCGGCGAGCGCAGCGCGCTGAACATCCTGTGCCGCCTCTCCGGCATCGCCACCGCCACGCGCGCGTGGGCGGACGCCCTGGAGGGCACGCGCGCGAAGGTGCGCGACACCCGCAAGACGACGCCGGGGCTGCGCGCCCTGGAGAAGTACGCGGTGCGCTGCGGCGGCGGCGTCAACCACCGGATGTCGCTGTCCGACGCGGCGCTGGTCAAGGACAACCACGTGGTGGCCGCGGGCGGCGTCGCCCAGGCGTTCAAGGCCGTACGGGAGATGTTCCCGGAGGTGCCGATCGAGGTCGAGGTCGACACGCTCGACCAGGTCGGGGAGGTCCTTGAGGCGGGCGCGGACCTGATCCTGCTGGACAACTTCACCCCCGAGGAGACCGCCCGCGCCGTCGAACTCGTCGCCGGGCGCGCGTTCCTGGAGTCCTCCGGCCGCCTCACGCTGGACAACGCGGCGGCGTACGCGGCGACGGGCGTCGACTACCTGGCGGTCGGCGCGCTCACCCACTCCGCCCCGATCCTCGACATCGGCCTCGATCTGCGCGAGGCGGAGTAACCGATGCTGCTGACGATCGACGTAGGCAACACGCACACGGTCCTCGGCCTGTTCGACGGCGAGGAGGTCGTCGAGCACTGGCGCATCTCCACCGATCCCCGGCGCACCGCCGACGAGATGGCGGTCCTGCTCAACGGCCTCATGGGCATGCACCCGCTGCTGGGGGCGGAGCTCGGCGACAACATCGAGGGCATCGCGATCTGCTCGACGGTGCCGTCGGTGCTGCACGAGCTGCGTGAGGTCACCCGCCGCTACTACGGCGACGTCCCGGCGGTCCTGGTCGAGCCCGGCATCAAGACCGGGGTTCCGATTCTCATGGACAACCCCAAGGAGGTCGGCGCGGACCGCATCATCAACGCGGTCGCGGCGGTCGAGCTGTACGGGGGCCCGGCGATCGTCGTCGACTTCGGCACGGCGACGACGTTCGACGCGGTCAGCGCGCGCGGGGAGTACGCGGGCGGGGTGATCGCCCCCGGCATCGAGATCTCCGTGGAGGCGCTCGGCGTCAAGGGCGCGCAGCTCCGCAAGATCGAACTGGCCCGGCCGCGGGCGGTGATCGGCAAGAACACGGTCGAGGCGATGCAGGCGGGGATCGTGTACGGGTTCGCCGGGCAGGTCGACGGGGTCGTGACCCGGATGGCCCGCGAGCTGGTGGGTCCCGGGGGCGACCCGTCCGACGTCACGGTGATCGCGACGGGTGGGCTGGCGCCGATGGTGCTGGGCGAGGCACACGTGATCGACGAACACGAGCCGTGGCTGACGCTGATCGGGCTGCGCCTGGTGTACGAACGCAACATCGCCCGCATGTGACCATCCCCCACCCCGCCCGTTCCCCTAAACGGGGGCGGGTGGGGGCGGAGGACGAGCATTTCCCCCGGGGCTCCGCCCCGGCCCCCCTGGCGGGCGGGGCTACCGCCCCCGCACCCCGGCTGGCCGGGGCTTCGCCCCCGGGCCCCTGGAAGGCCGGGACTTCGACCGCGGACCGCGTTGGCTTGCTCGCGCAGTTCCCCGCGCCCCTGAACACCGCGGGGCTGCGCCCCAGCGCCCCGGGCCCCGGTCTTTCGTCTGCGGGTCGTGGGTGGTTGCTCGCGCAGTTCCCCGCGCCCCTTCAGGGCCCGGACTCTGTCTGCGGACCGGTGGTGGGCTGGTCGCGCAGTTCCCCGCGCCCCTAAGGGGTCCGGCCGCACCCGGAACAGCCGGCGCGGCCACGGGTTTATAGGGCCGCGGGGCTGGGACACAATGCGACTCCCTCGCACGGACGCGACCACCCACCCGATCGCCCCGCAGGGGCGCCCAAAGGGGCGCGGGGAACGGCGCGAGCAACCGTCCACCGGCCGGCAGCCGAAATCCGGGCCTTGAAGGGGCG
>NZ_JBEXWK010000050.1:12725-33215 GCF_040629815.1 Streptomyces sp. NPDC005878
CGCGGGGAACGGCGCGAGCAACCGTCCACCGGCCGGCAGCCGAAATCCGGGCCTTGAAGGGGCGCGGGGAACTGCGCGAGCAACCGTCCACCGGCCCGCAGTCGAAATCCGGGCCCTGAAGGGGCGCGGGGAACTGCGCGAGCAACCGTCCACCGGCCGGTAGCCGAAGTCCGGGCCTTGAAGGGGCGCGGGGAACTGCGCGACCAGCCACCCACCGGCCCGCGGACGAAATCCCCGCCTTCGAGGGGCGCGGGGAACTGCGCAGCCCGCCCCCACCCCACCCCACCCGCAGGGAACCCCCCCCGGCCGCCCGCCCGAGGGCTTTCGGGAAGGGGTGGGGTGGGGAAAAGGCAACTCGCCCACAAACCCCCGTTAAACGGATTTTGTCCCTTTCCGAAGTATTGTCGGTTCATGCCCACGCCTTACGGATCCCGCGGCGGAATGGCGTTCAGCGCAGACGAGCTGCGTGTGCTCCGACGCGCCCTCGCCGTCGCCCTCCACCCTGCCCCCCTAGCGGACGCGGACGTCCTGGACTGCCTGCGGCTGGCCGGCTCCGTGGACGAGGCCGTATGCGAGGCGAACCGGCTGCGCGCCTTTCTGCTGGCCGATCTCGCCCGCTACCGCACCGCCCTGCCCGGCTCCGCCCCCGGCTATCTGGAGCTGCTCCAGGACGCCCTGGCGGCCGGCTACGACCCCACGCCGGACGACCTCGCCGCCCTGCGCGCGCTGCGCTCCCTGCCGGTGGCGGCGGCGTTGCTCGAACGGTGCCGGCGGCTCGCCGAGCACTCCGTACGGGCGCGGCTCGCCGCCGTCACCCCCGGACCCCGCACCCGGCTCCTCGCCCTGCCGGGCGGCCGCGCCGCCGAGCCGGACCCGAAGTCGCGGCCCGCCCCCGCGTCGGAGCCCGCACGGCCGCAGCCCAAGGCTCCGCGCCCGGACCGGCCCATCCCCACGCCCGGTGAGGTGTTCCCGCCACGCCGCAAGCCGCTGCCCCCGCCCGCCGCCCGCGCCGCCGGGTAGCTACCCTGGACGCCATGGACTACGTTTCCGCGCTCGTTCCCCCCGTGGTGATGGCCGTCTTCTTCATCGGGCTCATCGTGACGATCGTCAAGAGCCAGGGCGGCCCCAACAAGGGCAAGGAGGACGCGGCCGTGGACGCCGCGATCGCCCGCGCCGAGGCCGCCCGCCAGCGCCCGACCACCGGCCAGGTCTGACGGCGCCCCAGGCGGCCACCCCCGGCGACCTACGGCGCGCTTCACGCGTCAAGGGCGCGCGACCCCCTATCGGGGGCGCGCGCCCTTTTTGCTGTTCACCACCGTAAATAACCAGCCATTCGTGACATCTCCCACTATGGTGCAGATGTGCCTCGCCAATTGGGAGAGCTGGAAGACGCCGTCATGACGCGCGTCTGGCAGTGGAACCGTCCGGTGACCGTCCGGGAAGTCCTGGAAGACCTTCAGCAGGAACGGTCCATCGCGTACACGACCGTGATGACCGTAATGGACAATCTCCATCAGAAGGGCTGGGTGCGCCGCGAAGTCGACGGCCGTGCCTATCGATATACCGCGGTCTCCACCCGGGCCGCCTACGCGGCCGCACTGATGAACGAAGCGTGGTCGCAGAGCGACAACCCCGCCGCCGCACTGGTCGCCTTCTTCGGCATGATGTCGCCCGAGCAGCGCGAGTCGCTGCGTGATGCTGTTCGGATGGTCGGACCGCCCGAGGAGTACCCGGATCCCGCCGATCCCGCCGAACCGCCCGCGCCCCGGGAAGAGCACCCGGAAGGCGGACGCGAAGAGGCACCGGAAGACGGCCGCGAAGGCCCGCCGGAAGGCCGCCGCCAAGACCGCCGGGAAGGCGGCCGCGAAGACCGCCCGGAACAGGGTCCGCGAGAGGGCCCGCAAGCCGCGGAACCCGATGGGGCCGCGGGCGGCGCGGGGCGATAGCGTCCGGTCATGTCTTATGCCCCCGCAAATGCCGTGACCGTCCGCCGGGCCAGGACCAGCGATGTCGCGGCGGTCCGCCGCCTTCTCGACGCGTACGTGGGCGCGGGCATCCTGCTCGACAAAGCGACCGTGACGCTTTACGAGGACATCCAGGAGTTCTGGGTCGCGGAACGCGACTCGGATGCCCGGGTGGTCGGCTGCGGCGCGCTGCACGTGATGTGGGAAGACCTGGCCGAAGTGCGCACTCTCGCGGTCGACCGCGAGTTCAAGGGCGGCGGAGTCGGGCATCTGGTACTCGACAAGCTGCTCCAGACCGCCCGCTGGCTCGGGGTCCGCCGGGTTTTCTGCCTCACCTTCGAAGTGGAGTTCTTCGCGAAGCACGGCTTCACCGAGATCGGGGAGACTCCGGTCGACACAGATGTCTACAGCGAGCTGTTGCGCTCGTATGACGAGGGTGTCGCCGAGTTCCTCGGTCTCGAACGAGTGAAGCCGAACACCTTGGGCAACAGCCGGATGCTTCTGCACCTGTGATCGCGGGAACCCGGTGGAAGCCGGGAGAACCCTATGTCCGAATCGCGCACGTTTCCCGCTGTGCAAGCCCCCTGAACCTCTGCCGGGGGTTTGTGTTTTCCAGGCAAAAGCGGTTTCCTTTCCGCGTACTGCATTTTCGATGAAAGGAAATCCGGTGGCACAGAAGGTTCAGGTCCTTCTTGTCGATGACCTCGACGGCGGCGAGGCGGACGAGACCGTGACGTTCGCTCTCGACGGCAAGACCTACGAGATCGACCTCACCACCGCCAACGCGGACAAGCTCCGGGGTCTGCTCGACCCGTACACCAAGAGCGGACGGCGCACCGGTGGCCGTGCCGCCGGCGGCCGGGGCAAGGCCCGCGGTGCCGCTCCCGCGGGTCAGGACACCGCCCAGATCCGCAAGTGGGCCAAGGAGCAGGGCTACAACGTGAACGACCGCGGACGCGTCCCGGCCGACATTCGCGAGGCCTACGAGAAGGCGAACGGCTGAGTTCCCGCGTCACCCGATGTTCCCGCGTCACCCGGCCACTTCGCCTCGGCCCGGTACGGGGCGGGTGCGGAGCCGGTCACGGCGTGCGCGGGGAACAGGCGGGCCCGGTGGCATGCCGTCGCCGCCGCGTCCACCAGCCGGACGAGGTCGGGGGTGTCCGCACCGCCCCCGCCGCCCCTCGGTCCGGCGAGTCCGGCGAACGCCGGAAGGGTCGCTTCGACCTCGCACCCCGGCTCGGGAGGCCGCAGCCACACGGCGGTCTCCCGCGAGCCGTCCCGGGCGGCCGGCACGCTCCGGCCGGGCGGTGGGGGAGCGGTGATCCGGCCGCCGGCGCCGACGGCCGACAGGTCGAGGCCGACTCCGCCCCACTCCAGCCAGTCGAGCAGCCCCGGCAGTTCCTCGGCGCTGCCCGCGGCCACCAGGAACCGCATCCGCCGCCCCGCCAGGGCGACCGGGCCGGTCCGTGCGAACCGCGCCAGCAGGGCGGCACCCGCGGCCGCGGGGACGTCCAGCACGTCGAAGCGCAGCCCCGTCAGGAGCCGCACCGGCGGTCCCGCCACGACGGCCCAGCCGAGCTCACGCTCGTACCACTGTGCGGCCGGGAGCCCCAGGGGGGCGCGCGGCGGGGGCACCTGCCCGGTCGGGGCCGAGAGCTCGGGGGAGGGCACGGTGAGGGCCATGACCGGAGAACTCCCGAAACGGCCCAGAGTTACGCACGGTTTCCGGATGAATGCGTTCCGTAGGCGTCACGGGGGCGCGCGGAGGCATTCGGCGGCGCAACTGTGTTCGCCCGTAGCTGAGGGAACCGGGGCGCGCCGCATGGACTGTCAGTCCCTACGGGTAAGACATTCCTAGTGGGGAGGGGCGTGGAGCCCGCAGGGCCGTCTCGCGTTCGCCATCGGCGTAGTGGAGACATGGGTATCTGCTTGGCCTGCGGGAACATCGTCTCGCACCATCGAGTTGGAGCAGTTGTCGGCTGTTCGGCAGCAACTTTCCCCGCCTGGGCGGGGGTGATCGGGTCGGATGTCGGCAGTTGGAATGAGCTGTCCCGTCCCACGGGACTAGCATGCGGAAGGACAGGGAGGGGACCGACCCCTAACTGCCCGACCGCTCTGAGGAGCGATTAACGATGTTCGAGAGGTTCACCGACCGCGCGCGGCGGGTTGTCGTCCTGGCTCAGGAAGAAGCCCGGATGCTCAACCACAACTACATCGGCACCGAGCACATTCTCCTGGGCCTGATCCACGAGGGTGAGGGTGTCGCCGCTAAGGCCCTGGAGAGCCTCGGGATTTCTCTTGAGGCGGTCCGTCAGCAGGTGGAGGAGATCATCGGTCAGGGCCAGCAGGCCCCGTCCGGGCACATCCCCTTCACCCCGCGTGCCAAGAAGGTCCTGGAGCTGTCGCTCCGCGAGGCCCTCCAGCTCGGCCACAACTACATCGGCACCGAGCACATCCTGCTCGGCCTGATCCGCGAGGGCGAGGGCGTCGCCGCCCAGGTCCTCGTGAAGCTGGGCGCCGATCTCAACCGGGTGCGGCAGCAGGTCATCCAGCTGCTCTCCGGCTACCAGGGCAAGGAAGCCGCCACCGCGGGCGGCCCGGCCGAGGGCACGCCTTCGACCTCCCTCGTCCTCGACCAGTTCGGCCGGAACCTCACCCAGGCCGCTCGTGAGTCCAAGCTCGACCCGGTCATCGGGCGCGAGAAGGAGATCGAGCGGGTCATGCAGGTGCTGTCCCGCCGTACCAAGAACAACCCGGTGCTCATCGGCGAGCCCGGCGTCGGCAAGACCGCCGTCGTCGAGGGCCTGGCGCAGGCCATCGTCAAGGGCGAGGTGCCCGAGACCCTCAAGGACAAGCACCTCTACACCCTGGACCTGGGCGCGCTGGTCGCCGGCTCGCGCTACCGCGGTGACTTCGAGGAGCGCCTGAAGAAGGTCCTCAAGGAGATCCGCACCCGCGGCGACATCATCCTGTTCATCGACGAGCTCCACACCCTCGTGGGTGCGGGCGCCGCCGAGGGTGCCATCGACGCCGCGTCGATCCTGAAGCCGATGCTGGCCCGCGGTGAGCTCCAGACCATCGGTGCCACCACGCTCGACGAGTACCGCAAGCACCTGGAGAAGGACGCCGCCCTCGAGCGCCGCTTCCAGCCCATCCAGGTCGCCGAGCCGTCGCTGCCGCACACCATCGAGATCCTCAAGGGTCTGCGCGACCGGTACGAGGCGCACCACCGCGTGTCCATCACGGACGAGGCGCTGGTCCAGGCCGCCACCCTGGCCGACCGGTACATCTCGGACCGCTTCCTGCCGGACAAGGCGATCGACCTGATCGACGAGGCCGGTTCCCGGATGCGCATCCGCCGGATGACCGCGCCGCCGGACCTCCGCGAGTTCGACGAGAAGATCGCGGGCGTGCGCCGCGACAAGGAGTCGGCCATCGACTCCCAGGACTTCGAGAAGGCGGCCTCTCTCCGCGACAAGGAGAAGCAGCTGCTCGCCGCGAAGGCCAAGCGCGAGAAGGAGTGGAAGGCCGGCGACATGGACGTCGTCGCCGAGGTCGACGGCGAGCTCATCGCCGAGGTCCTCGCGACCGCGACCGGCATTCCCGTCTTCAAGCTGACGGAGGAGGAGTCCTCCCGTCTGCTGCGCATGGAGGACGAGCTGCACAAGCGCGTCATCGGCCAGAAGGACGCCATCAAGGCGCTCTCCCAGGCGATCCGGCGCACCCGTGCGGGTCTGAAGGACCCCAAGCGCCCCGGTGGCTCGTTCATCTTCGCCGGTCCGTCCGGTGTCGGTAAGACCGAGCTCTCCAAGACGCTCGCCGAATTCCTCTTCGGCGACGAGGACGCGCTGATCTCCCTCGACATGTCGGAGTTCAGCGAGAAGCACACGGTCTCGCGTCTCTTCGGCTCCCCGCCCGGATACGTGGGTTACGAAGAGGGCGGCCAGCTGACCGAGAAGGTCCGCCGCAAGCCGTTCTCCGTCGTCCTCTTCGACGAGGTCGAAAAGGCCCACCCGGACATCTTCAATTCCCTGCTCCAGATCCTGGAAGACGGTCGTCTGACCGACTCCCAGGGCCGGGTCGTCGACTTCAAGAACACGGTCATCATCATGACCACGAACCTCGGCACCCGGGACATCTCCAAGGGCTTCAACCTGGGCTTCGCCGCCCAGGGCGATGTGAAGACCGGCTACGAGCGGATGAAGGCCAAGGTCAACGAGGAGCTGAAGCAGCACTTCCGCCCCGAGTTCCTCAACCGTGTCGACGACACGGTGGTCTTCCACCAGCTCACCGAGGAAGACATCATCCAGATCGTCGACCTCATGGTCGCCAAGGTGGACGAGCGTCTGAAGGACCGCGACATGGGCATCGAGCTCAGCGCGGACGCCAAGTCCCTCCTGGCGAAGAAGGGCTACGACCCGATCATGGGCGCCCGGCCGCTGCGCCGGACGATCCAGCGCGAGATCGAGGACATCCTCTCCGAGAAGATCCTCTTCGGAGAGCTGCGCCCCGGTCACATCGTGGTCGTCGACACCGAGGGCGAGGGCGAGGCGAAGAGCTTCACCTTCCGCGGCGAGGAGAAGTCGGCACTGCCCGACGTCCCGCCGATCGAGCAGGCGGCCGGCGGCGCCGGTCCGAACCTGAGCAAGGAGGCGTAGCCTCCAGGGGCTCGTCCCGAGGGGCTGCCCCGGCTGTACGGACGCGATGTCGTCCGTACGGGCCGGGGCAGCCCCTTTTTCGCGGGTGCGGCCGCCTTGACGGGTGCGGTCCTCACCGCACCACCACCACCTCGCCGGCGGCCACGTCCACGCCCCTGGGCAGCCGGTCCGCTCCCCTCACCCGCTGGCCGGAGCGGACCCGGACCTGGAGCAGGGTCGGCGGGGCGTCGAGCAGGCTCACGTCGTACTCCTGCTGGTACGCCCACAGGTTCAGGACGTGCAGGCGCGGAAAGAGCCGCGCGAGCCCGGTGAGCGCGGTGGGCGGCACGGGGTCGCTCAGATAGAGCTGGAACACGGACGGCACGGCGAGCCCCGCGGGCGCGGCCGACAGCGACGTGCCCGTCACCTGGAGGCTGCGCAAGCGCGGGACGCGGGCCACCTCCGCCCACTCCTCGGCGTCCTCCGGGCTGCTCCACGGCCCGAGGTAGAGCTCGCTCAGCCGGGGTGCGGCGTCGGCCAGGCCCCGCAGGCTTTCCGCGGCCACCGCGCTGACCTCCAGGGACTCCAACGGAGCCGCCGTCGGCAGCACGGCCGGTGACCAGCTCACGCGGTCGCCCGCCAGGCCCAGCGAGCGGAGGTGGCGCAGCGAGGCGAGCGGGCTCAGGTCGGCGTTGCCCGTCCCGCTCAGCGACAGCTCCGTGAGCGGCCGGCCGCGCAGGTCCGAAAGGTCGGTCAGGCGAGGGCACTCGGCCACGCTCAGATCAGTGAGCGGGTGCGGACCCGCCAGGAACGACAGGTCCGCGAGGGACGGGTTGTGGTTCAGCCGCACCCGTGTGAGCGAGGCCTCGGCCGCGTACGCGCGCAGGGCCCCGGCGGAGACGTCGCCGCGCGTCTCCAGCTGCGGCCGGGTGCCTAGGGTGCGCAGGGCGTCCAACTGCTCGTCGGAGGTGACCGTGAAGAGCAGGTCCTCGGGGTCGGTCCCGGCGATGACCTCGTCGGCGTACTGCCGTGTGTCGAACCGCCCCCAGGACCAGACGAGCTGGGCCCTCACCCGTCGCGCGGGGTGGCGGCCGAAGCGGGCCAGGAACCCGATCGCGCGCTCCGACTCCACGTGCGAGGCGGCGACGACCACCAGCTCGGCCGTGTACTTGTCCAGCCCCTCGGGGCCGGGCAGCAGGTCGAGGATCATCGGTCCGGCCGAGGCGAGCGCCCGGGCGGCCACCAGGTCGCGTGGCGGGATGAGCGCGGCCGTACGCGCCTCGACCTCGGCCCGCACCCCGGCGGCGAGCTCGGCCGCGTGCTCCAGGCAGGTCGCCGCGAGCAGATGCACCCGGGTGCGCGCGGCCGGGTGGGGGTGGGTGTCGCCGTACGCCAGCAGCTCCTCGAACAGCTCCACGCGCTCGCGCGGGCGCGCGTGGGCGACGGCCATGCGGATGACGTCCTGCCACTGGTCGTCGGCGGAGTGGGCGACGAGCAGCCCCAGGTCGCCGGCCTCCACGGCGGCCCGGGCGCCCAGGTAGTCCTGGAAGGTGCGGTGGATGAAGTCGACGGTGCCGGGGGCCGGTTCGCGCAGCAGGCCGGAGCGGTGCAGGAAGTGCTCGAAGACGGCCCGCGCGTCGCCGAGTTCGGCCAGCTCCGGTACGGAGGGAAGCAGATCGGCGATGACCGTCTCGGCGCGGGCGCGGTCCATCTCGGTGCGGCCGTTGCGGATCAGCCAGTACGCGAGCTGCTGGAGCAGTTGGACCTGCGGCTCCTGGCGGCGCTCGGGCATCCGCATGTCGCGCTCGCGGTCGCGGCGGATGAGCAGCATGGAGAGCGCCGCGTCGTAGAGGTCCTTGCGGCCGTACGGCAGGAAGCCGCGCCGGTCGCGGTGGAGGGCGCAGATCAGGCCGCACATCAGCGGGTTGGTGGCCAGACGAGCCAGGTCCGGCTTGGTGCGCACGGCCTGGAGGAGCTGGCTCTCGTACGCGGCGAGCTCGCCCTCGTCGTCGGCCCCGGCCCGGGCCGCCGCGTGCCAGCGCCGCACGAACGCGGCCACGTCCGCCGGGCTCATCGGGCAGAGCGTGAGCTCGGTGAAGCCCTCCTCGCCGAGCCAGTCCTCGCCGACCGCCGAGGGGCGCGAGGTGACCAGCCAGCGGTTGCCGGGATAGGTCTCGATCAGCTCGCTCAGCCACGCGCGCGTGGCGGCCCGCTCGGCGTCCGGGATCTCGTCGATCCCGTCGACCAGGAGCAGACCGCGCCCGTCCCCCAGGACCCTGGCCTCCCAGCCGGGCGGCTGCTCACCGGCCAGCGGCGAGCCGACGGCGGCCAGGAAGTCCCTGGGCGCGGGGAGCCGTGCGCCGTGGCGGGTGAGGGTGCGCAGCGGCAGGACGTAGGGGACGCGGTCGTAGAGGTACGCGGTGGCGTGGTCGAGGTCGTCGCGGGCGGCGGACAGGGCGAGCCACTGGACGAGGGTGGTCTTGCCGGAGCCCGCCTCGCCGCGCAGCAGGACGCGCTCGTGGTCGGCGAGGACGCGGTCGGCGGGCCGGGGGGCGAAGTCCTCCCCGCCGCCCGGCACGGGCGGGTGCCCCTCGTACGTACGCCACGGCCCGGCGGCGCGGCCGACGGCCTCCAACCGCAGGTACGCGGTGTCCAGCGGCCAGGTGCGGGGCGAGTTGGCGAGGTCGATGCCGTAGATGGTCAGCCTGCCGTGCTTCCTGGCCAGATGGGCGAGGTAGCGCTCCTCGAAGCCGGCGTCGTGCGCGTCCGCGCGCGGGGTGCGGGCGATCAGCTCGTCCACGCGCGCGATGAGCTCGCTCTGCCGCCGGGTCTGCTCGACGAGGGTGGCGGGGACGAAGGTGGAGCGCTGGGTGAAGAAGTTCAGGATGTGCAGGCAGCTGGTGTCGAGCAGACGCTCGTAGAAGTGGGTGGCGTCGGCGGAGAGGTGGCGCTCGGGGTGGTCGCCCGCGCGGCGCAGCTCCCGCGCGAGCTCCCGGTGGCCCAGGGCGACGGCCTCGGCGTCGCTGAGGGTGAGCTCGCCGAGCGCGTACAGGGTCCGGGCGAGCGCGTCGGCCACGGCCCGCTCCTCGTCGGGCGGGACGGGCCGTTCGCCGGTCCGCAGGGCGGCCCTGACCAGCTTGGCGGCGAGGGTGCGCAGTTCCGCCTGGCCGAGCGTGCGCCGCTCGCCCCGGAAGGAGACGTACGCGGAGATCCGGACCGGGCGGTCGGCGAGCGCGGCACCGGCCGGCTCGGCGGCGAACAGACGGCGGATCAGCGGGGCGACGGCGGCGGAGGCGACCTTGGCGGTGAGCAGTCCGGGTTCCACGACGCGCCAGCGTAGCCGCGTACACGGGACCTTGGTCCCGAAAGGGTAGGACTTACGTCCCGCCGACAGGCGCTCCCCGGTGACAAGCCGCACAGGCCCCCGGGCCGCTACTACGGCCGATAGCAGGCGATGCTCCATGCCCCGGCCGCATTCCCGCGCTGATCCATACGGCATTCGTTAGTAGATGGGCGTTTTGAGCTGGAACGGGGGTTCGGGTTACCAAGGGATGCAGCCCGGCGCGCCGCTCGTGTGCCGGGCCTGTTCCTGCCCCCAGTCGTCTCTCCGGAGGATGTCCCCGCATGTCCCAGCGCCCCGCTTCCCGCACCCCCCGCCCGACCGCCCTGCGCCTGTGCGCCGCCGCCGTGGGCGCGGGCCTGGGAGTGACGGCCCTGCTGGGCGCCGGGACGGCCGTCGCCGCCGACAGGGCGGGGGCCCCGGCGAGGACCGGCGCCGCCGCGTCCGTCGCCGCGCAGGCCGACGCGCTGGCCAAGGCGGCCACGCGGGCCGAGCGGGCGGCGGCGAAGAAGGCCGCCGCGTGGGTGGACCCGGTGGACGCGTACAAGCTCAGCGCCACCTTCGGCACCGGCGGCTCGATGTGGGCGCACAAGCACTCCGGCCAGGACTTCGCCGTGCCGGTGGGCACCCCGGTCAAGGCCGTGCACGCGGGCACCGTGGTCAAGGCGGGCCCCAACGGCGGCGGCGACGGCCCGGCGTACGGCAACGCCGTCGTGGTCCGGCACGCCGACCACACGTACTCGCAGTACGCGCACCTGTCGCGGATCAACGTCCGTATCGGGCAGACGATCTCCACCGACCAGCGGATCGCGCTCTCCGGCAACACCGGCAACACCAGCGGCCCGCACCTGCACTTCGAGATCCGTACGACGCCGAACTACGGCTCGGCCGTGAACCCGGTCGCCTTCCTGCGCACGGCGGGCGTCAAGGTCTGACGGACCCGCCCCCGCCGTGGGCCTGCGTCACCAGATCGATGGCGACTTCGAGGACGGCCTTGCGCTTCTCCTCGGGGTCGCCTTCGAGGTCCTTGAGGGCGTGCATGCCCACGTGCATGGAGAAGAGCGCGGTGAAGCAGCGGATCTGGTCGGGGAGCGGGGCGCCCGGGTCCTTGAGCAGCTCGACCATCGCAAGGACCCGGTCCTTGAAGTTCTCCCCGATGGACAGCTCGCGGACGGTGGCCTGGTTCTCCTGCATGAAGCGGAAGAGCGGGGCGGCGCCGGTCAGGGCGTCGCTGTAGCGCCGGAGAATCTCGATCTTCGATTCCAAGGTCTGCGGCTGCGTCCGCCCCCATTCCAGCAGCTCGTCCATCGGCCTGGTGAGATCCTGAAAGAGACTCCCCAGGATGTCTTCCTTGGTTTTGAAGTGGTAGTACAGAGCCGCCTTGGTGACGTCCAGCCGCTCCGCGATCTCACGCAGCGAGGTCTTCTCGTACCCCTGCTCGCCGAAGAGCTCCAGGGCCACATCCTGGATGCGCTGGCGGGTGTTGCCTCTGGCCATCGAGCTCTCCTGAAAACTTACTTGACGCCCGGCTAGTAGGGGGTCTACTTTCCCCAGTGTAGTAACTAGCCGGGCGGCAAGTAAGTGTGGGGCAGGGAGTGGGAGACATGGCACAACAGATTCAGCCGGAGGCCGCCGGGGCCGCGGCTCCAGGGACGGGACCCAAGCAGCGCAGCGTCCGCGTGGTCCTGCTGGCCCTGATGATCGCGATGCTCCTCGCGATGCTGGACAACATGATCGTCGGCACCGCGATGCCCACCATCGTCGGTGACCTGGGCGGAATGGCGCATCTGTCCTGGGTGGTCACCGCCTACACCCTCGCCACCGCGGCCTCGACGCCCATCTGGGGCAAGCTCGGCGACATGTACGGGCGCAAGGGCGCCTTCCTCAGCTCCATAGTCGTCTTCCTCGTCGGCTCCGCGCTCAGCGGCATGGCCCAGGGGATGGGCCAGCTGATCGGCTTCCGGGCGATCCAGGGCCTCGGCGCCGGCGGTCTGATCGTCGGGGTCATGGCGATCATCGGTGAGCTGATACCGCCGCGGGAGCGGGGCAAGTACCAGGGCATGATGGCCGGGGTCATGGGCATCGCCATGATCGGCGGCCCGCTGGTCGGCGGCTCCATCACCGACCACCTCGGCTGGCGCTGGTCCTTCTACATCAACCTGCCGCTCGGCGCGGTCGCCCTCGCGATGGTCACCGCCGTCCTCCACCTCCCCAAGAAGAAGTCCAAGCCGAAGATCGACTACCTCGGTACGGTGCTGCTGACCGTCGGCATCACCGCGATCGTGCTGGTCACCACCTGGGGCGGGACGGAGTACGCCTGGGGCTCGGCCCGGATCATGGAGCTGATCGCGCTCGGCGTGGCGTCCCTGGTCGGCTTCTTCTTCGTCGAGACGAAGGCGGCCGAGCCGATCGTGCCGCTGCACATCTTCCGCAGCCGCAACTTCTCGCTGATGGCGACGATCGCCTTCATCACCGGCTTCGTGATGTTCGGCGCGGTCCTCTTCCTCCCGCTCTACCAGCAGTCGGTGCAGGGCGCGTCCGCGACCAACTCGGGTCTGCTGCTGCTCCCGATGCTGATGTCGATGACGGTCGTCTCGCTCTTCGCGGGCCGCGTCACCACGTCGACGGGCCGCTACAAGGCGTTCCCGATCGTCGGCAGCATCCTGATGGTGACGGGCCTCTACCTCCTGTCCACCATGGACACCGGCACCACCCGCCTCACCTCCGGCCTCTACATGG
This sequence comes from Streptomyces sp. NPDC005878, assembly GCF_040629815.1. Taxonomy (NCBI): domain Bacteria; kingdom Bacillati; phylum Actinomycetota; class Actinomycetes; order Kitasatosporales; family Streptomycetaceae; genus Streptomyces; species Streptomyces sp. NPDC005878. Next base: position 25,406 of record NZ_JBEXWK010000050.1, read on the forward strand.
CGGTGCTCGGCGCGGGCATGGGCTGCCTGCTCCAGATCACCATGCTGGTGGCGCAGAACAGCGTCGAGATGAAGGACATCGGCGTCGGCTCCTCGACGAGCACGCTGGCCCGTACGCTCGGGTCCTCCTTCGGCGTGGCCATCATGGGCGCGCTCTTCAACAGCCGGGTCCAGGACGAGATGTCGGCGCGCGGCGGGGCCGGGGTCACCCAGCGGTCCGCCCAGCTCGACGCGGCGAGCCTGGCGAAGCTGCCGGCGTCGCTGCGGGAGGCGTACCAGCACGCGGTGTCCTCCGGGACGCACGGGGCGTTCGTCCTCGGCGCGGTCGTGGCGCTCGGGGCGGTGGTGGCTTCGCTGTTCGTGAAGGAGGTGCCGTTGCGGGGGGCGGGGCCCGGGGCGGGGGCTTCCGCTCCCGCCGCGGCACCGGTGCACGAGCCGGTCTGACCCGCACGTCCCCTTCGGCCCCCGGAGCACGTTCTCCGGGGGCCGTCGTGCTGCCCGGGGCGGGTTCCCCCACCCCGCCCCTTCCCTAAACCCTCCGGGGGCGGGAGACGGCCGAACGAACGCTTCCGGGGCTACGCCCCCGGCCCCCTCGCGGGGCCTGCGGCCCCTGCACCCCGCTCCCGGGCTGCGCCCTGGGCCCATGTCCCTCCCGGGGGTGCGGTGTTCGTCTGCCGCCGTGGAGGGCTGGTCGCGCAGTTCCCCGCGCCCCTTAAGGCACCTGCGGCTTGGGCCGTCCGCTTCACTCGGCTCAGGGTCGCTGCCACGGTCGTGGGTGGGGGCGTGGAGGGGTGTCCCCGCAAGGAGGAGCGCATGAGTGGGTGTCGGCCGCGTGGAGGCCGCGCGCGCGACGAGAGAGGAGATACCCCTCCACGACCCCACCCACCCCACCACCGGACGTGCGCCACCCCCACCGAAGCGCCACCTGCGCCGCAGGCACCCCACCCACCGGCCGGGTACCAGCCCACCTGGCCGGACCAGACCGGGCCGGACTCCACCCCCACCCAGCCAGGTATCAGCCCACCGGGCCGGGTCGGGTACCAGCTCTCCGGGCCGGCCGCGGCCGGAGTTCACCTCACCCCGCCAAGCCGGCCGCCCCCTACCCCTGCGGCGGCAACACCGGAAAGCTCCCCGTCCCCGTGGGGGCGTGTTCCGGGAGCCACAGGACCGCGATCGCACCCCCTGCCGGGCCCGGACCGGCCCCACCCCTCGCCCCCTCCGGTGCCGCGTTCCGAAACGTCAGCCGAGCCCCCAGCACCCGCGCCTGGCCCGCCGCGATCGTCAGGCCCAGGCCGTGCCCGTGCCCCGCCCGGTCGCTGCTGCCCGTACGGAAGCGGCTCGGGCCCTCCCGCAGCAGGGCTTCCGGGAACCCGGGCCCGTGGTCGCGGACCCGTACCACCCGGCCCTCCACCGTGACCTCCACCGGCCCCCGCCCGTGCTTCGCCGCGTTCCCCAGCAGGTTCCCCAGGATCCGCTCCAGCCGCCGGGGATCGGTGTTCACCCACGACTCGTGCACCACCCGGACCGTCACATCGGGATCCAGCAGCGCGACCCGCCGGCTCACGAACTCGCCCAGCGCGATCTCCTGGAGCTCCGCCCGCTCCGACGCGCTGTCCAGCCGCGCCACCTCCAGCACGTCCTCCACGAGCGTCCGCATCGCCTGGGCCCGGTTGCGTACGAGCTCGGTCGGCCGCCCGGGCGGCAGCAGCTCGGCGGCCGTCAGCAGCCCCGTCACCGGCGTACGCAGCTCGTGCGCGATGTCCGCGGTGACCCGCCGCTCCGCCTCCAGCCGCTCCTGGAGGGCGTCGGTGAGCGCGTCCACCGCCCGCGCCAGCTCGTCGGTCTCGTCCCGGACGACCCCGCCGATGGCGTCCCGTACGCGTACGTCCGTATGCCCCTCGGCCACCTTCGTCGCCGCCGCCGCGGCCTTCCGCAGCCGCCGCGAGATCTGCCCGCCGATCAGGATGCCGAGCGCGCACCCCCCGAACACCACCGCCACCGACCCGATCACCAGCGCCCGGTCGAGGTCGGAGATGACGTTGGAGCTGCGGTCGGTGAACGTGCTGTGCAGCGACAGGACGTCGCCGTTGCCGACCGGCACGGCCGCCCAGATGTCCGGCACCCCGCTCTTCGGCTCCTGCACGGACGTGGCCTTGCGCCCCCGGTCCGTCTTGGCCTTGAGGTCGGCGGGCAGCGCCGGGTCGTTGAGCTTGGCGCCGAACCGGGTCTGCTTGCTCGTCTCGTAGATGCGCTGCGCGAACAGCACCCGGTCGAGCTGGAGGTCGCGCGCGTTGTCGAGCATCGAGACCCGCGCCGCGTTGTGCACGACGAGGCTGAGCGCCATCACGGTCAGCGCCCCGACGGCGGTGATGGCGATACTGATCTTCCAGCGGACACCGGTCCGCAGAGCGGGCCGCCTCACTCGCCCCTCACGCCTTCTGCCCCTCACGCCTTCAGTTTGTAGCCGAAGCCACGCACGGTCTCGATCCGGTCCTGACCGATCTTCGTGCGCAGCCGCTGCACGTGGACGTCCACGACCCGGGTGTCCCCGCCCCACCCGTAGTCCCACACCCGCTCAAGGAGCTTGTCGCGGGAGAGCACGGTACCGGGCGCCGAGGAGAACTCCAGGAGCAGCCGCATCTCGGTCGGGGTCAGGGCGACGGTCTCACCGCCCTTGCGGACCTCCATGCCCTCGGTGTCGACCTCCAGGTCGCCGAAGGCGAGGACCCCGCCGTCGACGGCCCCGTCCGGCTCGGCCGCGCCCGCGCCGGAGCCGCCCGCGTGCCCGAAGCGCCGCAGCACGGCACGGATGCGGGCGACGAGCACGGCCCCGTCGAACGGCTTGGTCACGTAGTCGTCGGCGCCGGCCTCCAGGCCGAGCACCACGTCGATGGAGTCCGCGCGCGCGGACAGCATGATCACCGGAACGGTCGACTCGTCGCGGATGCGGCGGCACAGGCTCACCCCGTCCAGCCCCGGCAGCATCACGTCCAGCAGCGCGATGTCGGGCTGGTCGGCGCGGAAGGCCTCCAGGCCGGAGAGCCCGTCGGGCATGGCGGTCACGGTGAAGCCGTCGCGCTCCAGCGCGAGCTGGGTGGCTTCACGGATGACGTCGTCGTCCTCGACGAACAGGACATGGGTCTCGGCCATCGTGCTGCTCTCAGTTCCTCGACTTGCGCTTGCGCCGGTGCGGGTGCCTCGGGGCGCGGACGGTCAAACCCGACGGATACGAACCGTCGACCCCCGACGGATACGGACTGATACGGACGGATACGGATCGGTCAACCCCAACGGATCAACCCAACCACACCGGACCGCCCGACTCAGGGCGAGGCCGGCACCGGCGCCTCGGTCCCCTCGTCGTTGCCGACGGCCTTGCTGAAGTCGTTCTCCACCTGGTCGTGCTTGGCGAACTTCGTGCCCGCCCAGCGGTACGTCGTCACGATCTCACTGGAGGCGAAGGCCGGCTTGTCGCCCTTGGCGTACATCTGCCGGGTCACCACCAGATCACCCCGGTCGATCTCCGCGTAGACGGGCGCCTCCTCCGAGGTGAAGACATTGTCGTACGAGGACCCCTCCTCGCGGTACACATAGGAGCCAAGACCCACCGCGTCCCCGCAGGTCATCACGTTGACGACGACGTCCTGCCCGACGGCGCCCGTGACGTGCCCGTAGGAGACGTCGATCGGGTACTCGTCCTTCACGCAGGGTTTCAGATCGGCCTTCACGCGCTCGCTGACCTTGGGGTCCGCCTTGAGCAGCCGTACGGCGTTGATCTTCTTGAAGGGCGCCTCGGGCGTGGCCTTCGGCGTCGGGGTGGCGTGGCTGACCTTGTCGGTGCGCGCCTCGCCCTCGTCGCGCGTGCCCGTGCCCCCCGTGGAGCAGCCCGCCGTGAGCAGGCCGAAGGCGGCGAGCCCGGCCATCGCCGTGGTTCCCGCCGCCAGTACGCCCCCTCTGCCTGTGCCTAGGCCGCGCACCGCTCCCGCCCCTTTTCGTCGCGTCCGTTGCGACCGACCCGGCGGTCGGCCTGCCGGCCCACCCGGCCGACACGTCCATCAGCGTTGCCCAGAGCGTGGAAGTCAAGCTCGCGGCTCTCCAGCTCCTGCCGGAGCCGGGCCAGCGCCCGGTGCAGCGTGCTCTTGACGGTACCCGCCGACATTCCGAGGGCCGCGGCGGTCTCCTCCGTGCTCATCTGCTCCCAGTGTCGCAGCACCACGACACTGCGCTGCTTGGGCGCCAGGACTTTGAGTACGTCCATGAGGAGGGCGCGGTCGGCGCGCTGCTCGGAGCCGTCCTCGATGCGCGCGTCCGGCAGCTGCTCGGTGGGCACCTCTTCCAGCTTGCGGGCGCGCCACCACTCGGTCCGCGTGTTGATCATCACGCGGCGCAGGTACGCGTCGGCGAGCGCCTTGTCGGCGATGCCGTCCCAGCGGCCGTAGGTGCGGGCCAGGGCGGTCTGGAGCAGGTCCTGTGCGTCGACCGGGTCCGGAACGAGCCGCCGGGCGCTGCGCAGCAGGGCCTCCTGCCGGGTGCGTACGTACTCTTCGAACTCGAGCACCTCGCCGTGCGCCATACCCAACCGCCTCCGTCCCCGTGACTTTCCCTGCTGGTCCCGCTTACCCGACTGAACCTACGGAGCCGTTGTCACGGGCCTGTGCGGAGCAGCCGTCGGGGGGCGCACGGTGAGCCATCGGTTGTGTAACAACGAAGGTTTGGCCGGTGTTTTCGCGGGGTAAGCGCGTGTTCCCGCGGTGACGGAGAGCGATCCCGCGCCGGGTCCTCGCCGGTCAACAGGCCCTGGCTGACCTGGAGTTCCGCTGTCGTGACACTCCGTCGGGAACGGGGCCGGCGTTTGTCGCGAAGCCCGTGACGGAAGACCGTTACAGAAGCCCGTGACGCGGGCCCGGACAGTTCAGGTCAGGTCAGGTCAGGTCAGTCACGTCAGGTCAGCGGCAGCCGGTACACGCCGTCCGCGAGCGGCTCCACGAGCCCGTCCGCGACCAGCCCGTCCAGCGCGCGGGCCCGCTGCACCGGTTCGTGCCACACTGCGTCCAGCGCCGCCTGCGGTACCGGATCCATCGCCTCGCGCAGCACGGCCAGCAGCTTGCCGCGCACCTGGCGGTCTGTCCCGGCGTACGTCTGGCCGCGGCGCGGCGGGCCGTCGTGCGCGGGCTTGCCGGCCAGGCGCCAGGCGCAGCTCGCGGCGATCGGGCAGCGCCCGCAGTCCTCGTTGCGGGCCGTGCACACCAGCGCGCCCAGCTCCATCGAGGCGGCCGCCCAGCGGGCCGCGCGCGCCTCGTCGTCGGGCAGCAGCGCGCGGGCCAGGCGCCGCTCCGCGGCGGTGGTGGCGGTCGGCGGGTACTGCACGCCCGTGACGGCCCGCGCGAAGACCCGGCGGACGTTGGTGTCCAGGACCGGGTGGCGCTGCCCGTACGCGAAGGAGGCGACCGCGGCGGCCGTGTACTCGCCGATGCCGGGCAGCGCCAGCAGCTGCCCGTGGTCGCGCGGCACGTCACCGCCGTGCCGTTCCGTTATCGCCACCGCGGCCCCGTGCAGGCGCAGCGCGCGGCGCGGGTAGCCCAGGCGGCCCCAGGCGCGGACGGCCTCGCCCGGGGCGTCGGCGGCCAGGTCGGCGGGGCGCGGCCAGCGGGCCAGCCACTGCTCGTACACCGGCAGGACCCGGCTCACGGGCGTCTGCTGGAGCATGAACTCGCTGACCATCACCCCCCAGGCACCGGCCTCGGGGCGGCGCCAGGGCAGGTCGCGCGCGTGCTGGTCGAACCACCCGAGAACGGGGGTGTGGAGAGCGTCGGGGGAGACCGTGTCGGGGTCGGTCGTCGGCATCGTCGTCATGGCACCCCCGATCCTGGCACGGAACGGGGGTGCGGCGGGTACGGCGGGCCGCTCAGCGGCGGGCGTGCAGCGGCGCGCCCGGTCCGGACAGCCACAGGGCGGCGCCGTTGCCGCTCGCCCGCATCGACTCGACGAGGGAGCGCACCGGGCGCGTACCGGCCTTGGCGAAGACGACCGCGACGGCCGTGCCGAGCAGCAGGCCGACCGCCACGTCGTGCGGGTAGTGCACGCCGACGTACACCCGCGAGAAGGCCATCGCCAGCGCCATCGGCACCGTCAGCGCCCAGATGCGCGGCCAGGCCAGCGCGAGGGCGACGGCCGCGCCGCCCGCGATGGTGGCGTGGTTGGACGGGAAGGACCAGTCACCGTTGACCGGACAGGTGATGAGGGAGGTGGCGGCGCCCTTGACCGCGCGGCAGGGGCGCTCCTCGACCACCAGCGTCTTGATCACCTCACTGGAGATGTACGCGACGGCGGTCGCCAGCGGGGCGAGCAGCGCCAGCGCCATCGCCGTCGGGTCCGCCCGGCGCGCCCGCCACCAGCAGGCGACGAAGAGCACGCCGAACAGGACCAGTCCCACCTCCGTCCAGAGCTCGACGAAGTGCTGCATCCACGAGGGCGTGTCGTGGGCGAAGTCGGTGATGTCGCGGTAGAGATCGCTATCCATGGTGACGGACAGTATGGAACATCGCCTTCCGGGATGATGATCCGGAAAAGTTGCGGGCGCCGAGCGGCGGGTGGGGCGGGAGTTGGGGCGGAACTCTCGTAGAGTTTCGCTCGTGGGATCTCTGCGCAATCCGGTCGGGCCGCTTCCCTCCTCCATCTACTGGCGACGGAGGGCAGTCGCGCTGTCCCTGCTCGCGCTGCTCGCGGTGGTGATCCTATGGGCCGTCAGTTCTGGTGGCGGGGGCGGCGGCAAGGGCGGCGGCAACGACAAGGGCGCCCACCCGGCCCCCTCGATCACGCCGGGGCCCGGCAGCTCGGGCCCGGCGATCAGTACGGCGCCGGGCGGCCGCGACGAGACCCCGGGCGCCTCGTCCTCGGGCTCCTCCGGTGCTTCCTCCTCCGGTGCTTCCTCCTCCGGCGGTACGGCGGGTTCGTCGGCCGACGGGGGCGGCGGCAACGGGGGCGTGGACGGCGGGAGTTCGGGCTCGGGGGGCGGCGCGGGCGCCGTGGGCGGCGGCTCCTCGGGCGGCGGCGGTGGTGGCGGCGGTACGGCGCGCCAGGTGCCCGCCGGGTCCTCGCTGCCGGTCTGCGCGCCGGGCCAGCTGAAGCTGACGGTCCACAGCCTGAAGAACACCTACGCGCCCGGGGAGAAGCCGCAGGTCGTCATCTCCGTCGAGAACACGGCCGACTCCACCTGCAAGGCGGACCTCGGCCCCAAGGGGGCGGTCCTGGTGGTGACGGACTCGGGCGACGACAAGGTGTGGGCGTCGGACGACTGCGTGAACGGAGCGGCGAGCGAGCTGTTCCAGGTGCCGGGCAAGGCGACGGTGACGCGGGTGGTGGCGTGGGACCGGTCGCGCAGCGCGGCGCGGTGCGCGACGCCGGCGCCGGGCGCGCCCGCCCCCGGCACGTACCTGTTCGAGGTCCAGGCGACGGGCCTCCCGGTGGCCCGGGCCCCGTTCTCCCTGGCGAAGGACTGAGCTCAGGCGCGGAGGGACTGCGCCCCTGCGCCCCCACTCCACGGCCTCCACCGGCAGACCGTGCCGAGCCAGCCGCTCACCGTCTCCACCTGCGGACCGTGGAGGGCCGCTCGCGCAGTTCCCCGCGCCCCTGAGTGTCGCGGGGCTGCGCTCCTGCGCCCCTCTTCGTCTGCGGACCGTAGAGGCTTGCTCGCGCAGTTCCCCGCGCCCCTGGGCACGGGCTGGTCACCGAGGCCGACCCCACCGCCCCCACCAGCCCCTACGGCGCCTCCAAGCTCGCCGTCGACCACATGATCAGCGGGGAGGCCGCCG
>NZ_JBEXWK010000051.1:0-23143 GCF_040629815.1 Streptomyces sp. NPDC005878
GATCGAGATCCACGAGTTCCGGACCACCAAGGCCGGAGACATCACCATCATCGCCATGTGCCGACTGCGCGGCGAAGAGCGCCCGTTCACCCTCAACGGGATCGTCTCCTACACGGTGCACCGCGCCGCATACGTCCTCACCCGGCCCGAGCCCACCGTCTACGAGCGGCCCGCCCCCGCGCCCGCCGACGACGCAGACGCCCTCTACTACTACGAGCTCGCCCGCGACAAGGACGACGCCGACTACCGCCCGCGCCGCAAGCTGACCCAGACCGACACCGACCTGGCCGCCTGACCGCAACCCGAGATACGGAGCACCATGACCACCACCCCCGAGACCATCCGCTACACCGCCGACGTGGTCGCCACCACGCCCGACGGCCGCGTCCTGCTCATCGAACGCGGCTGGCCCCCGCACGAGGGATGCTGGGCGCTGCCCGGCGGCCACGTCGACCCCGGTGAGACCAGCCGCGATGCCGCCGCCCGGGAACTCGCCGAAGAGACCGGCGTTCACGTGGACCCTGGGCACCTGCGCCAGATCGGCGTATTCGACGGGCCCGACCGCGACCCGCGCGGCCGGTACGTCACCGTCGCCTACCTGGCCGTCGTCCCCAACGACACACAGGCCATCGCGGGAGACGACGCCCGCACCGCCCACTGGTTCCCCGCGACGTGGCCGCCGCCGATGGCGTTCGACCACGCCAATATCCTCGCCGCCGCCCTGGAAGCGTCGTACACCCCCGCCTCCTGACCACCCGTTCCATCCCGGACAGCACGAAGGCCACCGAACCCTGCGCGGGTCGGTGGCCTTCGTGGCGCGCGGCCAGAGTGGTCATGTGAGTCACACTGATCGCGCACGCGCAGCGTAGCCCAACCTCTCGCCACACCACCAGAGGTGCGAGACGACCCACCCCTCTCAACTCCGTAACCACACCGGCTCGTCGAGCCCGGACGGACTGGCTACGCTGGCAGGCACATCCCTGCCGAGGGGGCACCCATGCCTGATCCCACAGCGCCGATGACCGTCAACGGCGACCTCCTGCGCGAGCGCCGCGAGCGCCGACAGATGACCCGCCCGGTCCTGGCCGGCCTGGTCGGACGGTCCGAGGACTGGCTGAAGAAAGTCGAGCGCGGCGAACGCGTCGTCCGCGAACTCTCAATGATCGTCCGCCTCGGGCGGCTCCTGGACTGCAAGAACATCAGCGACCTCACCGGCGACACCAGCATGTCGATGCCGATCGACGACGGCGGGCGCGTCAGCCACCCCGGCGTCGTTCACCTGCGCGCCGCGATCCACGCCCCCCTCTTCGCCGCCGCCGGCACCCCCGCCGACGTCGGCGAGCTCGCCGGACGCGTCGCCCAGGCGTGGGAGCTGTGGCACCAGGCACGCGGCCAGCGCACCGCCGTGGCCATCCTCCTGCCCGACCTGATCACCACCGGGCACGCCACCGTACGGGCCGCCGACGGCCCGGAGAAACGGCGGGCCGCGGTCATCCTCAGCGAGATCTACGCCCTCGCCCAGCAGTACGCCGCGCACACCGTCGAACCCGAGCTGTACTGGGTCATCGTCGACCGGGCCCGGATGGCCGCCGAACAGGCCGACGACCCCCTCGCCCTCGCCTCCGCCGCGTGGATCGTCGGCAACGGGCTGCGGGTGACCGGCCACACCGAGGAGGCCCTGCGGATCGTCGCCGACGCCGCCGACACCCTGTGCCCCCAGCTCGAAGGCGGCTCCGACCGGCTGCGCGGCCTGTACGGGAGCCTGTGCCTGCACGCTGCGGTCACCGCCGCGCAGGAGAGCCGCGAGGGCGACGCCTGGCGCTGGCACGCCGAGGCCGAACGCACCGCCCACAGGCTCGGCCCGGCCTACGCCCACCCCTGGACGATGTTCGGCATGGGCAACGTCGCGGTCCACGCCGTCAGTATCGGCGCCGACCTGCGCACTCCCGGCGTTGCCCTGCGCAGGGTCGAGGACACCGACCCGTCGACGATCCCCTCCGTGGAACGCCGCTCCCGGCTCTTCCTGGACGCCGCCAAGGCCTCCCACGCCCGCCGCGAGACCGCCTCAGCCCTCCAGTACCTGCGCCTCGCCTACGACACCTCCCCCGAAGCCGTGCGCTACGTCCCCTCCGGCCGGGCCCTCGCCGCGGACCTGAGCCGCACCACCAGCGGCGCCCTCTCCCACACCGCCCACCAGCTCGCCGAGGACATCGGCGTCGCCGCCTGACCTGCCCCCCAGCCACACAACAGGTACAGGGTGTCCCCCTCAACAAGGGGGGACACCCTGTACCAGTCGGGCCCGTGGCCCGCGCCTAGCGTCGAGGCATGCCCCAGCTTGAGTACTGGCCGATCGACGAATGGCCCGAGAGGCCAGCCCACCCGCAGTACTACACCGACCCCACCGGCAAGCCGTGGCGGCTCGTCGCCGTCATCATCCACCGGGACCGCGACTCCGACCGGATCACCAAACAGATCGCGTTCCTGCGGCCGGTCTCCGGCGGCGGAGGCGAGTGGGAGACCGCGCTGGAAGACCTCACCGACAAGGCAGGAAAACGATGACCAACAGGACAGCCCAGGAACAGGCGGCACGCCAGCACGCCGATGCCGTACGCGCCGGCATCGCCGCCGCGGCGGGACTCCGCGAAGCCCTGAACCGCGTCGGGATCACCATCCCCTCCCTGCGCGGCAGCCAGCCCGTCAACGGCTGCGCCTTCGTCGACCTCGGGGGCATGAACGCCGGAACCGCCGTACGCCTCACCGAAGTCCTCAACCAGGCCGCCGACGCCGTCCCCGACCTCCGCGCCCACCAGAGCTAAGACTCACCCGCAGGCAGCTCCACCGGCACCACCGCGAGCGACCGCCGTAGCTGCTCCAAGCGCCGGGGCAGCGGCTCCCACCCGTACGACCCCGCCATCAGGACATTCAATGCGGTCACCCCTCGCGCGTAGGCCTGCGAGACACCGGTCGAACCCAGCGGCAGCCCGGCCGGCCCCAGGTGCGTGGCCTTCAGCGTCACCCACAACGCGTCCCGCGCCCCCTGCAGCGGCGCCACCAGCGTCTCGCGGACGCTCAGCCACTGGCGCAGCGCGACCTGCGTCCGCTCATGCAGCACGTACCACTCCACTTCCGGGGCGGGCTCCAGCTCCCGGATCGCAGCGAGCACACGCTGCCGGGTCGCCTCCGACATCTGATGCGTTGCCCCCCACAGCAGGGCCTCCACCGTCGCCGGATGCACCTCCGCCAACGCGGCGATCTCCTCCGCCCGATTCGGCGCCGCCCGCTGCTGCCGGCGCCGCACCCCGATGTACGCGCCGCCCTCCACCTCCACCAGGTCCGCCAGCGTCTGCGCGCTCAACTCCCCGGCCCGGGGCGCCACATCCAGGACGACCGACACCATGGCCAGCAGCCGCACCCGGTCCTCATAGCGCAGGCCCGTCCCCGACCGCTCCAGCGGGCCCCCGGCCGCCAAGTCCACCACAGCCCGGTACAGCGACCGCACCGCCCGCGGCGCCACCGTGGCCTTCGGCTCCTGCTGCGGCACCCGCGGCAACCACACCGGCCTGCCCGGGATGATCTCATCCGCCAGCAGCCCCAGACAGTCCCGCACGATCCGCAGCGACGCCAGCGTCCGCGGCTTGCCCTCCTCGGCCGGACGGGCCCGCAGGTCCCCGGCCAGCACCAGGCGCCAGAAGGATTCCAGCGCCGGACGCGTGAACAGCCGGCGCGCATCGGACCGGGCCGACGCGGAGAACCCGTCGTCCTTCTCCAGGGCACGGCCCCACATGTCGGCGACCATCCGCAACTGCCGCCGCCGCACCGGCTGCACCCCGCCCTCACCCGCCGGGAACGCCCGGTCGATGGCCGCGTGCAACTGGCGCACCGACGCCGGAAGCTGGTTGCTCACGCCGTTCCCCCGTTGTCGACGAATCGGTCCAGCAGGTGGTCGTAGACGGCCACGGCCGCGGCGGCGTGCTTGGCCTTCAAGGCCTCGTCGTCCCGCTGGCGGATGTAGCGCAGTGTGGTCTGGACGTGCGCGTGGTCGGCGTACCGCTGGATCTCCTCAAGGGGGACGCCTTCGTCGTGCATGTGCGTCAGCTTCGAGGCCCGCAGCACGTGCGGGGTCACCTCGCGGCCAGGGAGGACCCCGGCCGCCTGGCCAAGCCGGTTGAGGAGTCGGTCGACGGCGTGGCGGTCCATGGGCTGGTCCCGGTCGTCCAGCAGGAGCAGGCCGGTGGTGCGGTCGCCCACAGCCTGGTCCATCAGCGCGCACAACCGCGGCGGCAGGGTGAAGACACGGCCCTTGCCGCCCTTGCGTCGCAGGTCGAGCTTGCGCTGGTCGCCTTCGTGCCGGATCTGATGGAGCCCGGCGGTGCAGCACTCCGAGACGCGACCGGCCAGGGTGTAGATGAGGGCGGCGGCGAACATCTGCCGCGCGGAGCCGGCCTGGTCCAACAGGGCCTGTAGTTCGTCGACTTCGAGGACGGGGGTGGCGGTTGTGAGGTCGTTGGGGTCGACACGGGGCTTGTCGAACTTCGTGACCGGGTTGAGGATCGGGCGGTCCGTCGCCCAGCCGGTGAAGGTGAACAGGGAGGACAGCGAATCCATGCGCCGCTTGATGGTGCGCGGGGCGCTCTTGCGCCGCTCCTCCCGTTCCCGGTAGGCCCGCACCATGGGCGGGGTGACGTCTTCCAGGGCGAACGGGGCGATGCCTTCCTCCTCTTGGAGGAAGACGGCCCAGTGCCGGATGTCGTCGGCGTAGTCCCGCTTGGAACCGGTGGAGGCGATCAGGGTGGAGGACAACCAGGAGACGACGTGCCGGAAGGTCTCGGTGGTGCAGAGTTCGGCGAGGATCTCCAGGCGCCAGCGGCGAGGTCCGAGCCGCCGGGTGTGCGGGTCGCGTGGGGCGACCTGGCCCAGGAGGTCTCGCAGATGCAGCAGATGTTGTTCGACGGACTGGTCGACTGCTCCGGCCGTCCTGATCTCGATATCAGACGTCACAAGATCAGGGTACATAAGTCCTAGTTATGCGCTTCCCCCAGAACGATCCTCAGCGAACCGCCTACTTCTGTAGACCTTGCTCCTGCTCGGTCACGCTGTGGCCTCAACCGGAACAGGCGCCCGCCAGCAGACCTCCGTGCACGGGCTGCCATCATGCGGGAGCCCCACGTGGATGTCGTCCCAGTCGCTGATGCTGTCCAGTGCCTTCAGGTACCACTCGCCCTTGTCGGTAAGCCAGGAACCCTCGATCACGCAGCCGTGCTCGATGAGGCCGGCGTTGGTCAGCATGGACAGGATCATGTGCTGGGCAGGCGCGTTTCCGCACAACGCCGCGACCTGCTTCTGGACTTCAGGGCTCTGGTGGTACGGGGTCAGGGCCAGCAGGCGGCGGACCAAGTCGTAGGACTCCTCGGCAAGACCGCAGCCGCACAGCGCGAGATCCATGTAGATGAGACGGTTGGCGTGTTGGAGGACGTTCTCCCGGGCGTTGCTGTCGCTCATGCCCTCCATGGTCACCCCAAAGGGGAAGGTGTGTTCCCCAGCCAGGAGCACAATCCGTTCAGCCCTTCGCAGCGAGATCGAGCAGCGCCCACCGCCGGTTGCCTGCTTCGTCGCGGTCGGTGTCCGCGCCACACTCCACGACCACGTCTCCGAGCGCGACGATCGTGTCCAGGAAGCCCTGGTCGGCGTCGGGTGCCGGGCCGTCCTGGTGGGACAGCACCAGGACCAGGGCCTGGCGGTGCTCCTCCGCCACGTGCACCGTCACCCGCTTCCCCCCGTCCTTCAGGCTCGCCACGGCCAGTGCCCGGGTGACGGCCGCGACCGTCTCGCGCTGCCCGGCCCCCAGGACGAAGCCCCAGTCGGCCAGCTGCTCGACCACACGCGTCGCGGCTTTCGGCGGCGACCACGGCGCGTTCTCCAGCGCCCAGTTCGCCGCGCGCCGGTTGCGGATGACCGCCGCCGGCCGCCGTGTGGCGACCGCGCCCGCAGGCTTGGTGTCCGGGTCCGGGCGCTCGGGCGAGATCGGCCGCTTCGGCGGGGGCGGCGTCTTCGGTGGGTAGTCCGGCCGATGCAGGATGGGCTCCATCGCGACCTCCTCGGTCAAGGACGACGGTACCCCTCCAGCAGCGACCAGGGAGCAGACGGTCAAGACGCCGACGAAGAGGACCCCGCGTTGCGACGCCGGTGGTAGTCGATGAGACGATCCGCCGTCTCCTTGCGGGACTCGTAGCCGCGGGCCTCCTGGTCCAGCAACTGCAACGCGGCCCTGTACGTGATGCCGAGTTCGTCAGCGAGGTCCCTGGCGTTCCTGTTCAGCGACATGACGCGGATGCTAGCTGGGCCCAACGGCCCGCAACGGCCCCCGTTCACCCGGAGGGGGCACCGGACGTCAGTTCTTCATTCCTCGTGCTGCTGCTTGTCCCGCCATGACGGCGCGAGGGAAGCAAGAGACGTGCAGGTGGGAGGGGTTGCCGGAGTCAGTGCTGGCCGCAGTTATTTTCTGTGTGTTTTTACCGGACAGTTCCCCCGGGATCCTTCGTGGGCGGGGTGTCGTCCTGTGGGTCGTTCGCGTGTGCGTGCTGGGCGTGGAAGAGCATGCAGGTGCGCTGAATGATGAGGGCGGCGATGACGACCAGGAGCAGCGTGCGGGCGCCGCGCAGGAATGCGATGTGGGGGCCGGTGGGCCACAGGCCCACGATGACGCTGTACAGGGCGAGCGCTCCGATGGCACCCGTGAAGGCCATGATGTGGCGGCCGACGGCCGAGGCCCGCCAGGGGGCCAGGCGCTGGTAGGCCGCGCAGAACACGGCGCTGGACAGGGTGACCACGCCGGACGCGGCGACATTGGCGATCTGTGAGCAGTCCACTAGTGGTCTCCCTCCAAGGCCTTGAGGATCATCGATCCGAAGTGATTACGTTCGCGGACCTGCCGCAGGCTCTCGGCGGCCTCGGTGACCGCGCCCGTCTTGCTCTCGGCATCACGCCGGGCGCGACGGGCGCGGTTCAGGGCGTTGTCGGCGGCCTGCTGGCCCGGGGTGGGGGCGGGCTCGGGCGGTTCGTGCTTATGACGGCGCAGAAGCCGGGTCCACCGCATCCTTGCCCCCTTCCCGGGTCGGCTGCGGCAGAGACCGCAGGAGATGGTCAGCGGTACGGGAGAGTTCAAGGAGCTCCCCGACCTGTCCCTGGGCGATCCGGCGGGCTGCTTCGCTCTCGATGTGCGCGGCACGCCAGGTGTCTCTCTCGGCGGTCATCTCCGCGACCCGGGCGTCTCGGTCGGCGCGTACGTCTTCGAGGACGGAGCGCGGAACGAGGCGGCCGAGGAGGACCATCATGACGACGAGGGCGAGGATGCCGACGGCGCCGCCCTGGGCGAGGTTGATGCCCATCAGGTCGCTCATCTGCTCCCCCTCACGTGCGGGGACGGCGGCGGCCCGACCAGGGGGGCCGGCCGCCGCTCCCGTGCGGTCATACCCTGCTCAGCGGCCGTACCCGGGCGGGGACTGGGGCGGTGACCTGGGTCCGGTCGTACCCGGCCAGGGCGAGGGTGACCACGGTCATGAACACGGCCTGCTTGTCGGTGCTCCAGTCCAGGCCCAGGCCGACGGTGAGGGCAATGACGGCCTGGATGAGGCCGAGGACCGCGGCGACGGCGCCGTCATGGACGATGAGCGCGATGACGAGGCCCATGGCGGCACCTGCGACGGCGTTGACGACGGCCTGGGTGCTGGGGTCGACGTCCATGACGAAGGCGGAGAAGGCCTTCACCAGGGCGGCGACCAGCGCGAGCCAGGCGGCGGGCTCTCTGCCGAGGACCTTGATGATGCTGGTGTTCACGGGTTCTCCAGGGGAGGGAAGGGACGGGTGGGTGCTGAGGGGGTCAGAGCTGCTTGGGGACACGCAGCTTGTCCCAACTGGTCTTGCCGGGGATGCCGTCGGCGTCGCTGCCCGTGTAGCCGAGCTTGCGCTGCCACGCCGCGTAGCTGTTCTTGTCGGCCAGCGTCCAGCTCGGGCCCGGGCCCTGGTTGTAGCGGCCACATCCCTCCGCGACGAGGCGTCGGCCCATCGCGGTGACGATCGCGCTGGTCCTGCCCGTGTGGAAGAACGCGGCGCCCGGGAACGGCTCGTACACCGATGAGGGCGTGGGGGTCGGGGTGGGGCTGCTGGCCTTGCCGGGGACGACGCTGGCCGCGATGGCACCCGGGTCCCAGTGATCGTTCCCGGGGACGTCGCAATGGCCGTAGTGACCCCCCTTGGTCTGCCACGTCGTCCGGTTGCGCGGCTTGGCCGCAACGGCTGTAGCCGTCGCCGGGAAGTCCCCCGCGGGCCGTACGTCCGGGATGCCGTGAGCACGCAGCGTGGACATCAGCTTGCGGAAGTTCGGCTTACTGGACGGGTTGAACCCGTTCGTCCAGGGGTGCGCGGCCTCCCCCAGGACCTCCATCTGCACGCAGACCTTGCCTTCGCGGTTCGTGCGGCGGCTGCCGTCGTTCCGCAGCGCGCGGCCGGACTGGGTGAGCGGCCCGAACTGCCCGATCCGGTCGGTGACCGGGTCGTAGATGACCTGCGGCTCGGAGGCCACGCGGATCAGGTACGCGGCCACGCTGCTGAAGTAGGATCCGCCGGCCGGGGACTCGGTGGTGTGCCACACCGCCCGCGGCGGGTTGCCCGGGTAGTCCATGGCGCCGCCGATGGACTGATCCCCGAAGTGGACCGCGCCGTCGATGTAGGCGGGCCCGGACGCTCCGCGCGGCCCGACGCTCTTCTCCGCGCTGCCCCCGTTCCCGTCCGCGTCGGCGCCTTCGGTGGTCTTGGGGTGCGGGTCGGGCGGGTAGACGCGGAACTCGGGTGCGTCGACGGGCACGTACACGTCCAGGTCGCCGTCATCGCGCAGCACGCAGAACGCGCCCTCGATACGGGGATGAGCCTTGACGTGGCGGGGGCTGTCCTCGAGGGCCGCTATCGCGCGGACCTCGTCGACGTGTGCCTGGTCGACGGTGCCCAGGTAGGTGCTGGTGGACTGCAACGGCGCGTCGGGGTTGGGGGATTCGATGTGGTCGACGGCCACGTGGTAGTTGCGGCTCGTCGATGCGGGGGTGGGGGCGGTCTTCACCGGCGGTCTCCCTCGATGCGGGGCTGGATGAGGTCGATCTGGTCGCGCAGGGCCTGGTAGACGGCGAGCGACATCAGGAAGTCGCCGCCGTCCCCCCAGGACGCGGACCAGGAGTTACGGACGCGCAGCAGGGTCTGGCGGGGCACGAGCCGGCCGGTGCGGTCGACGGTGATGCGGACCAGGCCGATCACGGCGACTTCGTGGCCGCCCGCGACCGGGGAGGCCTGCCAGTCGGTGAGGTCGTCCAGGAGCCCGGAGCGCGGCGGCTCGAAAAAGGCCTCGTGCCAGGGCATGCCCATCAGCACCGGCCCGCTCTGGAGGAACACGGCGAGCTGGTGGCCGTTCAGGGCGTGCCCGTACTGGTGGATCAGGCCGCGGTGCCTGAGGGTCTTGGCGATGGCGAGGCCGGAGGAGCCGCAGTCGTCGGTGGGCCACTGCTGGTCGTGCCAGGCGTCGGCGCGGGTCGCGTCCGCGTACAGGCCGATCGCGTACCGCTCGGCCGCGGCTGCGTCCTCGAGGTCGAGGCCGGCGGCAGCGGCTTCGGCCTTGGTGAGGAGGCAGGACAGGACGGCCGTGCCCGCGTTGCCGGTGCACGAGCCGAGGGCGTCGACGGTGTCCGTGTCCGGGTACAGGGCGTGGGTGTCGATGCCCTGGGAGAGGAGGTCCTGCTGGTCCAGGACGGGGACTTTGGGCTCCCACTCGCGGGCGTGCAGGGGCTGCCCGTCGTAGATACGGGTGTAGGCCAGGCTGCGCGGGTCCAGGACCATGTGGCGGCCCAGGCGTGGCTGGACCGGATACTCGCGCACACGTAGATCGGGCACTGCCCGGCTCCGTAACTCCCCGCGCCCGAAGCTGATGGCGTTGTTCTCGCACCTGTTGTGGTGCGGTCCCTCGGGGATGGAGCGGGCGGAGGGTCGCCCGGTTGATCGTGGCTCCAGCGTACGGGTGTGCGGGCAGATCGTTGCCCCGGGGCCCGTTTCCGTCAGTTGAGCGGCCAGTGCACGTTGGAGAAGTCGTACAGGGCGTTCAGGGGCACGGAGACGGACGTGAAGATCGTGACGAGGCCGTCGGCGCCGACGCGGCAGCCCAGGACACCCGGACTGGAGGACGTGATGTTGGGGATGGCGAAGTAATGCGCCTTGAGCGGCCGGTAGCCCGAGGGGATGGTGAAAGCCGTCTGCGAGCCGGTGGAGAAGGCGGTGGCGACCATGGCGACGCCGTCCAGGCGGGCTCGGACGGCGCCCTTGGACAGGCGCAGCGTCTGGTAGGTGGAGTTGGTGGACTGCACCCACGAGTTGAAAGTGACGCCAGCGCCGCCATTCGCGGTCGACCAGGTGCCCTCCTCGTTGTAGGTCCCGTTCGGTCCGGCCGCCGTGGTCGTCACGGTGAGGCCGCCCGTGAGCGAGAGGCCGGAGGCGTTCAGAATGTGACTGCTGCCGTTGATGAAGAACTCGGTGTAGCTGCCGAACATGTAGATGTCGGAGGCGACCTCATCGCCGTCCACGAGGATGAAGTGGATCTCGGAATCCGTAGCGTCGGTGGCTGCCCCCGTCCCGATGATTTTGCATTTGCCGATGGTGCTCGTGTCGTCGGGTGAGTAGGCGTTCAAGATGAACGCCCCCCCGAGGGACCCGAGCTTGGGCGCGCGCAGGACCAGGTTGGCGCCCGGCGAGCTGCCGCCGGGCTCGGTGCTGATGCGGGGGGACGCGAGGACTACCTGCGGGCGGGCGATGCTGGGGTTGTCGGGGTCCTGACCTGCGTTGATGATGGCGGGGATGAGCTCGCCGGTGACGCCGGAGTAGACGAGGATTGAGGGGCGTGTAGCGATCCCGGCGGGCGGGCTCGGGGTGATGACGACCCGGGTCCCGGTGGTGCCGGTTTGCAGGGTGCCGCCGGTGACCGTGGCGCCGGTGACGGTGACGCCGCTGATGTCGGTACCGGTGATCGTGCCACCCGTGATCGTTTTACCTGTGATCGCGTCCGCCTTCAGGGCGGTGGCGTCGACCGATCCGGCCGCGAGTTTCGCGGTGGTGATGGCCCCGGCGGAGATCTCGGTGGCCGTCACGGCGTTGGCGGCGATCTTACCGGCGACCACTGACAGGGCCTGGAGCTCGCGGGAGGTGATGACGTCCGCAGCGATGTTCCCCGCCTGGACGCTGTCGGCCGCGAGGTTCCCGGCCTGCACGGACGCGGCAGCGAGGTTCCCGGCCTGGACGGCGGCTGCCGCGATGTTCCCGGCGACGACCGAGGACGCGTCGAGCTTCCCGGCGACGACCGCGCCGGCGGCTATCTTCGCGGCGGTGACGGCCGCCGCGTTCAACTCGTTGGCCGTGACGGCGTTCGCTACCAGCTTCGGGGTGGTGATCGACCCGTCGGCAATCTTCGTTGCGGTCACCGCGTCCGGGGCGATGGCGGCCGTGATGACCGCGTTGGCTGCGATCTGCGCGGCGGTGATAGCCGCCGCGGCGATGGCCTCGGTGTCGATCGCCCCGGCAGCGACCTTCGCGCCGGTGACCGCGTCGTCCGCGATCTTGATGGTGGTGATGATGCCGTCGAGGACGTCGCTGGCAACTACGGGCGTCGGTCCCTTCGGTCCCTCCACCGCGGTGGGGTCGGAGGCGGTGCCGGAGGTGTTGCGGGCCAGCAGCCGTACGTACAGGGGCCCGGTGGTGGGGATGACGACGGTGGCGCCCTGCGGGGTCTCGATCGTCGACTGGAGCGTGGCGGGCATCGGCGTGAACACGGCGAGCGGTGAGGCGTGGACCTCGATGCGCGACCAGTCCAGCGGCATCGCCGCGCCCCCGGCGAACAGGCCGTCCCACGACACGGTGATGCCGCCCAGCACCGAGGCGACGATCGGCGCCGACGGGACGGGCGGCGGGGGGCCGTTGACGACGTTCACCGCGGTGGTGCCGTCCGCCTGCTGCCCCACCAGCGCCCGCAGCGAGCCTGTGCCGTCGCGGACCTCTAGGGCGGTGTCGTCCAGGGATGCCGAGGACAGCCGGGAGGCCCGCTGGAGCCGGTCGACTTTCTGCTTGAGCTGGGCTAGCTCGCGGCCCACATCGGTCGTCATGCGGGGCTCCCGTAGACGTAGGAGGCGGAGGGCTTGAGCTGGAGGACGGACTGCTCGCCGCCGTCCGCGCCGGGCTTCGTCGCCCAGCCGGTGATGCGGCACCAGCCGCGGAAGCTGGTCCAGTCGTTGTCGACTCGGACTGGGACGTCGTCCCCGGCCTGCCAGGAGTCGATGGGCGCAGCCCGGTTGTCCCGGACGGTGATCTGCTCGACCGTGCCGAGGACCTGGCGGTAGATGCGTTCCGCGCCGGCCCGGGACGACAGGACGTCCTGGGCCTTGATGTCGGGCAGATCCAGTACGGACTCCAGGCGCAGGCGGCCGTTGCGGACGGCGGAGATCGCCTGGCGTTTCGCGGAGCCGTCCCCGGCGCCGGAGGCGATGACCACCTGGGCGTAGTCGTCGCCTGCGAGCGGCACTTCGGGGTCTTCGACGATGTTGATGCCGGTCGAGAAGCTGATGTCCTTGCGGCGTGTCCCGAGGCGCGGCCATCCCAGCCGGATCCGTTTCACGGGCGCGGTCTTGTCGCTGTTCCAGGCGACGTCACAGGTGTAGTCGGGGGTGGCCTCCCCCGACACCAAGTCGTCGACCTTCTCCCCGAGGACCGGGTTTTCCCACCACGACAGGGCGTACGGGTCGGCGCTGGTGCCGACTTTCGCGGTGGACGTCGTGGCGTCGACGATGACCCCGAGGTCGCCGTCGGCCATGCCCTGCGCGTAGGCCCAGATGTCCCGGATGATCTGGCAGGGGTCGGCGTAGGAGTACTTGGTCAGGCCGGTGTCGATGACGTGGCGGTGCATCAGGTACGACGACCAGGACGCCGCCTCGATGGCGTACTCGGAGCCCTTGAGGCGTGCGTCCCACACCAGGCCGCCCCAGCGCAGCAGTCCGTCCCGCTCCACGTAGATCTCGGTCGTTCCCGGGTCGACCAGGGTCGCGTTCGCGTGGAGCATGTGCGGTTTCAGGGTGCCGCTCAGGGAGCCGGGGCCGTTGAGCTCCCAGCCGTACTCCAGATCCGTGAGCGGCAAGGCCTTGGACAGCCACTCCCCCGTGAGGGCGTTCCGGGTGAGGATCCGGTAGTCGGGGCTGCCGGTCATCGGGGCGCGTCCACGAACTCCACCTCAGCAACGAGCGTCGAGGAGGTGTCGACGGAGACCTTGCCGGTGTTGCCGGAGCCTCCGGCCGCCCGCATCCGCAGGAGCTGGGTGGTGCCCCGGTAGGAGTCCGGAATGGTCAGCGTGTCCGCCGCAAGCGCGGTACTGCGGCGGACGCCGGTGCCGCCGTTGTCGTCGAGGATCGTCTGCTGCACCGTGAGGCTCGAACCCAGGGTCGCGCCGAAGTAGCCGTTGAAGTTCGCCGTGCTGTAGCGCAGGCCGCCCACGTCACAGCGGATGATCGCCTTGGACGCCCAGGACGGTACGTCGATGTTCCAGCCCGCGGCCGTGGAGAAGTAGGAGTAGGTGCCGGAGCTGCCGGAGATCTCCCCCGAGGGGGTGGCCGGGGACTCCACGTACATGGCGCGCTCGCGCCGCGGGTTGGCGACCTTGCGCAGGTCGGTGATGAGCCCGGCGGTGATGGTGGACGTGGACGGCGGGATCTGGACCCGTGCGAGCGGGATGGCCGTGTACCCCGGTGGGATGTCCGTGGCGGTCGGCCCCACGTCGGGGAACACGTCGAAAAACATGATCGGGTCGACGGCGGGGTCGGCGCTGCCCGCGTACTCGGGGTCGAGGATGCGCAGCGCGACCAGGTCCCAGCGGGAGGAGGCGCCGCCGGGGGCGATACCGAGGGTGGCCGCCCCGACGTTGCACACCGCGTAGGAGCCCTGGAACGCGGCGTCTTTGCCGATGACGATGCCGGAGCCGTCACCGATCTGCACGCCGGCGCCCGGCGTGGACAGCGCGGTCACCTTCAGGTCGGTGCCGTTGGTGACGCCCTCCGCGCCTCGGGACAGGTCGCGTACGAGCATGCGGAACTGCTGGGCGGAGTGGGTGGCCCCGTCGGTCAGGATGGGCGCCTGGAACAGCACCATCGGTTTTCTCCTCTGCTTACAGGGCCGTGTAGGCGTTGCGCCAGGTCACGTGGAGCCGGGCGGTGTTGGTGGGGTCGCTGGCGGTCCAGCGCAGTTCGCTGCGTCCGGCCGGGAGGGAGAAAAGGTCGAGGCGGGACGCGGCGGACAGCAGCGTTTCGGCGTTGCCGCCGTTCTCCCGCAGCACCGAGACCTGCCCGGGGTGGGTGTCGAGCTCCACCCACTCGCTGGAGGCCAGCGTCAGCGTGGGCAGGGCGAGGGACTTGCCGGTGGTGGCGTTGGTGATGGTGACGTTGGAGCAGGGCCCGGTGACGCGCAGGACGGGCCAGGTGGCGCCGTCGCCGCCGTTGTTGACCCAGCCGGGCCGGTCGGCGGCCGTCGCCCCCGAGGACACATGGATGGGAGCCTGGACGGGTGCGGTGAAACCGCCGCCGGACAGCCAGCCCAGGGGGATCTCGGTGACCTGGTCGCTGTCGCCGTACCAGGTGGCGTCGGTGGCCAGGAACTCGATGTCGATGGGGACGTACCCGAAGACCAACTGCTTGTACTCGGGGTCACCGCGCCGGGCTCGCCCGTACAGCACCTTGGTGGGCCGCCCCGGGCGCTTCATCCGCAGGGGCATGGTGGCGCCGCCGACCAGACGCACCGCCGGGTCATCCGCCGCCTGGAGCAGCTGCGCGAGCACGGCCTGGCATCCGGCCGGGTCGCCGGGGACCTTTACCGCGGCGTCGATCTGGACCTGGCGTCCGCCGTAGTAGTCGGGGGCCGGCCACAGCCCGTCGCGGCCCGGCTGCTCGACATCGGAGGCCCGTACGGCGGGCATGCCCAGCCCCGACGTCTCGATGATGTTGATGGGGGTCCCGGCGCCCATGAGGACGCCGTTGAGGTCGATCTGCCAGTCGAGTAGGTCAGTCACGGGCTGCCACCCCTCCCCTGCGGGCGCGGCGGACCGAGCGGCCTACCTGGGCGCCGATGTCGGATGCGGACGCCCCGGTGCGGACGGTGGAGACGCTGACGTGGGTGTCGCCGTCCTGGCGGATGACGATGACCCGGCCGCTGCTCGCGGCGTCGGTGATGCCCAGGCCGAAGCGCCCGGCGACGTCGTGGAGGACGGCTGTGGCGGCCATGCGCTTGCGGGACGCGAGCGGGATGTACGCCTCGCCCTGCGTGGACGGCTCCGCGAAGCGGACGATGCCGTTCTGGGTGGCGTAGATGCCCTCGCGGATCCCGCCGTCGGCGTACGACAAGCCCTTCTGCGCCCGCGCGAGGTCGGCCAGGAACTTCGTGGCCCGCGCCCCGAGGGCGTCGCGGATCGTCGGGGACGCCTTCCCGGCGACGGTGACGATCTCGTCCTCACCCAGGCCTGTGGTGTCGGCGACGTCGTGCAGGCCGGTCCGGCTCGACTTGACGGCCGCGATGATCGACACGAGTTCGGAGATCTGGTCGGGCGTGAGCTGGGCGTTGGCGCGCTGGGCCTGCGTGTTGGCCTTGGACGCCTTGCCCTTGTCCTTGACCGCCTCCGCGGCGAGCTGCTGAGCCGCCTCGTCGCCCTGCGCGGACAACTGCGCGGCGAGGTCGCCGTACCCCGCCGCGGCGAGCTTGGCCAGGTCCGTCGCGAAAGAGGTGTTGGTGTTGGAGACCTTGGTGAGCTGACGCGTGTAGTCGGTGAGCGTGGCCTTCGCCGTGGCGCCCAGACCGCGCAGGCTCGCGGCCATCTCGTTGACGTACTTGGTGGTGCCCTTCGCCATCTTGGCGGTGAGGGCGACGCCGTCCTCCCCCATGCCCTCCAGCGCAGCCGCAACGTCGGACCCGGCCCGCTCCGCCACCGTGGTGAGGTTCTTGGCCCATTCGGCGTTGGCGCGCGAGTTCGCCTTCAGCTTCGACTCGACCGCCGACAGGTCGAAGTAGTCGATCTCCTTGTCCTCGCCGCCCTTGACCTTGACCTTGCGCGTCTTGTGCCCGGCCTGCCCGGCGTCGGAGGCGCTGTAGAGCGTGCCGGTGGACGGGTCGTAGCGCCAGTCCGTGACGCTGCCGCTCGCGTTCCACTCGATACCGGCCGGGTCGCCCCCGAGGCGCCGCACGATCTCCTCGGTGATGGCGCGCGAGCGGGGGCGCTTGGACGCGGCGAACGGGACGTAGCCCTCGCCGTCGGTCTCAGGCTCCGCCCACACCCGCCACGCGCCGCGCGGGGCGATCTGTGCGACGTGGTTCTCGCGGCGGCCTTGCCGGTTGGTGCCGCCGGACGCGTAGAAGTCCAGGACGCTGCCGTTGGCCTGCGGGTTCTGGATCATGTCGGGGACACCGTTGGCGTCGCTGTCGCTGCTGGTGGCCTTCAGGTAGACCCCGATGCCGACGTCGTGGCCGTGGATGTTGCTGATGGCGGCCTGGATCGCGGCAGCCGCCGAGATCGGCCCGCCCGTCGGCAGGCTGATGGTGACGGTCTTGTCGCGGGCGTTCTGCTTGATGGAGAAGCCGAGGGCCTGAAGATTCGCCTGGGCCTCGGCCGTCGGCGCCCGCATGGTGAGGGTCTTGCCGTGCGTCCCTGCGACCTTCGTCTGGATCGCCGAGAGCTCCTTGATGGCGGCGGCACTCGGCGCCTTGATCGGCAGCGTCTTCCCGTTGGTGGCCGCGAGCTTGTTGATGAGGAGGTCGAGCTCGTGGCGGGCGGCCGTCGTCGGAGCCGTGATCTTGTATTCGCGGGTGCCGGGGATGAGTTCGATCTTGTAGCCGATCTCCTCCAGGTCCTTCTTGGCGTCCTCCCCCAGCGCCTCGACCTTGATCGTCTTCTCCTTGGGCAGCCGCTTGAACTCGGCCTGCACCCCGAGGAGCTCGGCGAGCCCGGTGTCGAGGCCCTTCGTGGTGAGGAGGATCGACACCTGCCCGGGGATCAGCCCCATGGCGTCCGCGACACCAGCCGCTTCGTCCTTGGTCAGGCCGTAGCCACCGGCCAGCTTCATCGCGGAGTCGCGGGCGTCCTGCATCTCCTTGCGAGCGGCAGCGACCGCCTCGGGAACGTCCTTGCCCTGGCTCTTGGCGAAGTCGAACGCGGCGAGCGCGGCCTGCGACGACGCTTCAGCGATGGAGTCGAGGGTGCTGAAGAGGGCCTGGCCGTTCTTCGTGGTGGTGTCGATCGCCCCGCTGCTCTTCAGCAGCTGCTGGTGCCAGCCGTCGGCGTGGTTCACACCGGCGGCCATCGCCTCATTGGCGTTGGTGATCGCCTCGTGAACGCGGGCCTGCGCGGCCTGGAGGCTGATGGACCCGCCCGAGAGCAGGTCGAGGGCGTCGCGCAGGGCGCGGGTGCGGGAGTCGGCATCCCCCGTGGTGTCGGCCAACGCCTTCACCGAGGTCTTGAGCTTGTCGTAGGCGCTGGCGCCGTCCTTGGTGCCCTTCGTCGCGGCGTTCAGGTCCTTGGCCTTCTTCGCGGCCTCCTCCGCGTCGCCCGACATGCCCTTCAGGGCCTTGGCCGCCGACTCGTACGACAGGGCACGGTCGGCCGCCAGGTCGCGCTCCTTGTCGCTCCCGGCGTGCTCAAACGCGGTCTTCTGCTCCTTCGCCAGATCCTTCAGCTTGTCGACGAGGTCGTCGATGCTGGTTCCCTGGCCCAGGTAGGCGTCGGTGACGTCGGACAGGCTGTAGCCGACCTGGCCCAGGACGTCCATCAGGTGGCCGTTGACGCCGGTCAGTTTCGTGGACTGGACGGCCTGCGCGGCCTGCTGGCGCACCGTTTCGTCGATGATGCCGTTGGACTGGCGCATCGCCTGGGTCAGGCCGTCGATGGTGGCCCGGTGTTCGGCGGCGCGCGCGGCGGCGGACTGCTGCGCGGACGCCAGGATCCCCAGCCCGACGGTCAGACCGGTCAGGGCCACACCCCACGGCCCTCCAAGGGCGCCCATCAGCCCGCTCATCGCGCCGCGCAGACCGGTGCCCGCCGCCGCGGTGATGCCGCGCAGGGTCCCGGCGAAGCCAGCGCCGGCCGCCGTGGCGCCGCGGAAGCTGGCGGCCATCGCGCCGACGACCGGGACGCGGGTCTGGAGGACCGCGAACGCGGCACCGTATCGGCTAATGGCCGCCCCACCCATGGCAGCGAGCTGCCGCTGTATTGCCATCTGCTGGCCCAGGGAACGGAACGAGCCCGTGACACGGCCGCCGACCGTGGTGGCGAGGCCCGTCATCAGCGGCAGGACTCGGCGTACGAGGAGGGCGGCGAGGATGAACTGCTGGACGGGGCCGGGCAGAGCGCCGAAGCTGTGCGCGAGGGCACCGACAGCGTGCCCTACGGGAACAAGGACCCCGGACACGTAGCCCAGCGCCCGGAAGAGCAGGTCCAGGACGGTGACGACTAGGTCGAGACTGGAGACGACCGAGTCACCGCCGTCGGACAGGGAGGCGAGACCGTCCGCGACAGGCTGGACGCCGTGGGCCAGGTTGGTCAGGATCCGTACGGCCGCGCCACCGGCCGTCAGCAGCAGGTGCACGAAGTCGGCGAGCGCCTTGTTCCCGACGTCCTTGAACGGGGCGACCATGTCGGAGACGGCACCCTCCACGTCACCGACATGGCTGCGTATGGCCCGCTTGATGTCCGGCCCGAACAGGGTGGCCGCGTCGTTGAGGTACTGGAAGAAGTGCTCGATGTGCGGTGTGGCCTTGTTCAGGCCCGTCGTCATTCCGCGGGTGAGCCATTCCAGGCCCGGCGCCATGCCCTGGTAGATCGCCAGTCCGGTCTGGCGCGCCTGCGTCTTGAGCTGGACCATGGCGCCCGCGAGGCCCTTGCCCTGGGCCTCGGCGAGGCTGGTTACGGAGCCGGTCTTGGAGATGGTGGACAGCAGCGCGTCATAGGACTGCACACCCTGGTGGGCAAGTGCTATGGCGCCAGGCAAGGCCGGCTTGCCGAACGCCTTCGCCGCCGCTGCGGTGAAGTCCTGCTGGCTCATTCGGTGCTGAGCCTTCTCCAGCCCCTCCACCACAGTGCGCAGGCCCTTGAACTGGCCCTGCGCGTCGTAAGCCTCGATACCGAGGTCGTGCAGGCCTTCCGACATCTGATGTGTCGGTTTGGCCATGTTCACGAACATGCCGCGCAGGCTGGTGCCGGCGGTCTGGCCGATGATGCCCTGCTTGTGGAGCATGCCGACACCTGCGGCTGCTTCCTGCATCGACATACCGATGCCGTGGGCCACGGGGCCCGCGTACTTCATGGCGTAGTAGATGTCGGTGATACCACCCGAGGCCGCGTTCGCGGTGGCGGCGAGGGTGTCGGCGGCAGTGGACGCCTGGTCGGCACCGAGACCGAATTGGTCCATCATGTCGCCCAAGTACCGAGCACTGTCAGCGGCGTTGACCTGCGCGGCAGCCGACAGTTGCAGCGAGGCGCGGGTGGCGGAGATCGCCTGGTCCGTCCTGAACCCGGCCTTGGAGAGCTCGACCATGGCCTCGGCCGCGTCCGCTGCGGTCGCCTTCGGCAGTGTCAGGTCATTGCCGAGCTGGTTCGCGGTGGCCCCGGCGCGCAGCATTTGCATGCGGGTCGCGTCGGTCGTCGCCCCGAACGTGTTCATGGCCTGCTGGTACTCGGCCCCCTCCTTGAGGAGTTCCTTGCCGCCCATGAACAGGGCGCCGCCTGCGAGCAGATTGGCCATTCCCAGCAGGCGGCGGTGCAGGGCGTCGGCCTCAGTGCGGGTATGGCGCAGACCGGCGGCGCCGCCCAGGCCGAGTCGCGCCAGTCGGGCGTCGGCGCGGGCGGAAGCCGTGGCGAGCCGGTTCAGGTCCCGCACGGTGGAGTTGAGCTGGGTCGTCATCCGCGCCAGGTCACGGACGGCCGTACGGGCGTGCCCCCCGAGGCTGGCCAGGCCACGATCGGCACTGTGGGTGCTGGACCCAAGCCGGGAGACGTCGCGGGCGGCCGTACGGGCGCTGTTGCCCAGGGTGCGGACGTGGCGGGCCGCGGTCTCCGAGTCCTTGCCCAGGCCCCGTATGTGGGTGCGGGCGTTCTTGGAGGCGGTGCCGAGGGCGCGGGCGTGGGTGGCTGACTGGCGCAGCTCGGTGGCCAGGCTGGTGCCTGTGCCCCGCAGGTCCACGCTCAAGGTCCAGTTGCTCACGGCCCGGGCCCCCTCTCTGTGTCGTGCTGATCAGTCGTCGTCCCGGATGCGGCGCCGCGCCGCCCGCTTCAGCTCGCGCGCGGCCTGCTGCGCGGCGTGCACCGCCACCGGGACCAGGGCGATCCGCTTGCCGTGCAGGTCGCCTTCTTCTTTGAGCTCGTCCTGCTTTTCGGCGATGACCTGGCAGCCGACGCAGCGCTGGATCGTGGCGACGTAGGCGTCCTCCTGGCCGGGGAAGCCGTGGTCCCACTCGTCGTAGCGGGTGCCGCACTGGGTGCAGACGGAGCGCTGGTAGTCGCGGTAGGCGAGAGCCTTGTCGCGGTCGCGTTCCGTCCACTGGCCGTCCCCGATGCCGCGGAACTGCGAGTGGGGGATCCCCCACCGGTCGCAGAGTTCGAGTTCGGCCCGCAGACGCTCATCTGCGATCAGCCTTTTCCCAGGTCCATGCGGGTCTCGCCCTGGACGTTCCAGCACGTCATGAACAGCGCGGTTGCCTCGCCGTTGGCCCAGGTGTCGAGGTACTCACGGGCTTCCTCGGCAGTGATGCCGTCCAGGGAGCAGGCGGCGATGAGATCCGGCCCCAGGGATTCGGCGTTGACGATTTCCCCGTCGGTGGCCTGCTCCTCCGTCGGGGGGTGGGCCTTCTTCAGCGCGTCGAAGACACTTCGGTCCACGGCCTGGAAGCGGAGCACGATGGCCGCCTCGTCGTACGTCCGCTGTGCCTGGTCGACGGCGGTCTGAGCGGTGGCCAGGTCGCGCTTCAGGTCCTGGTCGTCGGGGTCGGCTTCGGCCTGTGCCTGCACCATCTGAAGGGCGCGCTTGGCGCGGTCCAGGCCGGTGCGGGCTTCGTGGTCGTCGCAGATGGTGAGGGTGGCGATGGGCCGGTGGCGGCGGCGCAGCCGTTCGCGGGTCGCCGTCCAGTGCGGGTCCTGGGCGACGGCCGCCGCGGGCGGCTCGGGCACGGTGGTCTTGGAGCTGGTGGGCATGAGGGGGTCCTCCGGGGAAGGGGGGACCCGGCCGGGCGCCGACAGGCGTCCCCTTCCCGACGTCGTCGGGCCCGGCCGGGAGCTGGGAGAAGGGGGTGTCAGGGACCGGCGGCCGGCACGGGCGCGTCCAACGCGGGCGTGTCGGTAATCGCAAATTTGACCTGCCACTTGGCGGCTTCGTTGTCCACGGTGATCATGGACGACTTGGAGGCGACGGTGACCGGGTAGACGTCCATGCTGTTCGAGGCGGGGACGTCGCCCTTGCGAAGGATGATCACGAAGCCGGTCGAGCCCTTGGCGAGCGCGGTCTCCAGGGTCTCGTCGGTGTCGTCCTCGTAGAACGTCAGCGAGCTGTCCGCCGCCTGGTCCTCACCGCTGATCTTCGACGTGAACGAAGAACCCAGGTCGGGTGTCTCGATCGTCTGGTTTTCCAGCGCGAAGCCGTCCACTGCGGCAATCGCATCGGTCAGCTTGGTGGCGCCCGTGATCTCGGCGCGGGTGGGGAGGTAGGCGGTGGAGGCGATGGTGGTCGCGAAGAGAATCTTCGTGACACCCTTGCGATTGAACCTCGGCATGAGGGACCCCTCGGCAAATACGTCCGGCAGTGGCGGCCACCTGCGTGGTGGCGTCCGCGTGGGGTCCCGCCGCGGTGCGGTCGTGCAGCCTGAATCAGCGTCAGGTCGAGGTCAGGTTGAGCCTGAACCTCTGTACAGAACTGATGATGGCATCGGTTGGGTCGGAGGATTCCCCCGGCTCGATCTCCAGGGAGCGGCTGATGCAGCGTGCGCCCGGCACGGTCAGGGTGTGCAGCCACAACCCCGTGGCGGGGTCGCGGCCCAGGACGGCCTCGCGGGCCTTGTCGGCGAGCCACTCCTCCTGGTCCTGCGTGCCGTACGAGCCCGGTACGTCCGGGTCGGGGCCGGACACGTTGGTGACCTGGTAGACGAACGATGCGTCCTCGTTCATATCCGCGAAGGGCGCGCCGCTGAGCGTCATGTCGATGTAATACAGCAGGTAGTAGGGCGGCTTCGCGTCCGGGAGACGGCCACGGCCCACGGGCTTGCCGGTGGCGGACGTGAGGAGCGCGGCCAGCGCGGTGGTCACGAGACGACGCGAGATCACGAGCCGCTCCCCTCGGTCTTTTCACGGTTGTCGAGGGAGTGGTGGACAATCAGGTAACTCATCGATCCGTCGTCGCGCGCCACGGGCCGCACGGCCGGGCCGCATACGCAGCTCGCTTCGCCGCTGCTGGTGTCGTGCTCGACCTTGTCGTCGACGGGGTGGATGTGCGTTACGTGCTTCACGACAGCATCACCGCCACCGCGAGCCGTACCTGCCCGTGCAGGGTCTGCTCGATGTACCCCAGCGCGGGCTGCACATGGGGGAAGGGCGGCTGGTTGTAGACGCGGCCCCGCGAGTCCGCGCCGACGAACCCGAACTCCAGGCGGCGCGCCTGCGGAGCATTGGTGCCGATCGTGGCCTTCGCCCCTCCCCGGATGGACGACGTCTCGGTGCGCCAGGAGCCGCGGTAGGCGCCGGTGATGACGTTCGGGCCGGGGCGGCCGGACGCGTTGCCCTGGATGCGGGCCTGCCCGAGTTGCGCGGCGTGCCGTACGGCCTGCTCCATACGCTTCTGGACTTGGCCGGCCACGTGCTCGAGGCGTTCGGCGAGTTCGTCGGGCGTCATGGCGTCCCCCCGTCCTGGGGGCCGCGGTTCTGGTCCAGGCCCGTGATCCGTACGGCCTCCAGGGTCGCGGCGTCGGACTCGTCGGTGCAGACCCACGACCGGCCCAGCAGCGCGTCCCGGAAGGGGTTGTGGACGGCGGTGACGGTGACGAGCGCGTCCTTGGGTGCGATCGG
>NZ_JBEXWK010000052.1:0-20103 GCF_040629815.1 Streptomyces sp. NPDC005878
CGCCCCGGCCCCCTGTGGGGGCCGGGGGGTGGTCTGGGGGTTGTCGGTGGTCGCGCGCGCAGTTCCCCGCGCCCCTAGGTGGCTAGGGGCGCGGGGAACTGCGCGAGCGGGCCTCCACGGTCCGCAGGTGGAAGAAGGGGGTCGGGGGGGGAGCCCCGAAGGTCAGGGTGTGGGGGGTCGGAGGCGCAGGGTCAGGGATGCCGCCAGCGCCCCCACCCCCACCAGCGGTAGCAACACCCCCACCCCCACCACACCCACCAACCCCGCCCCCACTCCCAGCCCCACCGCGTTCGGCGCGAACAGCAGCGTGTTCGCCGTCGACGCCGTGCGGCCCAGCACCGCGTCCGGGACCGACCGCTGGACCGCCGTCATCGACGCCACCAGCACACACGGCAGCCCGAGCCCGATCCCCGCGCTGCACACCAGCACCACCGCGTCGTAGGGCAGGACCCGCGCGCACACCGACACCGCGAACACGGCGATACCGGCCGCGGCGTAGCGGTGGGCGGGCAGACGGCGCAGGAGCGGGCCCGCCAGCAGCCCGGACGCCACCGAGCCCACGCCCTGCACCGTGTACAGCACGCCCACGAACGTCGGCGCGTGGCCGAGCCGTTCGTCGGCCACCGCGTAGACCGCCGCCCCGTTCAGCCCGGCGCACAGCATCGTCGCCGCGCCCGCGAGCACCAGCGGCCGCAGCACCGGCGAGCGCCACACCGCACGCGTGCCCTCCGCCGTGTCGGCCGTCCAGCGGCCGCCCCGCACCGGCCGCGCCTCCCGTACCCGGAGCAGCGCGAAGATCCCCGCCGCGAGGAGGAACGTCACCGCGTCCAGGACCGCCACCGCCTGGCCGCCGTACCGCGCGTACAGCCCCGCCCCCGCCAGCGGAGCGACCAGCTTCATGCCCTCGTTGGCCGTCATCCGCAGACCGTTGAAGTCGCCCAGCAGATCGCGGTCGACGGCGCCGGCCACCAGGGCGGCCTCGGCCGCGTCCTGGACGACGCCGTTCACGCCGTACACCACCAGCACCGCGAACAGGATCCAGATCCGTCCTTCCGCGTCCACCGCGAGCAGGGACGTCAGCAGGAGCGCCATCGCGAGGTTGAGCCCCACCAGGAGGGGCCGCCGGCGCACCCGGTCCGCGACCGTGCCGAGCAGGGGGCCCACCAGCGTCGGCGCCCACATGGCGAAGACGGTGAGCGCCGCCAGCCCGTCGGAGCCGGTCAGCGACTTGGTCCAGATCCCGGCCGTAAGCCACATCGCCGACGACCCGAACCCGGACACCACCACCCCGGTCAGATACAGCCCCGCGTCGCGGTCGGTCAGGACCCGTCGCAGCGCGCGGCCCCTGACACCGCCCTTCACCCCTGTCGTGTTCACAGGGGAAAGGTCGCCGCTGAGGCGGCCCGGACGGATCCGGCGGGCGCCTTATTCCCGGCGGCCGCGATGCCCTAGGACGCCCGCAGGGCCGCCCCCATCATCTTCGGCGCCACCGGCGCCGCCAGGCCGTTGCCGCTCACCTCCGAGCGGGCCGCGCCGGAGTCCTCGATGAGCACGGCCACCGCGACCTGCTTGCCGGTGGCGTGATCCTTGGCGTACGAGGTGAACCAGGCGTACGGCGTCTTGGAATTGCCCACGCCGTGCTGGGCCGTGCCCGTCTTGCCGCCGACCTCGGCGCCGCTCACCTTGGCGTTGGAGCCGGTGCCCTCCTCGACGACCGTCACCATCGCCGAGCGCAACTGGCGTGCGGTCTGCGAGGAGACGATCCGCTTGCCGTCGCCGTCCGCGTACGACTGGAGGGTCGTGCCCTCCGCGTCCGTCACCTGCGAGACCATATGCGGCGATGCCATGACCCCGTCGTTGGCTATGGCGGCGGACACCATGGCCATCTGGAGCGGAGTCGCCGTCACCTCGAACTGGCCGATACCGGTCAGCGCGGTCTGCGCCCGGTCCATGTTCGCGGAGGCCTTCGGATACACGCTCGCCGAGGCCCGCACCGGCACGTCCTGCTCGGCGTCGTTGAAGCCGAACTTCTCCGCCATGGCCCGGACCCTGTCCTGGCCGAGCCGGTCCGCCAGCTTCGCGAAGACGTTGTTGCACGAGTACTGGAGCGCCGTGCGGATCGTGGCGTTCTCGCACGGGGCGGAGGGGTTCTCGTTGGTCAGCACGGTCCGGGTGCCGGGCAGGGTGTACGGGCTGGGGCTGTCGGTCCTCGTGTCCACCGACGGGTAGAGGCCGTTCTCCAGCGCCGCCGCGGCCACCACCAGCTTGAAGGTCGAACCCGGCGGCAGCGGCTGGCGCAGCGCCCGGTTCACCATCGGCTTGTCGGGGTCCTCCGAGAGTGCTTTCCAGGCGGCGCCGTCCGCCGAACCCGCGATCTTCGACGGGTCGTACGAGGGCGTCGAGACCATGCCGAGGATGCGGCCGGTCCTCGGGTCGATGGCGACGGCCGCGCCCTTCTTGCCGCCGAGCGCCGCGTAACCGGCCTTCTGCACCGCCGGGTCGATGGTGGTCAGCACGTCGCCCCCGCGTGCCCGCTCGCCGGTGAGCACCGAGAGCGGGCCCTTCATCCGGGTGTCGGTGCCGTCCAGCACCGTGCCGTAGATCCCCTCCAGCTGGGTCGCCCCGTACACCTGCGAGCTGAAGCCGGTCACCGCCGCGTACAGCTCGCCGTTCCGGTAGGCACGTTTGTACGCGAGATCACCGCCCGTCGTCCGCACCGATCCGGTGACCGGCGAGCCGGCCACGATGATGTCCCCGAGCGGGTTCGCGTACCGCGCGATGGTGTTCCGCCGGTTCAGCTTGTCGTCCGCGAGAGCCTGGCCTTGGTAGAACTGCACATAGGTGGCCCGGCCCAGCAGGGCCAGCACCATGAGCAGACAGAAGACCGCACTGCGCCTGATCGTCTTGTTCATCCCGCACAGAGGACGAGCCGGATGCCGTGCATCGTTCCCTTTGGCGGCTTTTCTCAGGAAGCTCTCATGACCCGGCGGGCTCTCGGGGCCGCGCGCGGGTCAGAGCCGGCGGGTGGCCAGCGTCAGCCGGTCGCGGGCGTCGAACAGGGCGTCCTTCACCATCTGCTCGTGCGCCGGGGTCAGCCGCGCCACCGGGACCGAGCAGCTGATCGCGTCGCGCGCGGGGGTGCGGTAGGGGATCGCGACACCGAAGCAGCGCAGCCCCAGCGTGTTCTCCTCGCGGTCCACCGCATAGCCCTGCTCGCGGATCTGGTGCAGTTCCTCGATGAGCTTCTCGCGGTCGGTGATGGTGTTCTCGGTGAGCTGCTGGAGGGTCTCCGGGAGCAGCTTGCGCACCTGCTCGTCGCTGTGGGTGGCCAGCAGCGCCTTGCCCAGCGAGGTCGAGTGCGCGGGCAGCCGGCGCCCGACGCGGGTGAAGGGCCGCAGATAGTGCTGGGACTGACGGGTGGCGAGGTAGACCACGTTGGTGCCGTCGAGGCGGGCGAGGTGGATGGTCTCCGTGGTGTCGTCGGAGAGCCGGTCCAGCGTCGGCCGGGCCGCCGCGACGACCTCGTCGCCGTCGATGTACGAGGTGCCGACCAGCAGGGCCCGGACACCGATCCCGTACCGCGTGCCGGTGGCGTCGGTCTCCACCCAGCCGAGCTCCACCAGGGTGCGCAGCAGCATGTAGAGGCTGGACTTGGGGTAGCCGACCGCCTCCTGGACCGCCGCGAGGGAGTGCATTCCGGGGCGCCCCGCGAAGTACTCCAGCAACTCCACCGTACGTACGGCGGACTTGACCTGGGCCCCACCTGTCTCGACAGCCGACATCCGACCTCGCCCCTTCTTGTCTGCGTGTCTTGCCAACGCAGAACGCCCGTCAATAGAGTCCAGCTTATTCATCAGCAGGAACTCTGTTCAGAATACCGAACAACCCGGGTGGGCGGGGCAGGACCAGCGGGACGACCGCCAGGGAGCTCGGGCACGACCGGAAGCCGGAAGGACGTAGCGGTGAGCACAGCACCAGTCTGGAGTGTCGACCCCCGTACCGGGAAGCCGCGGGAGCAGGTCGCGGCGGAGGCGTCCGAGCGCGAGGTCGACGAGGCGGTGCGGGCCGCGTGGGCGGCGCGTGACGCGCTCGCCGACCGGGGCGTACGCGCCGCCCTGCTGCGGACCGCCGCCGAGCTGCTCGACGAGGCCGCGGAGCACGTGGTGGAGGCCGCGGACGCCGAGACCGCCCTCGGGCCGGTCCGGCTCACCGGGGAACTCGCCCGGACCACCGCCCAGTTGCGGGCCTTCGCGGACGTGGCGGAGGAGGGCTCCTTCCTCGACGTCCGCATCGACCACGCCGACCCGAACCGTACGCCGCCGTGGCCGGACCTGCGGCGGATGAAGATCCCGCTGGGCGTGGTCGCGGTGTACTCGGCGTCCAACTTCCCGCTCGCCTTCTCCGTCCCCGGCGGGGACACGGCGAGCGCCCTCGCGGCCGGCTGCCCGGTCGTGGTCAAGGCCCACCCGGACCACCCGGCCACCTCCGAGCTGTGCGCCTCGCTGCTGCGGCGGGCGGCGGTACGGGTCGGGCTGCCGCAGGAGGTGGTCGCGCTCGTCCACGGCTTCGACGCCGGGATCGCGCTGGTGCGCCACCCGCTGGTCGCGGCGGCCGGCTTCACCGGTTCGGTACGCGGCGGACGCGCTCTCTTCGACGCGGCGGCGGCCCGGCCGGTGCCGATCCCCTTCCACGGCGAGCTGGGGTCGCTGAACCCGGTCGTGGTCACTCGGGCGGCGGCGGAGGAGCGGGGCGAGCCGATCGGCGCGGGGCTCGCTTTCTCGATGACGCTGGGCGTCGGCCAGTTCTGCACCAAGCCGGGCTTCGTGCTCGCGCCGGCCGGGCCGGGCGGGGACGCGCTGCTGAAGGCGCTGACGGCGGCGGTGAGCGACGCGGAGGCGGGGGTGATGCTGGACCACCGGATGCGGGACGCGTTCGTGGCCGGGGTCGCCGAGCGGGCCGCGCTCGACGGGGTCGAGGCGCCGGTGACGCCCGGGTCCGGCGGGGAGCACACGGTCAGCGCGGGATTCCTGACGGTCGCGGCGTCGGTACTGGCCGCTCCGGGCCCGCACGATCTGCTCCTGGAGGAGTGCTTCGGGCCGGTGACGGTGGTGGCGAGGTATGAGCACCCGTCCGAGATCGGAGCGGTGCTCTCGCGGCTGCCGGGGAACCTGACGGCGACGCTGCACCTGTCGACGGAGGAGGGGGCCGGGCAGGACGGCGGCGGGGCCGCGTCGCTGCTCGCCGCGCTGACGGGGCTCGCGGGGCGGGTCCTGGTGGACGGGTGGCCGACGGGGGTGGCGGTGGCACCCGCCCAGCACCACGGCGGTCCCTACCCGGCGACGACGTCGACGTCCACGTCGGTGGGGGCGACGGCGGTGGAGCGGTGGGTGCGGCCGGTGACGTATCAGGATGTGCCGGAGGGGTTGTTGCCGGGGGAGTTGCGGGAGGGGGGTGTGGGGGTTCCGCGGTGGGTCGACGGCCAGTGGGAGGCCCCCACTCCGCCCGCCCCCTGACCCCCCGGGACAGCCGAGCCGCCCCCACCCCTGCACCCGGGGCTACGCCCCGCCCCCCTTCTTCACCTGCGGACCGTGGTGGGGCACCCGCGCAGTTCCCCGCGCCCCTGACACCCTCGTTCGCCTGCGGACCGTGGCGGGTTGCTCGCGCAGTTCCCCGCGCCCCTGACACCCTCGTTCGCCTGCGGACCGTGGTGGGTTGCTCGCGCAGTTCCCCGCGCCCCTGACACCCTCGTTCGCCTGCGGACCGTGGCGGGTTGCTCGCGCAGTTCCCCGCGCCCCTTAGTGGGCCTGCGGCCCCCCGGGGCGGGGTGGGTGGTTGCCTTGTCTGCGGGCTGTGGTGGGTTGCTCGCGCAGTTCCCCGCGCCCCTAACTGCCCAGGGGCGCGGGGAACTGCGCGCTCAGCCACCCACGACCCGCAGACGAACTCCCCAGCCCGCCCGCAGGCGCCTCCCGGGCCGAGCCCAACCCCTAAGGGGCGCGGGGAACTGCGCGACCAGCCCCCACCGGCCCGCAGACGAACTCCGCAGCCCGCCCGCAGGCGCCTTCCGGGGCGAGCCCAACCCCCTAAGGGGCGCGGGGAACTGCGCGCTCAGCCACCCACCCACGGCCCGCAGACGAACTCCCCAGCCCGCCCGCAGGCGCTTTCCGGGGCGAGCCCAACCCGCTAAGGGGCGCGGGGAACTGCGCGACCAGCCCACCACCGGCCCGCAGATGAACCCCTGGCCAAGAAGGGGCGCGGGGAACTGCGCGACCAGCCCACCACCGGCCCGCAGGCGAACCCCTGGCTAAGAAGGGGCGCGGGGAACTGCGCGATCGGCCCCGACCGGGCCGCGGGCAAAACGCAACCCCGCCCAGCCCCCCACCAGCCCCATCAACACCGCCGCACCCCCCACCCCCACCCGCATCCCCGCCACGAACCCCGCCCCGTCCCCGGCCACCAGCGCCCCGCACACCGCCACGCTCAGCGCCCCCGCCACCTGGCGGGCCGCGTTCAGGACGCCGGCCGCCAGGCCCGCCCGGTCCTGGGGGAGGGACTCCATCACCGTCGCCGTCAGGGCCGGGATCGTCAGGGCGCAGCCCAGGGCCAGGGGGATCAGGAGGAAGGACACCAGCAGCGGAGGGGTCCCGGCGTCGGGGACGAGGAGCAGGAGCAGGCCCGCCAGGGCCAGGAGCTGGCCGAGCAGCATCGGGCGGCGCGGCCCGTAGCGCGCGGAGAGCTTGCCCGAGAGGACGTTGGTCACCGGGATCAGCGCCGTCATCGGCAGGAACATCAGCCCGGCCACCAGCGCCGACTCCCCCCGTACCCGCTGGAAGTACAGACTGAAGACGAAGATCACGCCGTAGAAGGCGACGCTCGCCGCCGCCCCCGCGGCGACGGCCACCGCGACCGTGGGCGTACGGAACAGCCCCAGCGGCACGACCGGATGCGCCACGCGCGACTCGATCATCAGGAACGCCGCCCCGGAGAGCAGCGCCACCACCCCCGCCACCACCCGTACCGGCCCGGACTCGATCACCGCGAAGGCGAGCGCGGCCAGCGCCACCACCGCCGTGAGCTGCCCGGGCAGGTCGAGCGGCGCGGGACGGCGCCGCGAGCGCGGGGCGCGGGCCGTCAGGACCAGGGCCGCGAGCCCCAGGGGGAGGTTGATGAAGAAGATGCCCCGCCAGTCCCACGCCGTGGTGAGCGCCCCGCCCGCGACCGGCCCGAGCGCCACCGCGACCGAGCCGCCCGCCGCCCACAGGGCCACCGCCCGGGCCCGGCGCGCCGGATCCGCGTACGCCTGCCGCACCAGCGCCAGCGAGGCGGGCAGCACGACGGCCGCGGCCGTGCCCTGCACCACCCGGGCGCCGATGAGCACCCCCAGGCCGGGGGCGAAACCGCAGGCGGCCGAGGCGAGGACGAAGACGACCGTGCCCAGCGCGTACGCCCGGGCCGCCCCGATCCGGTCCGCGAACGCGCCGGTCGACAGCATCAGCGCCGCGAACGCGAGCGTGTACGCGTCGACCACCCATTGGAGCCCCGCCATCCCGCCACCCAGCTCGGAGCCGATCGCGGGCAGGGCGACGTTCACCACGGACGCGTCCAGCGTGATCAGCGCGAAGCCCAGGAGGGCGGCGGCCAGGGTGAGCCCGGGGGAGGAGCGGCGGCCCGGCTCCGTCGGCTCCGCCCCGCCGGCGTTCGGCTTCCGGCGGTCCGTCGGCAACTGGTCCGTCGGCAACCGGTCGGTCGGCAACCGGTCGGTCGGCAACTGGTCGGGCGACTGCTGGTGGGTCGGCAACCCGTCGGCCGGCGTCAGCTGCCCCGTCGGCGTCAAGGGCCGGGGCGTCGGCAAGGGCTCAGGCGCCGTCAACGGGTGTGCGGCGGGCTCGGGTTGGCGTACGGCGTCGGGTGACATGCCCTCAGCCTGGCGATCTCCGCCCGGTTACAGTAGTGGCCCGAACGCCATGCATCCGGAGGTTCTGGCCATGAAGTCCGACCGGCGGGCCCACCCGCGGCGGCCCCATCGGATCGTCGTCGTCGCGCCCTCCCCGGTGTCGATGTTCAACCTCGCCATCCCCGAGCTGCTCTTCGCCAAGGTGGAGATCGACGGCGCCCCGGGGTACGAGCTGACCGTCTGCACCCCCGAGCCCGGCCCGATCGCCACCACCGGCGGGCTCGACCTGTACGTGGCCCGGGGCCTGGACGCGGTCGCGGAGGCCGACACCGTCCTGGTCGCGGGGACGGGGCAGCGCTACGCGCCCGACCCCCGCACGGTGGAGGCCGTCCGCGCGGCCGCAGCCGAGGGGCGCCGGATCACCTCCATCTGCAGCGGCGCCTTCGTCCTCGCCGAGGCCGGCCTCCTCGACGGGCGCAGCGCCACCACGTACTGGGAGCTGGCCGAGGAGCTGCGCCGGCGCTATCCGGCGCTCGACCTCAAGGGCGATGTCCTCTATGTGGAGGACGGGGACGTCATGACCTCGTCCGGATACGCCGCCGGGATCGACATGTGCCTGCACATCATCCGTACCGACTACGGC
The DNA here is from genome assembly GCF_040629815.1 of Streptomyces sp. NPDC005878. Taxonomy (NCBI): domain Bacteria; kingdom Bacillati; phylum Actinomycetota; class Actinomycetes; order Kitasatosporales; family Streptomycetaceae; genus Streptomyces; species Streptomyces sp. NPDC005878. The sequence continues at coordinate 8,535 of NZ_JBEXWK010000052.1, forward strand.
GCCGCCGTCGCCAACCAGGTGGCCAGGGCCGCGCTGGTCGCCCCGGTGCGGCCCGGCGGGCAGACCCAGTTCACCCAGACCCCGCTGCCCGCCGAGCGGGGCGTGGCCTGCGCCGACACCCGGGGCTGGGCGATGCGCAACCTGGACAGGCCGCTCACCCTCACCGATCTCGCCCGGCACGCCGGGGTGAGCGTGCGCACGCTCACCCGCCGCTTCCACGCCGAGAGCGGGGTCAGCCCGTTGCAGTGGCTGCTCCACCAGCGCGTCGAGCGGGCGAAGGAGCTCCTGGAGACCACCACGCTCCCCATGGACCGGATCGCCGAGGCCAGCGGCCTGGGCAGCGCCGACTCGCTCCGCGCCCATCTGGTCCGGCGCACCGGTCTGACCCCGACCGCGTACCGGGCCGGCTTCAGCAGGCTGGAGCGGGTGGCCTGACCGGGGGAGCCCGGCGCGGCCGGGCGGCCGGGGAATGCGGCGGCGGTCCCGTACGTTGGCTTGCTTGAAAGTGACACAAAGCAAGTGGCACAAACGGCACGAACCGATTGAGAGAAGTGACATGCGCGTCGAGATCTGGAGCGACATCGCCTGCCCGTGGTGCTACATCGGCAAGGCCCGGTTCGAGAAGGGCCTGGCGGAGTTCGCGCACCGCGACGACATCGAGGTCGTCCACCGCTCCTTCGAACTCGACCCGAACCGCCCCAAGGGCGCGGTCGGCCCGGTGATCCCGATGCTGGCCGAGAAGTACGGCCGCACCCTGGACGAGGCCCGGGGCATGGAGGAGCATGTCGCCTCCACCGCGCACGCCGAGGGGCTGGGCTACCTCACCGAGGGCCGCGACCACGGCAACACCTTCGACATCCACCGGCTGCTCCACCTGGCCAGGGCCCGGGGCCGCCAGGAGGCGCTGCTCGACCTCGCCTACCGGGCCAACTTCGCCGAGGAGCGCTCGGTCTTCGACGACGGCGTGCTGCTGGACCTCGCGGTCGAGGCCGGTCTGGACGCCGACGAGGTACGGGCGGTGCTCGCCGACGGGAGCGCGTACGCCGACGAGGTGCGCGCGGACGAGGCCGAGGCGGCGGAGCTCGGCGCGAACGCCGTGCCGTTCTTCGTGGTCGACCGCAAGTACGGGATCTCCGGCGGCCAGCCCGCCGAGGTGTTCACGCGGGCCCTGGAGCAGGCGTGGCAGGAGCGGACGCCGCCGGTCCTGGCCACGCTGGGGACGGCCGGTGCCGGTGGTGACGGTGAGGCGTGCGGGCCGGACGGATGCGCGGTTCCGGGCGCGTGACGCCCGTACGGCCGCCGACCCCCTACGCCCGTACCGGACGCCGCCTCCCTACGCCCGTACCGGCCGCCGGCCCCTAACACCCGTACGGCCGCCAACCCCTGGACGGCCGTGGACCGTTCCTTCGGCCACCCGGTCGCTCCGCTTTGTCGATTGACCCCGGCCCCGGCGGGCCGCAGGGTGGGATCATGGAGATCCTGGAGCCCCTGTCGGGTGACGCGTTCGCGCCCGAGACGACGTATCTGAACACTTCGAGCTGCGGTCTGCTGCCCCGGCGCGCGGTGGACGCCATCACGCGGCTCGCCGGGGAGAACGCCGCCGGCACCCGCATGGGCGCGGGAGGCTTCGACGCGCTCGCCGCCGCCCGCGCCTCGTTCGCCCGGCTCGCCGGGGTCGGCGCCGACCGGGTCGCGCTCGGCTCGTCGGTCTCGGTGCACGTGGCGCTCGTCGCCCATTCGCTGCCCGCCGGGGCCGAAGTCCTCGCTCCCGAGGGCGAGTTCAGCTCGGTGGTGCAGCCCTTCGCGGTACGGGGTGACCTCAAGATGCGGTACGTGCCGCTGGAGGCGCTGGCCGAGGAGGTGCGCCCGGAGACCGCGCTGGTGGCCTTCTCGTCCGTCCAGTCCGCGGACGGGCGGGTCGCGGACCTCGCGGCCGTACGGGCAGCGGCGGCGGCGCACGGGGCGCGTACGCTCCTGGACGCCAGCCAGTCCGCGGGCTGGCTGCCGCTGGACGCGGGCGCGTACGACTACACGGTCACGGCGGGGTTCAAGTTCCTGGTCTGCCCGCGGGGCACGTCGTTCCTGACGGTGACCGAGGAGGCCCAGGAGGGGCTGGCCCCGCTGCACTCGGGGTGGTTCGCGGCGGAGGACCTGAGCGACAACTACGGCCCGGTGCAGGCGCTGGCGGGGGACGCGCGGCGGTATGACGAGCCCGGTTCGTTCCTGTCGTACCACGCCGCCGCGGAGTCGCTGGCGGTGCTGGAGTCCGTGGGGATCCCGGCCGTGCACGCCCACGCCCTGACACTCGCCGAGCGCCTGCGGGACGGCCTCGCCGCGCTCGGGCACCGGTCCGTGGCCCAGGACTCGGCGATCGTCGCCGTGCCCGGACTGGGCGGGGCGCAGCCGGAGCTGCTGCGGGCGGGGGTGTACGCCTCCGAACGGGGCGGGAACCTGCGGTTCGCCGTCCACCTGTACAACGCGTCCACCGACGTGGACCGCGCGCTGGAGGCGCTGGGCGCGGTGCGGTGAGTCCGGCGGGCGCCGCGACCGCCCCGCGTCGGCCTGCCGCCCCGCCCGACCGCCCGACCGGGGAAAGCCGTGGTCACGGGCGGTCGCGGGAGCGATGATCGGGCCGTGACCACGGATACCGAGCAGGACGTACGGGTGCGCGCCGCCGCCCGCAACAACGCCGAGTGGTGCGAGGCCCTCTGCCGCGCCCACGGCATCACGGGCGCCCGGGACGCCCACGCCTGGACCAGCGCCCGGCGCACCCCGCCGCTCTACCCCGACGCGGTGACCCTCGACCCGGGTGCCGGGTCCCGCGGGATCGTGGAGCGGATCGACGCCTCGCCGGGCGCCTCGGTCAAGGACAGTTTCGCCGCCCTCGACCTGACGGGCGAGGGCTTCGCGGTGCTCTTCGACGCCCAGTGGATCCACCGGGCCGCCCCGGAACCGGGCGCGGGGGAGTGGGAACGGGTGCGTACGGAAGAGGAGTTGGCGCGCTGGGAGCGGGCCTGGTCGGACGGGGACAGCGACGGTCTCTTCCCGCCCGCGCTCCTCGCCGAGGACGCCCACGCCTTCCTCGCGGCGCGGGACGCGGCGGGGCGGATCATCGCCGGAGCCGTCGCCAGTACGAGCCAGTCGGTGAAGGGCGCGTCGGTGAAGGGCGCGTCGGTGGAGCGCGCGCCCGTGGTGGGTGTCTCCAACCTCTTCGCGGCCGACGGCGACCTCGACGCGGCCTGGGCCGGCTGCCTGGGCACGCTCGCCCGCCACCGGCCCGGCCTCGACGTGGTCGGCTACGAGAGCGGCGACGACCTCGCGGCCGCCGTCCGCGCCGGGTTCACCCCGGTCGGCGGACTCAGGGTCTGGCTGCGCCACTGAGCGGTTCGCCGTACCAGCGCCAGGACTCCCGGCGCGGCAGGTCGGGCAGCTCGGCCCGGCCGGTGGCCCACAGCAGGACGCGCCACCGGTCCGGGTCCGCCGGGACGTCACGGAACAGCCGGGCCAGCACCCGGTCGCACAGACCGCCGGGCGGCGCCCAGGTGACGCCGAGGCCCTGGGCCACGTCGTGGGTGTGCAGCAGCGTCTCGACGATCCCCATCGCCGCGAAGCCCTCCGGGTCCGAGACGCCGAAGGTGTGGTGGGCGCGGACGTCGGGGGAGGCCGTGCGCACCATCGCGGTCAGCAGGGCGCCGCACGCCTCCAGGGTCGTCAGGAGCCCGGCGGGTCCGGCCGCGCGGTCCGCGTGCACGGCGTTGCGCGGCCCGCCGGGCCGCCTCGCCTCCCACAGGAACGGCACATCGCCGTCGAGCGGCGGCTGCTGCGGGCCGAGCTGCGCGGCGTACGCGAAGAGGTCGTCCGCGAGGTGCTCGACGGTCTCCCAGCAGTCCCACTCCAGGGACCCGGCCCTCGCGCCCCAGTCCGCGGCCAGCCCGGCGCGCAGCGCGGTGACCGAGAGCCGTACGGCGTGTTCGACATCGGCCGCGGTGACGGGGGACCGTGAGGTTTCATCAGCCATGCGCCCGACCGTACCAACGATCACCGTACGGCCGGACGGCGGCCACGCACCCGTCAGCGCACCGGTGTGAAGTCCCTGGCGCCGATGAACTCCGGGCGGCGGATCGGGGCCGCGAACGGCTCGACCGCCGTGTTCTCCACGCTGTTGAAGACGATGAAGACGTTGCTGCGCGGATACGGGGTGATGTTGTCACCGGAGCCGTGCATGCAGTTGCAGTCGAACCAGGTCGCCGAGCCCGCGCGCCCGGTGAAGAGCCGGATGCCGTGCCGGTCGGCCATCTTCGTCAGCGCCTCGTCGGACGGCGTGCCCGCGTCCTGCATCTGGAGCGACTTCTTGTAGTTGTCCTTGGGCGTGGCCCCGGCGCACCCGAGGAAGTCCCGGTGCGAACCGGGCATGATCATCAGGCCGCCGTTGGTGTCGTGGTTCTCGGTGAGGGCGATCGACACGGAGACGGTCCGCATGTTCGGCAGGCCGTCCTCGGCGTGCCAGGTCTCGAAGTCCGAGTGCCAGTAGAAGCCCGACGCGCCGAACCCGGGCTTCACGTTGATGCGCGACTGGTGGACGTACACGTCCGAGCCCAGGATCCGCCGGGCGGTGCCGACCACGCGCTCGTCGCGCACCAGGCCCGCGAAGACCTCGCTCAGCTTGTGCACCTCGAAGACCGAGCGCACGGACTGGGACTGGGGCTCCACGATGGACCGCTCGTCGGCGCGGATCGCCGGGTCGGCGATCATCCGCTCCAGCTCGCGCCGGTAGAAGGCCACCTCGTCGTCGGCGAGGAGCTGGTCGACGGTGAGGAAGCCGTCCTTCTCGTACGACTCGAAGCCCTCGGACGGGCCCCAGACGACCGGGTCCTGACGGGGGGTCACTACCTCGGCGGCGCCGCGGGTGGGGTACAGGTCCTGCATGGTGATCAGCCCTCCTCGGGTTCGGTCAGCAGGGGGTAGACGCCGTTCTCGTCGTGGTCCTCCCGTCCGGTGACGGGCGGGTTGAAGACGCAGACGCAACGGAAGTCGGTCTTGGGGCGCAGGGTGTGGCGCTCATGGCCGTTCAGCAGGTACATCGTGCCGGGCTCGATCCAGTGGGTCTCACCGGTCTCGTGGTCGGTGAGCTCGGCCTCTCCCTCCACGCACAGCACCGCCTCGATGTGGTTGGCGTACCACATCGACGTCTCGGTGCCCGCGTACAGGACCGTCTCGTGGAGGGAGAAGCCGACCTTCTCCTTGGCGAGGACGATCCGCTTGCTCTCCCAGGTGCCGGAGGCGGCGCGGACGTGGCGTTCGGTGTTCTCGATGTCCTTCAACGAGCGGACGATCACAGGGGTTGCTCTCTTTCCTCGTACGGACGGCGGTCGGACGGCGGTCAGGCGGCCGTCTCGCGGACGGCGCGCGCCAGGGTGCGCAGACCCTCGTCGAGCTCGTCCTCGGTGATGGTCAGCGGCGGCAGCAGCTTGGTGACCTCGCTCTGCGGGCCCGACGTCTCGACCAGCAGGCCCAGCTCGAAGGCGCGCCGCGCCACCTTGCCCGCCCGCGCCTTGTCGTGGAACTCCAGGCCCCAGACCAGGCCGTGGCCCCGGTACTCCTTGACGTCGACCAGGTTCTCCTCGGTGATGGAGATCAGCGCCTGCTCGACCTGTTCGCCGCGGGCCCGGGTCTGCTTCTCCAGGGCGCCGCCGTCCGTCCAGTACGCCTCCAGCGCCGCGGTCGCGGTGACGAAGGCCGGGTTGTTGCCGCGGAAGGTGCCGTTGTGCTCGCCCGGCTCCCACACGTCCAGCTCCGGCTTGAACAGGCAGAGCGACATGGGCAGTCCGTAGCCGCTGATCGACTTGGACAGGGTGACGATGTCCGGGGTGATGCCCGCCTCCTCGAACGAGAAGAACGCGCCGGTGCGCCCGCACCCCATCTGGATGTCGTCGACGATCAGGAGCATGTCCTGGCGCCGGCAGAGGTCGGCGAGCGCACGCAGCCACTCGGGCCGCGCCACGTTGATGCCGCCCTCGCCCTGCACGGTCTCGACGATCACCGCGGCGGGCTTGTTGAGCCCGGAGCCCTGGTCCTCCAGGAGCCGCTCGAACCACAGGAAGTCGGGCACCTGCCCGTCGAGGTAGTTGTCGAACGGCATCGGCGTGCCGTGCACCAGCGGGATGCCGGCCCCGGCCCGCTTGAAGGCGTTGCCGGTGACGGCGAGCGAGCCCAGCGACATGCCGTGGAAGGCGTTGGTGAAGGAGACGATCGACTCGCGGCCCTTCACCTTGCGGGCCAGCTTCAGCGCCGCCTCGACCGCGTTGGTGCCGGTCGGGCCGGGGAACATCACCTTGTACGGCAGGTCGCGCGGGCGCAGGATCACGTTCTGGAAGGTCTCCAGGAACGCGCGTTTGGACGTGGTGGCCATGTCCAGGCCATGGGTGATGCCGTCGCGTTCGAGGTAGTCGAGCAGCGCGCGTTTGAGCACCGGGTTGTTGTGCCCGTAGTTGAGTGAGCCGGCCCCGGCGAAGAAGTCGAGGTACTCGTGGCCGTCCTCGTCGGTGAGCCGGGCGCCCTGGGCCCGGTCGAAGACGGCGGGCCAGCCGCGGCAGTAGCTGCGGACCTCCGACTCGACGGTCTCGAAGACGCTCAGCGCGGGCGGGGTGATGGTCACAGTCGTACTCCCAGGTCGATCCGGTAGAGGACTTCCGCCTTGTGCCCCTCGTCGGGGAACAGGCCGCTGTCGAAGAGCACCTCGCGGCGGGGCGCGGTGGAGCGCCGCTCGGCGAAGGAGGTGAACAGCCGGTCGGAGGCGGTGTTGTCGGGGGTCACGGTCGTCTCGACCGAGCGGACGCCGTGCGAGTCGGTGACCTTCGCGGTCAGCGCTTCCAGCAGGGTGCCGGCGAGGCCGCGCCCCCGGTGCTCGCGGTCGACGGCCACCTGCCAGACGACGAGCGTGTCGGGGCGGTCGGGCCGGACGTAGCCGGTGACGAAGGCGATCGGCTCCCCGGTGGCGTCGCGCGCCACCAGGGAGGTCGCGGCGAAGTCACGGCACCAGAGGAGATAGCTGTACGAGGAGTTGAGGTCCAGGACTTGTGAGTCGCGGGCGATACGCCAGATCGCGGCGCCGTCCTCGACGCGTGGGGTGTCGATATGGACAACGGTCTGTGCGGCGGTCATGCGGAGGGAATTTACCCAGCGGAAATTGAAATCGCATTCCCGTCGGGGGGTGTGCGAGGCGCTGTTCTGTGTTATCACGCAGGTGTACGCGCGAGGCGGTTTGTCCGGTAATTACCGGACAAAACGGCGCCGATGTGGAGTCGATCACACCCACTTGGGCTCCGAAAAACCTTCTGGAGATCGCGTGTTTGAGATCAATCTGCTGGGGCAGAAGAAAACGGGAAGCTGCTCCGGATAAAGCAGCTTCCCGTTCAGGGGAATTCACCGGCTATTTGTTCGCGGTAAAGGTGTCATCGGGTTGGTTTCACCAGGCTTGGGAAACAGCCTTGAGGGCGGCTTCCGTATCGACCGTCACGCCCCGCGCACCCAGCGCCGCCCCCAGCGCCGCGAGCGAACCACGGACCGTGTCCTGCGTGGCGTCGGCCCCGTAGTGGTTGACCCGGACCATCTCCTTGGCCAGCGCCCCGCCGCCCGCGATCAGCGGCAGCGAGGGATCGGCGGCCAGCGCCCGCGCCACCAGCTCCGAGGCATCGACGCCCTCCGGCACGCGCAGCGTCGTGGCCACCGGGGCCGCGTCCCGCTCCTGGCGCACATACGGCCGCAGCCCGCCGCCGAGCGCCGAGGCGCCCGCCCGGGTCGCGGCCGCCGCGCGTGCGTGCCGGGCCATCACCGCGTCCAGGCCCTCCGCCTCGATCCGCTCCACACACGCCTCCAGCGCCAGCATCTCCAGCTGCGCCGGGGCGTGCAGCAGCGCCCTGCGGCCACCGTCGATCCAGCGCTCCTTCCAGTCGAGGAGCGAGAGGTAGGAGCGGCGCGGGGCCTTCGGGTTGGCGGCGATGCGCGCCCAGGCGCGCTCGCTCACCGACACCGCGGAGACGCCCGCCGGGCCGCCCATCGCCTTCTGCGCGCCGATCACGCACAGGTCCACGCCCCACGCGTCCGGCAGCAGCGGCTCGGCGGCCACCGACGCCACCGCGTCCAGCATGAACAGCGCGCCGTGCCGGCGGACCACCTCGCCGATCTCCGCCACCGGGTTGGTGTTCCCGGTCGCCGCCTCCGCGTGCACCAGGGAGACGAAGTCGATCTCCGGGTGCTCGGTCAGGGCCCGGTCGACCTGGTCGGCGGAGACGGCCGTGTGGAAGGGCACCTCCAGGTCGACCACGTGCGCCCCGCAGTCCCGCAGCCAGTCGCCGAAGGTCTGCCCGTACGGGCCGGTCACCACGTTCAGCGCGGTGGAGCCCGGATGTGCGGCGCCCCGGATGCAGCCCTCCAGCGGCAGCAGCGCCTCGCCCTGCGTGATCACCACGTCCTGCTCGGTGGCGAGCAGCGCCGCCACCCGCCGCTCGATGGCCGCGAAACGGTCGGCGGTCAACGGGGGCAGATCGAGGAACGGGTGCGTCACAGCGGTGCCTTCTTCACATCAGCGGGTGCTCGGTGCCCGGGTGGGTGTACCCGGTCGAGGGTACCCAGCGCCTCGTACAGTGCTGACCATGAGCGATCACGTGGTGCTGCAGGTGAAGGGGCGGGTGCTCGTCGGCCCGGAGGAGGTGCGGGACGAACTGTGGGCGGTGGACGGCCGGATCACCTACGAGCGCCCGCCGGGCGCGGTGGAGGCTGTCACGGTCACCGGCTGGGCGCTGCCCGGCCTGGTCGACGCGCACTGCCACGTCGGGCTCGACCGGCACGGCCCGGTCGACGACGAGACCAGCGAGAAGCAGGCGCTGACGGACCGGGAGGCGGGCACCCTGCTCCTGCGGGACGCGGGCTCGCCCTCCGACACCCGCTGGATCGACGACCGCGAGGACCTGCCGAAGATCATCAGGGCGGGCCGCCACATCGCCCGCACCCGCCGCTACATCCGCAACTACGCCCATGAGATCGAGCCCGGCGACCTCGTCGCGTACGTGGCCCGCGAGGCGCGGCGCGGCGACGGCTGGGTCAAGCTGGTCGGCGACTGGATCGACCGCGAGGTGGGCGACCTCGCGCCGTGCTGGCCGCGCGGTGAGGTGGAGGCGGCGATCGCCGAGGCCCACCGGCTCGGCGCCCGGGTGACGGCCCACTGCTTCGCGGAGGACTCCCTGCGCGACCTGGTCGAGGCGGGCATCGACTGCGTCGAGCACGCCACCGGCCTGACCGAGGACACGATCCCGCTCTTCGCCGAGCGCGGCGTCGCCATCGTCCCGACCCTGGTCAACATCGCCACGTTCCCGCACCTCGCGGACGGCGGCCAGGCCAAGTTCCCCCAGTGGTCGGCCCATATGCGCCGCCTCCACGCCCGCCGCTACGACACCGTCCGCTCGGCCCACGACGCCGGCATCCCCGTCTTCGTCGGCACCGACGCGGGCGGCTCGATGGCCCACGGCCTGGTCGCGGCGGAGGTCGCGGAGCTGGTCAAGGCCGGCATCCCGCCGGTCGAGGCCCTCTCCGCCACGGCCTGGGGCGCCCGCGCCTGGCTGGGCCGCCCGGCACTGGAGGAGGGCGCTCCGGCGGACCTCGTGGTGTACGAGGGGGACCCGCGGGCGGACGTACGGGTGCTGGCGGCGCCGAGCCGGATCGTGCTGAACGGACGCATCGTGGGGTGACGGGGGCGGGTGCGGGTGCGGACGCGGGTGTGGGTGCGGGTGTGGGTGTGGGTGTCGGTGTCGGTGTGGGGAGTTGACGCGGAGGGTGACGGTCCGGGGAGTGGCTCGTTGTAGCCGTTTCGGCTGCGGCGACCTGTACGCCGGCGCGGGCCACCGGCGTACGCCGCAGGGGGGACGGGCAGCCCCCCTGCTGGGAACGGATGCGCGAGCGGAGTCGAACGGGCGGTCAGTGCGACCCCCCTTGGGGTGAACTGACGCCGCGTAGACGTGGTTTCACTCTCCGTGCGTAAAGATTCCGGTGTCTCCCGTCACTGGCGCGCCCCTGGCTCACCCGAGTCCCACGAGTCCCCGTGGTGGCGCGCGCCGGGTGACGGCTCATGTCTCCTGTGGGGGTTCCACCACCGTGAACACGATCAACTTCCGCCTGCCCGTACGCACCTCGGCCGCGCTGGCCCTGACCCTCGGCTCCCTGGCCCTCGCGACGCCCGTCCCGGCGTACGCGACGGGTCCGGGTGCCGGCGGCGCGGGTACGGGCGCGGTTGCGGCGACCGGCGGCGGCCAGGGCCGGGCGAGCGCGGTGGTGCTCCGCACCGGCCTGGACGTCTCGCTCCTCAACAAGACGGTCGACATCCCCCTGAAGGCCACGCTCAACGAGGTCCAGGCACCGGCCGGTTCGGGTACGGCGGGCCGGACGGCGCTGGAGGTGAAGCTCGACGGCGTCGAGAAGGGCCGGCCGGTGAACGTCCTGAAGGCGGACGCGGCGACCGCGACGGCGACGGTGAGGGCGGGCCGGGCCGAGGCCACCGCCCGCCTCCTCCACGCCCGGCTGCACGTCCCCGGTCTGCCGCTGCTGTCCCTGGTGGAGGTCGAGGACGTGACCTCCAAGGCGGTCTGCGCGGCGGGCGCGCGCCCGGTGGCCTCGTCCAACCCGCTGGGCGCGGTGACGGTCCTGGGAAGGAAGCTCACCCTGACGACGGGCGGGACGACGCGGGTGGCGGTGCCGGGGGTGGGTGAGGTGACCCTGGACCTGTCGTCGACGCACACGACGTCGCGGACTGCGGCGGCGACGGCGCTGCGGCTTCGGGTGTCGGTGAATCCGCTGAAGCTGAACGTGGCGGAGGTGGAGGGGGAGGTGACGCTCGGGGAGGCCCGCTGCGAGTCCCCGGCGTCGGGGCCGGCCCCCGCGCCCGCTCCCGTCGCGCGTACGTCGAGTACGCAGGTGCGGACGCAGACGGCGGCGGCAACCGAGCTGGCGGAAACGGGCGGGAGTTCGTCGATGGGCTATGTGGTGGGCGGGGCGGTCGTGCTGGTGGCGCTGGGTGGGGCGGGGGTGGTGCGGGCGCGTAGGGGCTGAGGGGGTTTGCCCCCACCCCGCCCCTTCCCGAAAGCCCTCCGGCGGGCGGCCTGCTTGTACGTCTGCGGACCGTGGCGGCCGACTCGCGCAGTTCCCCGCGCCCCTTGGGGGTTGGGGTTTGTCTGCGGGTGGGTGGTGGGCTGATCGCGCAGTTCCCCGCGCCCCTTTCGGGCCCGGACTTCGGCTGCGGGCAGTGGTCGGCTGGTCGCGCAGTTCCCCGCGCCCCTTTCGGGCCCGGACTTCGGCTGCGGGCAGTGGTCGGCTGGTCGCGCAGTTCCCCGCGCCCCTTGGGGGTTGGGCTTGCGCCGGGGCGGGGACGTTGAGCCGGTTCGTCTGGGGGCCGTGGGTGCCTGGTCGCGCGGTTCCCCGCGCCCCTGAGTACCTGGGCCTGCACCACCACCGGCTCCGCGCCCCACTCCTCGGCCAGCGCCCGCAGGCCCGCGCTGTCGTCGGCGCGGGCCACCAGGTCGTG
>NZ_JBEXWK010000053.1:0-14900 GCF_040629815.1 Streptomyces sp. NPDC005878
CTGGGCCGCCAAGGGCACGGCGCTGCTCGGCGTCAAGGCCGTCGTCGCCGAGTCCTACGAGCGCATCCACCGCTCGAACCTCATCGGCATGGGCGTCCTGCCCCTCCAGTTCCCGGAGGGCGCCACGGCCGCCTCCCTGGGCCTGACCGGCGAGGAGACCTTCTCCATCACGGGCGTCACCGAGCTGAACGAGGGCACGACCCCGCGCACGGTGAAGGTCACCACCGACACGGGCGTGGAGTTCGACGCGGTGGTCCGCATCGACACCCCCGGTGAGGCGGACTACTACCGCAACGGCGGCATCATGCAGTACGTGCTGCGGAACCTGATCCGCAACTAACGGACCCGGCTAGCAGGAAGGGCCGCACCTCCTCTCGGGGGTGCGGCCCTTCGTCACGCTTGGCGCTTCAGGGAAGAGCCGGTGGGGTCGGATCAGAACAGCAGGCGGTAGGTGTTCCAGCCGCCGCTGCCGATCTGGACGCGGGACTTGTACGGGGACGAGGCGTTGCCCGTGCCCGAGTAGCGCCACAGGGTGCCGTCGTTGCCGCGCGCGACCAGGTCGGTCTTGCCGTCGAAGTCGAGGTCGCCCGTGGAGATCAGGGTGTTGTAGGTGTTCCACCCACCGCCGATCTTCGTGCGGCCCTCGAAGGGGGCCTTGTAGTTGCCGGTGCCCTTGTAGAGCCACAGGTTGCCGGAACCGTCGCGGGCGACGATGTCGTTCTTTCCGTCACCGGTCAGGTCGCCGTTGCCGGCGATCTGCGTGTACTGGCCCCAGCCGGCGCCGACCTTGTAGCGGGACGTCAGCTTGCCGTCGCCGTAACCGAGGTAGATGTACAGGTTGCCGCTGCCGTCACGGGCGAGCAGGTCGCCCGCACCGGCACCGCCGAGGTCGCCCACGGACCAGATGTGGTTGTAGGTGTTCCAGCCGCCACCGACGGTGAACTCGCCGACGTCCCACATGAAGTAACGCAGGTAGCCGTCCGTGCTGCGGTACCAGATGCCTTCCGAGTGGCCGTCACCGTTGTGGTCGACCTGGGTGAGGTCCTTCTCGTTGCTCCAGTTCTCACCGGACTTCACACGGGAGTCAAGACCACCCTTGCCGTCCGGCGAGTAGCTGTAGAGGTAGCCGTTGCCGGCGAAGCCGTACAGCGCGAACCGGTTCGCCTCCGCGACGGCGGACGAGCGCAGACCAGCCGGGGCGTGCGCCTTGCTGGACGCGGACGCGGTCTTGGAGCTCTTGGCGGGGTTCTCCGCCGCGACCGCGGACGCGCCGGTCGCGACGAGCGCCGCGGTGATGGCCGCGGCGGCGAGACGGGCGGCTATGCGCCCGCCCTTACGGCCAGAAGTGTTGGCCACGTATTTCTCCATGGAGTTGTTGAGACATGGCGTGTCCCACCAGGGGGCCCGCCATAGGATCAGTGAGATCGTTTCACGGCTTTCTCACATCTTCCAAACAGATATGTGCGGGAATCGTCACGACCGCTTCGGCGCCGTCCCCGCAACGCCGAAGGGCCGCACCGCCGAAGCGGTACGGCCCTCCGTCAGATCGCATCAGATCGCATCAGGCCGGATCAGACCGGATCGGATCAGACCGAGTTGGATCAGACCGAGTTGGATCGGGCCGGGTCCGATCAGAAGAACAGTCGGTAGGTGTTCCAGCCCGCCGTGCCGATCTTCACGCGCGACTTGTACGGGTCCGCGGCGTTGCCGTTGCCCGAGTAGCGCCACAGCGCGCCCGAGGCGTCGCGGCCGACGAGGTCGGTCTTGCCGTCGAGGTCGAGGTCGCCCGGCGAGAAGATCGTGTTGTAGGTGTTCCACCCACCACCGATCTTCGTACGGCCCTCGAAGGGCGCCTTGTAGTTGCCGGTGCCCTTGTAGAGCCACAGGGTGCCGTCGCCGCCGCGCGCCACGATGTCGGCCTTGCCGTCGCCCGTGAGGTCACCGTTGCCGGCGAGGGCCGTGTACTGGCCCCAGCCGCCGCCCACGAGGTAGCGGGACGTCATCTTGCCGGTGCCGTAGCCCAGGTACAGGTACAGGTTGCCCGACGAGTCGCGGCCCAGGAGGTCGCCGGCGCCCGCGCCGCCCAGGTTGCCCGGGGACAGCAGGGCGTTGTACGTGTTCCAGCCGCCCCCGATGGTGATCGGGTTGGAGCCGTCGGCCGGGGCGTAGTACAGGTTGCCGTTGTAGTCGGCCTGCCAGGCGCCGTCCACGACGTTGTCGCCGTCCTGTTCGACCTGGCCGACCCACTTGAACGCCCAGCCCGCGTTGCCCTCGAAGCCCGTGCGCGACTCGAGGCCGCCGTTGCCGTCCGGCGCGTAGTACCAGGCGGTGTTGGACTTGTCGATGCCGTACAGGCCGAAGACCGGCGCGTCGCCCGGGTCCGCGGCCTGGGCGCCGGTCAGCGCGCGCTTGGCCGGCTTCGCCGTCGGGGCCTTGAACGGCTTCGCCGAGGGGTTGTCGGCGGCGAAGGCGGTGGCGCCGGTGCCGACGAGGGCGGCGGTGACCGCCGCGGCAGCGAGACGCGAAGCTATGCGTCCACGCTTACGGCCAGAGATATTGGCCACGTATGTCTCCATTGGTCGTGAATGAGACGTGGTGCGACTCGGGTGTCGAGTCGCGTCACGAGTTCAGCGGAATCGTTTCACGACTCCTTTACCTGTCAACCCGCTTGGCGACAAAGGGGATCAAGACAACAGCTATTTCTCGCCCCTCGTTCACCATCCGTATCCCGAAAACGCCCAAAAGGGCCGCATTTCCCCTACGGGAATACGGCCCTCCGGTTATCGCGCGTGGCTCGAAGCCGCCGGGGCGCGTCAGAACAGCAGCCGGTACGTGTTCCAGCCGCCGTTTCCTATCTTCACGCGCGACTTGTACGGGTCCGCGGCGTTTCCGGTGCCCTTGTACAGCCACAGCGCTCCCGCCGCGTCACGGCCGAGCAGGTCCGTGGTGCCGTCCAGGTCCACGTCGCCCGAGGAGACGATGGCGTTGTAGATGTTCCAGCCCCCGCCTATCTTCGTGCGCGCCTCGAAGGGGGCCTTGTAGTCGCCGGTGCCCTTGTAGAGCCACAGGGTGCCGTCGCCGCCGCGCGCCACGATGTCGGCCTTGCCGTCACCGGTGAGGTCGCCGTTCCCGGCGAGGGCGGTGTACTGGCCCCAGCCGCCGCCCACCTTGTAGCGCGAGGTCAGCTTGCCGTTGCCGTAGCCCAGGTACAGATAGAGCGTGCCGGAGGCGTCGCGGCCCAGCAGGTCGCCGCCGTCCGCGCCGCCGAGGTTGCCCGCGGAGAGCAGCGTGTTGTAGATGTTCCAGCCGCCGCCGACGGTGGTGGTCTCCAGCTCCAGCAGCGGCTCGTACGTCATCGTGCCGTTGGCGTCCCACTTCCAGACGCCGTCCGCGACGCCGTCGGCGTCGTTGTCGACCTGGGCGCCGTTCTTCACCCCGCCCTGGCCCTCCTCGAACAGCATCCGGGACGCGAAGCCGCCCTCGGAGTCGGGCACGTAGGAGAAGCTGTTGCCCGAGCGGTCCACGCCGATGAGCGCGAAGACCGGGTAGGCGCCGTTGGGGTCGTCGGAGGTGGTGACACCGCGCTTGCCCTTGGCCGCGGCGAGCGCGACGGCCTTCGCGGTCGCGGCCTTCACCGAGGCCTTGGCCGAGGGAGCCGGCTGATCGGCCGCGAACGCGGTGGCGCCGGTGCCGACGAGGGCGGCGACGGCCGCGACGGCGAGACGGGAAGCCGTCCGCCCGGGCGTACGGCCTGAAGACTTGGCCACGTGTCTCTCCATGGGGTCGATGAGCCATGACGCGGCCCGGGGCACGCCTGTGGAACCGTGCGCCGGACACGTCACGTGATCAGCGAGATCCTTACACAACTCCCTTACGTGTCAACCTGTTTGAGTGCGGAGGGGCAACGGCGAAGGGCCGCGCCCCCGTCCCCGGGGGTGCGGCCCTCGCGTCACACGTCAGGACGTCAGAAGAACAGCCGGTAGGTGTTCCAGCCGCTCGTCCCGATGTTCTTGCGGCCCGCGAACGGCGCCGCCGCGTTGCCCGTGCCCGAGTAGCGCCACAGGGAGCCGTCGGTGCCGCGCGCGACGAGGTCGGTCGTGCCGTCCAGGTCCAGGTCGCCCATGGAGAACAGGGCGTTGTACGTGTTCCAGCCGGCGCCGATGCGGGTGCGGCCCTCGAAGGGGGCCTTGTAGTCGCCGGTGCCCTTGTAGAGCCACAGCGTGCCCGAGGCGTCGCGGGCGACGAGGTCGTTCTTGCCGTCGCCGGTCAGGTCGCCGTTGCCGGCGATCTGGTTGTAGGTGTTCCAGCCGCCGCCGACCTTGTAGCGGGTCGCCAGCTTGCCGTTGCCGTACCCCAGGTACACGTAGAGCGTGCCGGCGCTGTCGCGGGCGAGCAGGTCGCCCGCGGCGGCGCCGCCGAGGTTGCCGGGGGAGAGCACCAGGTTGTAGGTGTTCCAGCCGCCGCCGACCGTCCACGGGGTGTCGGAGTCGTCCGCGGCGTAGTACATCGTGCCGTTCTTGTCCCACTCCCACCAGCCGTCGGCGTACCCGTCGGCGTCGTGGTCGACCTGGGCCGACCACTTGATGGCGTCCCAGCCCGTGTCGATCTTCGCGCGCGGGCTGAGGGCGCCGCCGCCGTCGCGGATGTAGCCGTAGAGCGTGTTGGCGCGGTCCGCGGCGAACAGGTCGAACTGGGGGGCCTCGGGGCTGGGCGCGGCACCGACCGCGCCGGAGCGCGTGAGCGAGGGCGCGGAGGGCTTCGGGGCGGCCTTGAAGGGCTTGGGCGGATCGACCGCCGCGGCCGCGGTCGCACCGGCGCCGACGAGGGAGGTGGCGGCCACGACGGCGCCGAGCCGCGCGGCTATGCGGCTGCGCTTGCTGCCGGAGGTCCCGGAAGTCCCGCGAGTCGCGGAATCCTTGGCCAGATTCTTGGCCACGTAGTTCTCCATGATCCATGAGGCTCAGATGCGACGTGGCGCGCCTCAGCAGACGAGACGCGCCACGGGTTTCACCGGAATCCTGCCATGACTCCTTTACATGTCAATCGGCTTGAGGTAAAAGCAGCCAACTCGATACGCGTGGCCGCCGGATGGGGCCGTCAGCGCAGCAGCTCGATCTCGGCCAGCGTCACCGGCCCGTCCGCCGGGACCAGGCGGTAGTGCCCGTACGTGCCGGGCCGCGCCACGGTGAACACCCGGGTCTGCTGGTCCCAGGCGAACGACTCGCCCGAGCGCCGGTCCAGATCGACCCACTTCGTCCCGTCCGAAGAGCCCTGGAGGACCCACCCCTTGGGGGCCTTCGACCCGTCGGCGGACGTCAGGGTGTACTGCGCCGCGCGCGTGGCCGACGCCACCGGCAGCTCGGCGGAGCCGAACGAGGCGGACGTCGCCGAGGTGTCGTCGAAGAGCGGGCCGCCGGCCGTGGTCGCGTCGGAGGGCGGCACCGGAACCCTGCCGTCCTGCGTGATCGACACCGGCGCCGCCTTCTCGCCCGTGCCCCAGGCCGACGGACGCGGCCCCATCGCGAAGTCCAGCGTGCCGCCCCGGGCCAGCAGGGAGTGGGGGAGCGCGGTGGAGTTCCACGCCTTGCCGTTCACCTTCAGCGACTGGACGTAGAGGTTGCGCGAGCTGTTCGCCGGAGCCCTGACCACCAGGTCGCGGCCGTTCTCCAGGTGCACGGTCGCCTTGGTGAACTGGGGCGAGCCGACGGCGTACTCGCCGCTGCCCATGACCAGCGGATAGAACCCGAGCGCGGAGAACAGGTACCAGGCCGACTGCTCGCCGTTGTCCTCGTCGCCGTGGTAGCCCTGCCCGATGGCGCTGCCCGTGTAGAGGCGGTTCATCACCTCGCGGACCTTCTCCTGCGTCTTCCAGGGCTGCCCGGCCGCGTCGTACATGTACGTCACGTGGTGGGCGACCTGGTTGGAGTGGCCGTACATGCCCATCCGGACGTCACGGGCCTCGGTCATCTCGTGGATGACGCTGCCGTACGAACCGGCGAGGTCGGGGGAGGCCGTCTCGGGCGTCGTGAAGTACGCGTCGAGCTTCTTCGCCAGGCCCGCGCGCCCGCCGTAGAGGTTGGCCAGGCCCCGGGAGTCCTGCGGGGCGGTGAACGCGTAGCCCCAGCCGTTGGTCTCGGTGTAGTCGTAGCCCCAGACCCGCGGGTCGTAGGAGGCGCTGGGCACGCGCCACCGGCCCTGGGTGTCCCGGCCCTGGAAGAAGCCGGGGGCGCCCGCGCCGGCGCTCGCCGCCCGGGAGTCGAAGAGCTTCACGTAGTTGCGGGCCCG
This sequence comes from Streptomyces sp. NPDC005878, assembly GCF_040629815.1. Lineage (NCBI taxonomy): Bacteria > Bacillati > Actinomycetota > Actinomycetes > Kitasatosporales > Streptomycetaceae > Streptomyces > Streptomyces sp. NPDC005878. The sequence continues at coordinate 6,286 of NZ_JBEXWK010000053.1, forward strand.
GCCCAGGAAGTACGCCGCCTCCTCCTTGTAGCGGGACTTGTGGGTCCTGTCGTAGAGCGCCTGGCCCATCTTCGCGAGGCCGTAGTCGTTGAGGTAGCCCTCCAGGGACCACGACAGGCCCTCGTGCGTGGAGGTCGGGGTGTAGCCGAGGAAGGGCGAGGTGTCCATGCCCTTGCGGCCGACCCCCGCGGCGGGCGGGGCGACAGTGGCGTTCTTGAGCGCGGCCTCGTAGGCGGCCTCGCCGTCGAACTTCACGCCCTTCACGTACGCGTCGGCGAAGGCCACGTCCGAGCTGGTCCCGGTCATCAGGTCCGCGTAGCCGGGCGAGGACCAGCGCGAGATCCAGCCGCCGTCCTTGTACTGCTGGACGAACCCGTCGACCATCTCGCCGGCCCGCCCCGGGGTGAGCAGCGAGTACGCGGGCCAGGTCGTGCGGTAGGTGTCCCAGAAGCCGTTGTTGACGTACACCTTCCCCTCGACGATCTTCGCGCCGGTGCGGGTGGGGGTGTCCTGGCCGGTGCCGGGGGAGAAGGGGCTGGCGTAGACGTCCTTGGCTCCCACCCGCTCGAAGCCGGAGTTGGGGTACAGGTAGAGCCGGTAGAGCGAGGAGTAGAGGGTGGTGAGCTGGTCGTGGCTCGCGCCCTCGACCTCGACCCGGCCCAGGATCCGGTCCCAGGCGCGCTGGGCCTGCCGCTTCACCCGCTCGAAGGACGTGCCGGCCGGGATCTCCGCGGCCAGGTTGGCCTTCGCCTGGTCCACGCTGATGAGCGAGGTCGCCAGGCGCAGGGTGACCGTGCGGTCCTTGCCGGGCTTCAGCCGCAGATAGCCGGTGACGTCGGCGCCGCCGCCCCCGGGCAGCTTGCCGCCCGCTGTCGCCGGTACGTCGAAGACGCCGTGGACGAAGAGCCGGGTGGCGCCCTGGGAGAGGCCGCTCTTCACGTCGGAGTAGCCGGTGAAGGACGAGGTCGACGGGTCGAGGGTGAGGCCGCCGTTGTTGTTGACGTTGTCGAGGAGCACGCTGGCGTCGTCACCGGGATAGGTGAACCGCATGGCCGCCGCGTGGTCGGTGGGCGCCATCTCGGCCTTGAGGCCGTTCTCGAAGGTGACGCCGTAGGAGTACGGCTTGGCGCTCTCGTTCTCGTGCCGGAACGGCAGGGCGCGCGCGGTCCGCGAGGCGTCCGGGGTCCCGGCCGCCGCCGACGGCATCAGCTGGAAGGTCTGCCGGTCGCCCATCCACGGGCTGGGCTCGTGGCTGGCGGAGAACGCCTGGAGGGTGGGCAGGTTGTCGGCGTTGTTGCGCCGCGCGTAGTCGTACAGCCAGTCCTGCGAGCCCGCGTTGGTCACCGGGGTCCAGAAGTTGAACCCGTTGGGGACGGCCGTCGCCGGGAAGGTGTTGCCGCGCGAGAAGGAGCCGCTGGAGTTGGTGCCGCGGGTGGTCAGCGCGTAGTCGGAGAGGTGCGCGAGGCGCTTCTCCGGCTTCTTCGGGGCGATCGAGAGGTCGTCGATCCAGCCCTGGAACTTCGCCGGCCCCTTGGGCGCGTCGTACGCCACCAGGATCCGGTCGGCGGTCTTGCCCGCGGCCACCGCGCCGATGCGCGAGGACACCTCGTTCCACTGGTTGACGTAGAGGGTCTTCGCCGCGCCCTGACCCTGGGGGGTGAGCCGCCCGCCGTGCGCGTCGAGGGCCCCGAGGTCACTCAGATAGGTGCCGTCGGTGAAGGCGAGGTCCACCGACACGTGGGTGGCGGGATAGCCGGGGTCGGTCTCCGGCATCGACGGGAAGACCTTGTAGTCGAGCACGGTGTCCCGGCCGATCCGGGTGTCCACGTCGAAGATCTTGTTGTACGAGTAGGCCCGGCCGTCCGCCTTGTGCGTACCGGCGTAACGCAGGGCCCTCTTTCCGGTGAATCCGGCGTTGGCCTTGGCGGTGGGGGAGCCGCCGGGGCCGCGGTCCGGCAGAGTCCGCATGTCCGGGGGGACCGGGGTGCTGGTGTCGCCGTCGGAGAACTGCACATCGGCCAGCTGGGTGAGGTCGGCGCCACTGTTATGGGTGATTTCCAGGCGGTAGTGCGCGTATGCCGTGGAGTTGGTGAAGTCGTACGTCCGGGTCTGGAAGCGGGAGGCGAACGTCTCGCCCGAGCGGGTGTCCAGCGTCGTCCAGGTGGCGCCGTCGGCGGAGCCCTGCAGCGTCCAGTCCCGGGGGTCGCGCGCGGCCGCGTCGTTGGCCGAGGTCAGGGCGTAGGTGACGACCTTGACCGGGCTGTCGAGGTCGAACTCCAGCCAGGCGGTGGGCTGGAAGGCGAGCCATTTGGTGCTCGGCTGGCCGTCGACGAGGTTCTCCTTCACCTCGCCCGAGCCGTCGTTCTCGGCGCTCGCCCGCACCGCCGTCACCCGGTCGGTGACACTGCCCGGTATACCGCTCGCGAAGCCGCCGTCGACGCCCGAGGCGCGCTTGCTCCCGTCCGGGCCCCTCTCCACGGTGTCGCGCCAGTCGGGCTGCGGCTGGCCGGTCTCGAACGAGGTACGGAACTCCTGGCCGGACCGGGAGGGTTGGGCGGCGGCGGACTGGGCCGTCGCGGCTCCCTGGGCCGTCACCACGAGCAGGAAGGAGGCCGCCGCGAGGGCGGCTGTCGGCCCTTGGCGGAGCCGGGATCTGGGCAGCATACGGGGCCTTTCCATTGGCGGGCGCATGACAGAGGGCAGCGCGGCGAAGGCCGGTGCGCACCGGTCATACGATCTGGACAACGTTGTCAGAGAGAAAATGCAGGATCCAGTAGGAAGGCAAGCCGACGGTGCTGTCAAGGGCGTTGAGGGCAAATGGCCCGGGCGTTCCGGCCCGCCGCGAGAGGCCCGCGGGGATCCGGCCCGCCGCGCTCCGCCATCAGATATCCAAGAGGTCTCAACTCGGGAAAGGATGCCGTCCAACCGTGCTTTCGATCTTGCTCAGTTGACGGAAAGTGGACTATACCTGTCGGCGTCCGCTCCGCCGGGAAACCGGCGTGCTCGGGGACGGGGGACGTCGGGGAAGCAACGGCACGTCATCCTCCGCACATCCGACGTATCCGCTGCGTACCCTGCACTACCCAAGCTTCGGCACAACTGACCGCGGTGGCGGGGCCCTTCGCCTGTAGGCGATTCGGTACGGGCGACCGGTACACCGCCTGAGTCCTGGAGAAGGCGAGGACTTGAGCATGGGATCCACCTCCGCCCACGAGAGCAATGAGGGCCTGGGCCGTCGCGATCTGATCAAGCGGTCCGCAGCGCTCGGTCTGATCAGCGTTCCGGCGATGGGCTTCCTGTCCGCCTGCGCGAGCGGCGACAGCGGCGGCGACAAGAAGGTAGAGAAGGGCACCAAATCCGACAAGAACCCGCTCGCGGTGAATGAGTCGGCCCCTCTCGACGTCGTCATCTTCGACGGCGGTTTCGGCACCAAGTACGCCACCGACGCGAACGCCGTCTACCAGAAGGCGTTCCCGAAGGCGAAGATCAGTTTCCACAAGACCCAGAAGATCCAGTCGGAGCTCCAGCCGAAGTTCAACGGCGGCACCCCGCCGGACCTGATCGACAACTCGGGCGCCGAGCAGATGGACATGGGTGTCCTGGTCGGAAAGAGCCAGCTCACCGATCTGACCCCGCTCCTGGACGCGCCCTCCATCGACGACCCCGCCAAGAAGGTCCGCGACACGCTGCGGCCCGGCATCGTCGAGATGGGCCAGTTCGACGGCGACCAGTGCTGGATCTTCTACTACGCGTACACCGTGTACGGCGTGTGGTACTCGCAGACCGCGCTCGACAAGCTCGACGCGAAGTACCCCGAGACCTGGGACGAGATGCTCGCGCTGTGCGCGAAGGCCAAGAAGCAGGGCATCGCGGGCTGGACCTACCCGGGCAAGTACCCCTACTACCTGCCGTTCTCGCTCTACCCGTTCATCGCCAAGATCGGCGGCCGTGAGGTCCTGGACGCCATCGACAACCTGGAGCCGAAGGCCTGGGAGCACCCGGCCGTCAAGGCCGCGTTCGAGGCGTACTACGAGCTCTTCAAGAAGGGCTACATCCTCCAGGGCACGCCCGGCATGACCCACATCCAGTCGCAGACCGCCTGGACCAAGGGGCAGGCGCTGTTCATCCCGAACGGCTCCTGGGTGGAGAACGAGGCCGCTCCCACCACGCCCAAGGACTTCAAGATGATGGTGGGCGCGCCCTCCAGCCTGGACGGCAACGACAAGATGCCGTTCGGCACCATCTGGGCGTCCGGCGGTGAGCCCTTCATCGTCCCGGCCAAGGCGAAGAACCCGGTCGGCGGTATGGAGCAGCTGCGCATCATGCTCAGCGAGGCCTCCTCGAAGAACTTCACCTCCCAGGTGAAGTCGCTCTCCGCCTTCAACGGCGGCACGGACGGCCTGGCCCTGTCGACCGCCCTGCAGTCCGGTGTCGACGCGCTGAAGAAGGCCGGCACGAACGTCGTCAACCCGCGGCTTCAGGACTGGTATGTGAAGCTCCAGAAGGAGCAGATCGGTGTGGCCGGTCTCGGCGAGATGATGGCGGGCCGCGCCACCCCGGCCGAGACCATCAAGAAGATCCAGGGGTACGCCGACAAGGCCGCCCAGGACCAGAACATCAAGCACTACAAGCACAAGAAGTAGCGGCAGTGGTCAGGCGTCACCAGCGGCGGCACCCGCTAGAAGATCGGGGTCGGTAACCATGCAACACGGCAAGTACCGGTTCATCGTGGGATTTCTGGTACTCCCATTGGCGTTGTACTCACTCTTCGTCATCTGGCCGTTCATCCAGTCCATCTACTACTCGTTCACGGACTGGACCGGTCTGAGCCCGGACTTCGACATGGTCGGCTTCGACAACTACACGCGGATGTTCGACGACGACATCTTCTGGAAGTCGTTGCAGCACAGTCTGCTCTTCGTCCTGTTGCTGCCCCTGGTGACGCTGGGCCTCGCGCTGTTCTTCGCCTTCATGCTCAATGTCGGGGGACGGCGCCGAAAGGGCGCCGCCATCGCCGGAGTGCGCGGTTCCGGATTCTACAAAATCGCCTACTTCTTTCCGCAGGTGCTCTCGATCGCGATCGTCGCCCTGCTCTTCCAGTTCGCGTACAACCCCAACAACGGCGTGATCAACTCCGCGCTCAAGGGGGTCGGGCTCGGCAGCGTCCAGCCGAACTGGCTGGGCGACCCGGATCTGGCGCTCTACTGCGTGATGGCCGTGCTGGTGTGGTCCACGGTCGGCTTCTTCGTCGTCCTGTTCTCGGCCGGGATGGCGTCGATCCCCAAGGACTTCTACGAGGCGGCGCTGCTCGACGGCGCCAGCCGCTTCACCACGTTCTTCAAGATCACCCTGCCGCTGCTCTGGGACACCGTGCAGTCCGGCTGGGTCTACATGGGCATCCTCGCCCTCGGCGCCGAGGCCTTCGCCTCCGTGCAGATCATGACGGTGGGCCCGGGCGGCCCCGACTACTCGACCACGGTCCTGCCGCTCTACGTCTATCAGTCGGCGTTCCGCGACGGTCAGGCCGGATACGCGACCACGATCGGTGTCGCGCTGCTCGTCGTCACGCTGCTGTTCGCGGCGGTCGTGATGCGACTGGGCCGGCGCGAGCGGCTGGAGTTCTCATGACCACTGACACCTCGACCGCCGACCTCGCCGAGGAGCGCCCGCCCGTGGCCAAGCAGGCGGCGCCGGTGAAGAAGGAGAAGAAGAGCGAGGGCGCGGTCCTCAACGTCTTCTCCCACGGCGTGCTCGTCCTGTGGGCGTTCATGGTCGTCATCCCGCTGCTCTGGGCGGTCATGGCGTCCTTCAAGGACGACAACTCGATCCTGTCGACCCCCTGGGCGCTCCCGGACAAGCTGCACTTCGACAACTGGTCGCGGGCCTGGACCCAGGCCCATATGAGCGACTACTTCCTCAACACCATCCTGGTGGTGGGCGGCTCGCTCATCGGCACGCTGCTGCTCGGCTCGATGGCCGCGTACGTCCTGGCCCGCTTCGACTTCCCCGGGAACCGGTTCATCTACTACCTGTTCATCGGCGGGATGAGCTTCCCGATCATGCTGGCGCTGGTGCCGCTGTTCTACGTGATGAACAACCTCAGCCTGCTGAACACCACGCACGGCCTGATCCTGGTCTACATCGCGTACTCGCTGCCGTTCACGGTCTTCTTCCTCACCTCGTTCTTCCGGACGCTGCCCAGCTCCATCGCCGAGGCGGCGATGATCGACGGCGCCTCGCACACCCGTACCTTCTTCCAGGTGATGCTGCCGATGGCCCGTCCGGGTCTGATCAGCGTGGGAATCTTCAACTTCCTGGGGCAGTGGAACCAGTACATGCTGCCGACGGTGCTCAACACCGACCCCGACAAGCGGGTGCTCTCCCAGGGCCTGGTCGAGCTCGCGACCAGCCAGGGGTACAAGGGCGACTGGTCCGGGCTGATGGCGGGCCTGGTGATGGCGATGCTGCCGGTGCTCGCCGCGTACATCGTCTTCCAGCGCCAGGTCGTCGCGGGCCTGACCGCCGGAGCACTCAAATAGCGGTACGTCACACTCCGTATCCACCCCGGGACCGCCCGTCGGCGACACGCCGACGGGCGGTCCCGTGTCATGTCCCACTGCTCAGGTCTTGACGGGAGACAACCCGAAAGGCTCAGCTTAGAGTTCACATGTTGGAGATAGGGCGGGGCCTCGGAGTGGCGGTCCCGTGCGAGGGCGGCCGTCGTGCCGCCCGCCTACGGCGGGAGTGGATGAGTCGATGGAGACTCCGGGGTCGCAGACGTCATTGCACCGGGCCAACCTCGAGCGGGTCGTACGCGCGGTGCGCATGGCGGGCTCGCTCACCCAGGCCGAGATCGCCAGGGCCACCGGCCTGTCCGCGGCCACGGTCTCCAATATCGTTCGTGAACTGAAGGACGGCGGAACCGTCGAGGTCACGCCCACCTCGGCGGGCGGCCGACGGGCCCGCAGCGTCTCGCTCAGCGGCTCCGCGGGCATCGTCATCGGCGTCGACTTCGGCCACACCCACCTGCGCGTCGCGGTCGGCAACCTCGCCCACCAGGTGCTCGCCGAGGAGGCCGAGCCCCTCGATGTGGACGCCTCCTCCGCGCAGGGCTTCGGCCGGGCGGAAGAGCTGGTCACCCGCCTGATCGCGGCCACCGGCATCGGCCAGGACAAGGTCATCGGGGTGGGTCTGGGCGTGCCCGGTCCCATCGACGTGGAGTCCGGGACGCTGGGCTCGACGGCCATCCTGCCGGGCTGGACCGGCATCAACCCCCGCGAGGAGCTCTCGGGCCGCCTGGGCGTCCCGGTGTACGTCGACAACGACGCCAACCTGGGCGCCCTGGGCGAGCTGGTGTGGGGCAGCGGACGCGGGGTCAAGGACCTGGCGTACATCAAGGTGGCCAGCGGTGTCGGCGCCGGTCTGGTGATCGACGGGCAGATCTACCGGGGCCCGGGCGGCACGGCCGGCGAGATCGGCCACATCACCCTGGACGAGTCGGGCCCGGTGTGCCGCTGCGGCAACCGGGGCTGCCTGGAGACCTTCACCGCGGCGCGGTACGTGCTGCCGCTGCTCCAGTCCAGCCACGGGGCCGATCTGAGCATGGAACGGGTGGTCCAGCTGGCCCGCGAGGGGGACCCGGGGTGCCGCCGGGTGGTGGCGGACGTGGGCCGCCACATCGGCAGCGGTGTCGCCAACCTCTGCAACCTGCTCAACCCCAGCCGGGTGGTCCTCGGCGGCGACCTGGCGGAGGCCGGGGAGCTGGTCCTGGGGCCCATCAGGGACTCCGTCTCGCGGTACGCGATTCCCAGTGCGGCGCGCCAGCTGTCGGTCCTTCCGGGGGCCCTCGGCGGCCGTGCCGAGGTGCTCGGCGCGCTGGCGCTGGTACTGAGTGAAATGGGCGATTCGACCCTGTTGGAGAGTGCTCTCCCGGCCGGGGCTCCTGCCTTCACTTAGATAACGGATGGCACCGTTGTCATCTCGTTAAGGATTTACTCCTTGACGGTGGCCCTGCAGCCGAGTTGACTTCCAGCCACCTCGGCCGCAACGTCGCGGCCTCGTCAGGGAGGTTTCAGAATGAACACGCGTACGCGTCGTGCCGCCGTGGCCGTGGCCGCCACCGCGATGGCCGTCTCTCTCGCCGCCTGCGGCAGCGCCAAGGAGTCGGGCGACAAGACGAAGGAGTCGACAGGCTCCAAGAAGGGCGACGACATCAAGATCGGTCTGCTCCTGCCGGAGAACCAGACCGCGCGTTACGAGAAGTTCGACAAGCCGCTCATCGAGAAGAAGGTCAGCGAGCTGACCAACGGCAAGGGCAAGGTCGTCTACGCGAACGCCAAGCAGGACGCGACGACGCAGACGCAGCAGGTCGACACGATGATCACCAACAAGGTCGACGCGCTGATCGTGGACGCGGTGGACTCCAAGGCGATCGCGGGCGCGGTGAAGAAGGCCAAGGACCGGGGCATCCCGGTCGTCGCCTTCGACCGTCTGGCCGAGGGCCCGATCGACGCGTACACGTCGTTCGACAACGAGCAGGTCGGCCATGTGCAGGGCAAGGCCCTGGTGGACGCGCTGGGCGCGAAGGCCAAGGACGGCCAGATCGTGATGATGAA
>NZ_JBEXWK010000054.1:0-10634 GCF_040629815.1 Streptomyces sp. NPDC005878
GGTGGCCGAGCGCGCAGTTCCCCGCGCCCCTGGGCAGTTAGGGGCGCGGGGAACTGCGCGAGCAACCCAGCACGGTCCGCAGACGGAAGAAGCGGGACGCGGAGGCCGCAGGCCCCGCGAAGGAGACCCGGGCGAAGCCCGCAAGGACCAGGGCGCAGCCCCGTACCGAAGCCCGGGCGGGGCAGCCCCGTACCGAAACCAGGGCGCAGCCCCGTACCGAAACCAGGGCGCAGCCCCGTACCGAAGCCAGGGCGCAGCCCCGCCGGAAGAGGTCGGGGGACAGCCCGCCCGGGAGCCAGGGGCGCAGCCCCACGGTGAGTGGGGGCGCAGTCCTGCGCAGGGGGACGGGGCTCAGCCCCGCGCGGGGACGGGCTCAGGTCAGTTTGGAGACGTCACGGACTGCTCCCCTGTCCGCGCTCGTCGCCATCGCCGCGTACGCCCGCAGCGCCGCCGACACCTTGCGCTCGCGCGACCTCGGCGCGTACACCCCGCCCAGCGCCGCCCGGCGTTCCGTCAGTTCGGCCTCGGGGACGAGGAGTTCGATCGTACGGCTGGGGATGTCGATGCGGATGCGGTCGCCGTCCTCGACCAGGGCGATCGTCCCGCCGGACGCCGCCTCGGGCGAGGCGTGGCCGATGGACAGGCCCGACGTGCCGCCGGAGAAGCGGCCGTCGGTGACCAGCGCGCAGGACTTGCCCAGACCCCGCCCCTTGAGGAACGACGTCGGGTAGAGCATCTCCTGCATGCCCGGGCCGCCCTTGGGGCCCTCGTACCGGATGACGACGACGTCGCCCTCCTTGACCTCCTTACGGAGGATCTTGTCGACGGCCTCGTCCTGCGACTCGCAGACCACCGCCGGGCCCTCGAACGTCCAGATGGACTCGTCGACACCGGCCGTCTTCACGACGCAGCCGTCCTCGGCGAGGTTGCCGCGCAGGACCGCGAGGCCGCCGTCCTTGGAGTACGCGTGGGCGGCGTCGCGGATGCAGCCGCCCGCCGCGTCGGTGTCGAGCGTCTCCCACCGCTTGGACTGGGAGAACGCGGTCGCCGAGCGCTCGCAGCCGGGCGCCGCGTGCCACAGCTCGACGGCCTCCGGCGTCGCCGAGCCCCCGCGCACGTCCCACGCGTCCAGCCACTCCTTGATGGAGCGGGAGTGGACGGTGTGGACGTCCTCGTTCAGCAGGCCCGCGCGGTAGAGCTCGCCGAGGATGGCGGGGATGCCGCCGGCGCGGTGCACGTCCTCCATGTAGTACGTGGTCGTGGGCGCCAGGTTGGGCGCGACCTTGGCCAGGCACGGGACACGGCGCGAGACGGCGTCGATGTCCTTGAGGTCGTACGCGAGATCGGCCTCCTGCGCGGCGGCGAGCAGGTGCAGGATCGTGTTGGTGGAGCCGCCCATGGCGATGTCGAGGGCCATGGCGTTCTCGAACGCCGCGCGCGTGGCGATGGAGCGGGGCAGGACGGAGGCGTCGTCCTGCTCGTAGTACCGCTGGGTGATGTCGACGACCGTACGGGCCGCGTTCTCGTACAGGGCGCGGCGGGCGGTGTGGGTGGCGAGGACGGACCCGTTGCCGGGCAGGCTCAGGCCGATGGCCTCGGTGAGGCAGTTCATCGAGTTGGCGGTGAACATGCCGGAACAGCTGCCGCAGGTGGGGCAGGCGTTCTCCTCGATGCGCAGGACGTCCTCGTCGGAGATCTTCTCGTTGGCGGCGTCGACCATGGCGTCGATCAGGTCGAGCTTGCGGACGGTGCCGTCGACGAGGGTGGCCTGGCCGGCCTCCATCGGGCCGCCGGAGACGAAGACGGTGGGGATGTTGAGGCGCATCGCGGCCATCAGCATGCCGGGGGTGATCTTGTCGCAGTTGGAGATGCAGATGAGGGCGTCCGCGCAGTGCGCCTCGACCATGTACTCCACGCTGTCCGCGATGAGGTCGCGGGAGGGCAGGCTGTAGAGCATGCCGCCGTGGCCCATCGCGATGCCGTCGTCGACCGCGATGGTGTTGAACTCGCGGGGGACGGCGCCCGCGGCCAGGATCGCGTCGGAGACGATGCGGCCGACGGGGGCGAGGTGGGTGTGCCCGGGCACGAACTCGGTGAAGCTGTTCGCCACGGCGATGATCGGCTTGCCGATGTCCGCGCCGGCTACGCCCGAGGCACGCATCAGGGCGCGGGCGCCGGCCATGTTGCGGCCGTGGGTGACGGTGCGGGACCTCAGCTCGGGCATTGCGGTCGCTCCTCAGCATCCAGATAGCCGGATCGGGCTGCTTCGAGCGTACGCCTCGACTCCAGGATCCGGACAGTTCGTCCGGATGGCGGGACGCCGGTTCGGCATACGGTCAGGTGCGGGGGCTTCGCCCCCCGGCACGCGGCACCCCAGCGGGGCTGCGCCCCTGCACCCCCTGCCCCCGTTCCCCTCACCCCGGATCCGTCAAATACCTCTGCAACGTCGGCGCCACCATCCGTACGATCTCCTCCGGGTCCGTAGACGCCAGCGGCTCCACCTTGATCACATAGCGCAGGACGGCGATCCCCACCATGTGCGAGGCCGCCAGTTCCGTGCGGAAGCGGGGGGCCGGGACCGTCAGCTCGGCCGCGACGCGCTCCAGGACGCGGCGCAGGACGAGCGTGCGCAGGACCTTGGCCGCGGCCTCGTGGGTGAGGGCCGAGCGGAAGACCGCCAGGAGCTGCGCGCGCGTGGCGGGGTTCTCCCAGACCTCGATGAAGTAGCGGGCCATGCGCTCGCCGACGCCGTCGAGGGAGCCGGCGCCGACCACCGCGGGGGCCGGCTGGACCGGCTCCAGGGTCATCTCCACCGCCGCCTCGAACACCTCGTCCTTGGTGCCGAAGTAGTGGTGGACCAGCGCCGCGTCCACCCCGGCCGCCTTGGCGATGCCGCGGACCGAGGTCTTGTCGTAGCCGCGCTCGGCGAACTCGGCGCGGGCCGCCTCCAGGATGCGCTGGCGCGCGCCGGGGCCGCTGTCGGCCTGCGCGCGCGGGGGGCGGCCCCGGCGGCGCGGGGCGGGCGCGGACGCGGATCCGGTCACCGGCGCACCTTGGACGCCAGGTGCAGCCGGGTGAAGGCGAGCGCCTCCGCGAGGTCGGCCTCGCGTTCGGCCGCGGACATGGCCCGGCGGGTGTTGACCTCGATGACGACGTGGCCGCCGAAGCCGGTGCGGGCGAGCCCTTCGAGGAGCTCGGCGCACGGCTGGTTGCCCCGGCCCGGGACCAGGTGCTCGTCCTTGGCGGAGCCCTTGCCGTCGGCGAGGTGGACGTGGGCGAGCCGGTCGCCCATGCGGTCGACGAGCGCCATCGCGTCGGTGCGGGCGGTGGCGGCGTGCGAGAGGTCGACCGTGAAGTGCCGGTAGTCGTCTTTGGTGACGTCCCAGTCGGGTGCGTACGCGAGCATCTCGCGGTCGCGGTAGCGCCACGGGTACATGTTCTCGACGGCGAACCGTACGTCCGTCTCGTCGGCCATCCGCCAGATGCCGGTGACGAAGTCGCGGGCGTACTGGCGCTGCCAGCGGAACGGCGGGTGCACTACCACGGTGGAGGCGCCCAGCTTCTCGGCCGCGGCTCTCGCCCGCTGGAGCTTCACCCACGGGTCGGTCGACCAGACCCGCTGGGTGATCAGCAGACAGGGGGCGTGAACGGCCAGGATCGGCACCTGGTGGTAGTCCGAGAGCCGTCGCAGGGCCTCGATGTCCTGGCTGACCGGGTCGGTCCAGACCATGACCTCGACACCGTCGTACCCCAGGCGTGCGGCGATCTCGAAGGCCGTCGCCGTCGACTCCGGATAGACCGAAGCCGTCGACAGGGCGACCTTCGCATCCGGGATGCGCACTACTGGTTCTGCCACGGAGACAGCCTACGGGCACCCACAACAGGGGCCGCGAGGGGACCGTCCACCTGGCCGGAACCCGACGCCCGCGCCGCCCCCGGCGCCCCGGCCGCCCCGCCCGTCATCCCACCGGCAGCTGGTCGAGGTGGCGCAGGATCACGCCCTCGCGCAGCGCCCACGGACAGATCTCCAGCTCCTCCACGCCGAACAGGTCCATCGCCCCCTCGGCCACCAGCGCCCCCGCGAGCAGCTGGCGTGCCCGGCCCTCGGAGACGCCCGGCAGCGTGGCGCGCTGCTCGGTGGTCATCGCGGCGAGCTTGGGCACCCACTCCTCCAGCGCCTTGTGGCTCAGGGTGCGCTGGACGTACACGCCCTCGGTGGAGCGGGCGGCGCCGGCGATCCTGGCGAGCTGCTTGAAGGTCTTGGAGGTGGCGACCACGTGGTCCGGGGAGCCGGTGCGGGCGAACTCGCCGACCGTGCGGGCGATCTGCGCGCGCACGTGGCGGCGCAGGGCCCGGACATCGGAGGGGTCGGGCGGGTCGCCGGGCAGCCAGGCGGCGGTGAGCCGGCCCGCGCCCAGCGGCAGCGACACGGCCGCGACCGGCTCCTCGTCGATCCCGTACGCGACTTCCAGGGAGCCGCCGCCGATGTCCAGGAGCAGCAGTTTCCCGGCCGACCAGCCGTACCAGCGGCGGGCCGCGAGGAAGGTGAGGCGGGCCTCCTCCTCGCCGGACAGGACGCCGAGGTCGACCCCGGTCTCCTCCTTGACCCGGCCGATCACCAGGTCGGCGTTGCTGGCCTCGCGCACCGCGGAGGTGGCGAACGGGAGCATCTCCTCGACGCCCTTGTCCTCGGCCGCGATCAGCGCGGTGCTGACCGTGGCCACCAGCCGGTCGACGCCCTCCGGTCCGATCGCACCGTCCTCGTCGAGGAGTTCGGCGAGCCTCAGCTCGGCCTTGTGCGAGTACGCGGGCAGCGGCGCGGCACCGGCGTGCGCGTCCACCACCAGCAGGTGAACCGTATTCGACCCCACATCGAGGACTCCGAGTCTCATGAGCTGAACGCTACTGCGGTCGCGGACATACGCTTGTCCCGTGCCAAAGACGAAAAAGGCGAAGCCGGGCAAAGCCAAGCCCCCCAGGACTCCCGGACAGCGGGCGGACGAGCAGGGGGTCGACTTCCCGCGCGCGTGGGTGGAGTTCCCCGACCCCGCCGACGACGAACAGGTCTTCCGCTGCGACCTGACGTGGCTGACCTCGCGGTGGACGTGTGTGTTCGGCAGCGGCTGCCAGGGCATCCAGGCGGGCCGCGCCGACGACGGCTGCTGCACGCTCGGCGCGCACTTCTCGGACGAGGACGACGAGAAGCGCGTGGCGGCGCACGTGGCGCGGCTCACGCCGGAGCTGTGGCAGTTCCACGACGAGGGCACGCAGAGCGGCTGGGTCCAGCTCGATGACGACGGTGAGCGGCAGACCCGCAGGTGGGAAGGTTCCTGCATCTTCCAGAACCGGCCCGGGTTCGCGGGCGGCGCCGGTTGTTCGCTGCACATCCTGGCGTTGCGCGAGGGCAAGGAGCCACTGGAGACCAAGCCGGACGTCTGCTGGCAGCTGCCGGTGCGCCGCACCTACGACTGGATCGACCGGCCGGACGAGACGCGGGTGCTCCAGATCTCCATCGGGGAGTACGACCGGCGCGGCTGGGGTCCTGGCGGCCACGACCTGCACTGGTGGTGCACCTCGGCGACCTCGGCGCACGGCGCGGGCGAGCCGGTCTACGTGACCTACCGGCCGGAGCTGACCGAGCTGATGGGCAAGGAGGCGTACGAGGTGCTCGTGGGCCTGTGCGAGGCGCGGCTCGCCTCCGCGCTGCCGCTGGTGGCACCGCACCCGGCGGACCCGCCCCGCTGACGGCCGCGCGCCCGGCCCCGGCTCCGGCCTCATGAGGGCTGCGGCGGGGACGCCGTGCCGCTGGGGCTGTCCGGCGGTGTGGTGGGCGCCGTCGGGGTCGGTGACGGCGGGGTCGGGGTGGGCGGGGGGCTGGTCGGCGTCGGGGAGTCGGGAGGCGTCGTCGGCGGCGTCGGGTCCGGTTCGGACGGGGTGTCCTGGTCGGGGTCGGGCGAGGCGGGCGGGATGGCCCGGGTGCCCGGCCCCACCCCGGTGATCCGGACGACCGCGCCCGAGGGCCGCACGCCGACCTGGGCCGACCAGTGGCCGCGCGGTTCGCGCGCGTGGTCGACCGACACGTACACCGTGACGCTGCCGCCCGCCTCCAGCGTCCCGCTCGTGCCGCTGAAGACGAGCCAGGGCGCGTTCGTCCACAGCGACCAGCTCACGGGGGCGTCGTCGCTCGCGGTGAGCGTGAGGACCGTGACACTCCCCTGCGAGCGGGCCGAGACGGTGAGCTCGCCCGGACCGGTGGGACTGGCGGAGCCGGGGCTGACGACCTCCACGGAGACGTCGGCGGGGGGACGGGCGCCGGGGCTGACGCGGGGGTCGGGGTCGGTGCGGGCGTTGCCCGCGTTCTCGTAGCGCTCGTACGGCAGCCCGTCCAGGCCGCCGGAGCTGTCGGCCTCGCTGGCGGTGATCTTGGCGCCGTCGGGGGACTCGCCGGTCGCGGGGGCGCCCCGGTAGGCGGCCCAGAGCGCGAAGGCGGGCGCGGCCACGACCGTGGCCACCACCGTGGTCGTCACGGCACGCGCGCGCAGCCGGTCCCGGCGGGCCGCCCGGTCCTTGGGGTCCATCGGGAAGCCGGACCGGTCGAAGCGGGGGGCGCCGCCGCGGGTCCTGGGGACGTGGAGCATCGCCGTGTACGCCGCCGCGCGCGGGGCCTCGGCCAGCGGCAGCGCGGCCGGGGTGACCGAGGAGCCCGGCCAGGGCCCCGCGGCGCCCGCGCGCTCGGCGGCGCGGCGGCAGCGCGGGCAGTCGTCCACGTGCCGGACCAGCTCGCGGCGCAGGGCCGCCGAGAGCAGCACCTGGTGATCGCCGGTGAGGCGGGCCACCGCCGGGCAGCCGCCGGTCTCGACGACGGCGAGCGCGGCCCGGGTCCGCTCGACCTCGCAGGCGCCCGCCGCGAGCAGCTCGCGGGCGGCCGGGTAGCTCATGCCGAGGACGGAGGCGACCTCGCGCGGGCCCAGCTGGTGGCGGACGGCGAGCTCCAGGGCCTCGCGCTGCTCGGGCGTGGTGCCGGCGGCCTCGGGCCAGGCCAGCAGCGCCAGTTCGCGGCGCCGGCGCTCGGCCTCCTCGGGCGCCACGGAGGCGGCGGCGGACGGCTCGGCGGGCTGCGGGCGGCCGGTGTGGGCGCCCTTGCGGGCCCGTTTGCGTTCGGCGAGCTTGCGCAGACAGGACCAGCGCGCCAGCGCGTACAGCCACGCCTTGCGCTCGGCCTCGGTGTCGGGGCAGCGCGCGTGCTGCCGCTCGGAGACGGCGAGGACGTCACCGAGGACGTGGACGGCCTCGTCGTGGTCGCAGAGCACGGACAGGCAGTACGTGAACAGGCCGTCGAGATACGCCTCGTAGCGCGCGGGCGGGCGCTGGGTCAACGTCCGCGGCGAGCGGCGCTGCGCCCGGTGTGCGCCGGTGGTGTGCGTGGGGTGATCCAGACCGCTGCTCTTCACCCGGCGAAGGTAGGCGCAGGATCCCGCGTCCTTCGTGCCGCTTGAGCACATTTACTCCTTACGGGTGAAGGTATCCCTCAAAAGGGGACAGGAACCGTGTCCTCCATCGCGGAGGCTTGCCTTCCCCGGTGCGGAACGTTGCCTTCCCCCTTGTGGGGGAACGGCGTACGGCCTTGTGGGGTACCGGCCGGGGAACGGCCTCCGGCGGCGGACACGGGCCGCGCGGGGGCCGCCGCCCGGCGGGAGTGTCAGTGGGCGCCGCTACGGTGACGTCATGGCTACCCGTACGAAATCCGCCAAGGACCGGCCGTCCTACCGCTGCACCGAATGCGGCTGGACGACCGCCAAGTGGCTCGGCCGCTGCCCCGAGTGCCAGGCCTGGGGGACGGTCGAGGAGTACGGCGCGCCCGCCGTGCGGACCACGGCGGCGGGCCGGGTCTCCACCGCCGCGCTGCCGATCGGCCAGGTGGACGCCCGCCAGGCCACCGCCCGCTCGACCGGTGTCGCCGAGCTGGACCGCGTCCTGGGCGGCGGTCTCGTACCGGGCGCGGTGGTGCTGCTGGCCGGGGAGCCGGGCGTCGGCAAGTCCACGCTGCTGCTCGACGTCGCCGCCAAGGCGGCCCGCGAGGAGCACCCCACGCTCTATGTGACGGGCGAGGAGTCCGCGAGCCAGGTCCGGCTGCGGGCCGACCGGATCAACGCCCTCAACGACCATCTGTACCTGGCGGCCGAGACGGACCTCTCCGCGGTCCTGGGCCATCTGGACGCGGTCAAGCCGTCCCTGCTCGTCCTCGACTCCGTGCAGACCGTGGCCTCTCCGGAGATCGACGGGGCGCCCGGCGGCATGGCGCAGGTGCGCGAGGTGGCGGGCGCGCTGATCCGGGCCTCCAAGGAGCGCGGGATGGCGACGCTGCTGGTCGGCCATGTGACCAAGGACGGGGCGATCGCGGGCCCGCGTCTGCTCGAACACCTCGTGGACGTGGTCCTCTCCTTCGAGGGCGACCGGCACGCGCGTCTGCGCCTGGTGCGCGGCGTGAAGAACCGGTACGGGGCGACGGACGAGGTGGGCTGCTTCGAGCTGCACGACGAGGGCATCACGGGCCTGACCGACCCCTCGGGCCTCTTCCTCACCCGCCGGGACGAGCCCGTGCCGGGCACGTGCCTGACCGTGACCCTGGAGGGCCGCAGGCCCCTGGTGGCCGAGGTCCAGGCGCTCACCGTGGACTCGCAGATCCCCTCGCCCCGGCGCACCACCTCCGGTCTGGAGACCTCCCGGGTCTCGATGATGCTGGCGGTCCTGGAGCAGCGCGGGCGGATCACGGCGCTGGGCAAGCGCGACATCTACAGCGCCACGGTCGGCGGCGTGAAGCTCTCCGAGCCCGCGGCGGACCTGGCGATCGCCCTCGCGCTGGCGTCGGCCGCGAGCGACACCCCGCTGCCGAAGAACCTGGTGGCGATCGGTGAGGTGGGGCTCGCGGGCGAGGTCAGAAGGGTCACGGGCGTCCAGCGCCGGCTGGCCGAGGCGCACCGCCTGGGCTTCACGCACGCGCTGGTGCCGTCCGACCCGGGGAAGGTCCCGGCCGGTATGAAGGTCACGGAAGTCGCCGACATGGGGGACGCCCTGCGGGTGCTGCCGCGCGGGCGTCGGGCCGAGGCCCCGCGGGCGGAGGAGGAGCGCCGGTAGACTTTGCCGTCGAACGTCTGCGACCGGAGGAGTGCAGTGGCAGCCAACGACCGGGCAGCGGGATCCGGAAAGTCCGGCACAGGCTCCGGCAACGAAGCGCTGATGCGTGCCGCGCTGAGCGCGGTCGCGCCCGGCACCGCACTCCGTGACGGCCTGGAGCGCATCCTGCGGGGCAACACGGGCGGCCTGATCGTGCTCGGCCTCGACAAGACCGTCGACTCGATGTGCACGGGCGGATTCGTCCTGGACGTGGAGTTCGCCGCGACGCGGCTGCGCGAGCTGTGCAAGCTCGACGGCGCGCTCGTCCTCGACAAGGACATCACCAAGATCCACCGCGCCGGGGTCCAGCTGGTCCCCGACGCGGACATCCCCACCGACGAGACGGGCACCCGCCACCGCACGGCGGACCGGGTCTCCAAGCAGTGCAACTTCCCGGTGGTCTCGGTCTCCCAGTCGATGCGCCTGATCGCGCTGTACGTGAACGGGGAGCGCCGGGTCCTGGAGGAGTCGGCGGCGATCCTCTCGCGGGCGAACCAGGCACTGGCCACGCTGGAGCGCTACAAGCTGCGCCTGGACGAGGTGGCCGGCACGCTCTCCGCCCTCGAGATCGAGGACCTGGTGACGGTCCGGGACGTCACGGCGGTCGCCCAGCGCCTGGAGATGGTCCGCCGGATCGCCACGGAAATCGCCGAGTACGTGGTGGAGTTGGGCACCGACGGCCGGCTGCTCTCGCTCCAGCTGGACGAGCTGATCGCGGGCGTCGAGCCCGAGCGGGAGCTGGTGGTCCGGGACTATGTGCCCGAGCCGACGGCGAAGCGCTCGCGGACGGTGGCGGAGGCGCTGACGGAGCTGAACGACCTCACCCACGCGGAGCTGCTCGAACTGCCCATAGTGGCGAGGGCGTTGGGGTACAGCGGCTCGCCCGAGACGCTGGACTCCGCGGTCTCGCCCCGCGGGTACCGCCTCCTGGCCAAGGTCCCCCGGCTGCCCGGGGCGATCATCGAGCGCCTGGTGGAGCACTTCGGCGGCCTCCAGAAGCTGCTGGCGGCCTCGGTTGACGATCTCCAGACCGTCGACGGGGTGGGGGAGGCGCGGGCGCGGAGTGTGCGTGAGGGGCTTTCGCGGCTGGCGGAGTCGTCGATTCTGGAGCGGTACGTGTAGGTGCGTGCGGGTGTGTGTGTGGGGCGTGCGGGTGGGGTGCGCCTTGTGGGTGGGGTGCCGGTGGTGCCCGGGGGCGTTTTCCCCCACCCCGCCCCTTCCCGAAAGCCCTCTGGCGGGCGGCCTGGGCTTCGGCTGGGGGCTGAGACCTTCCCCGCGGGCCGGTGGGGGTTGCTCGCGCAGTTCCCCGCGCCCCTTCTGGGCCGGGACGTCGACTGCGGTCCATGGGTGGCTGAGCGCGCAGTTCCCCGCGCCCCCTCCAAGCCCGGAAGCCGACTGCGGACCATGGGTGGCTGAGCGCGCAGTTCCCCGCGCCCCTGAGTGCCCAGGGGCGCGGGGAA
>NZ_JBEXWK010000055.1:0-9604 GCF_040629815.1 Streptomyces sp. NPDC005878
GCCAGCCACAGCGGGCCCGCAGGTGAAGGCACCCCGCAAGCCACCGCACCCCCCACCCCCCCCTCACAGCCGCGGCGGCACCACCACCCGTGGCGGTGGGGTGACCGGGCGGTGGCGGGCGCGGTGTGTGAGTAGCAGCAGTACCGTCGTCACCCCGGCCACCACCCCGCCCCCCACGGAGACCAACCACGCCGGCACACCCCCCACCCGCATCAACCGGTCCCGGTAGATCACCCGTTGGAACGGGGCGTCGTCCGTCGCCCGGACCAGTTCGTGGTCGCCCGTGATCCGCGACGGGCGCTCGAACGACTGGTTCAGCGCCGTGAGGTAGGGGGTCCCGGCCCCGACCCTGGTTCCGGCCCCGGCCCCCGGCCCGCCCCCGGCCTCCGCCCCCGCCCCGAACCTCCCCAGCTCGGCCGAATCCTCCGGCACCCGTCCCGCGTACAGCACCTCCGGCGCCCCGCCCCCGATCGCCGACTCCGGCTGCATCCGGTGCGCCGCGACCACGTACAGCCGCAGCGACTGCGGCGTCTTCGCCAGGCGTGACAGCCGCATCGGGTACACCGGCCGCTCGCTCGCGAACGTCAGCTTCAGGGGGTCGAGCGTGCCCCGTAGGGGGCCGTTTCCGGACGCGGGGGCGAGGCGGACCGCCACGTACTCCCACTTGGCGTCGACGTACGGCCGCAGTTCGGTGGAGAGCGCGGGCGGGAGGCGGAAGCCGTTCGCCGTCAGCCAGTCGCGCAGCGCGTCCGGGTCCGTGGCCGTGAGGCGGGCCACGTCGAAGGGGCCGAGGCGTTCGCGGCCGACCACGCCGACCGGGGGCGCCGCCGCCCTCGGGGCCGCGGCGCCGTCCCCGACCGTGCGGCGGCCGTGGGCGGAGGAGAAAGGCCAGTCGCCGTCCTCCGGCCAGAAGTGGTGGCGGTCCCGGTGCACCGGCGCCACCGCGTGCTCCAGCTCGGAGAAGAGCGCGCGTTCGCCGAGCGTCACCGTCGCCCGGTGCGGCACCGGCATGATCCACGCCGCGTTCGGGGCGTCGCCGTCGACCGTGAGACTCATCACGATCTGCTCGCTGCGTCCGTCCCACCGCACCGCCGACGTCTCCTGACGCACAGCCAGCCGCGTGCCCGGGCCATGGACCATCGCGCCGCACCCGCAGGCGTACGCGGGCGACACCAGCGAGCCGAGTTGCAGCGCCAGCAACGCCCCCGTGACCAGCCATATCCGCTGTCCCGTGCCTCTGCCGCGCATGCCCCCGCCTCTCGTCCGCCACGCGTCGGCGAGATCGCCGACGCGAGCTACGACGGCGTCGCGGCGAGTCCGGTTCCGGTAGGCCGTGGACGCCGGACGACGCGATTCCGGTCAAAACACGGGTGACAGTCAGGCGAAGTGGGGGTTGCCTGAGTCTCTTGAACGGGGTGGTGCGAGGCTCTGAGGGCAGGCCGCCCCACGGCCGAGGGCCGTGCGGCGGACGAACAGCGGGCCAACGACAGACGGTGGGAGGTTCGGCGGGGCGTGGCGAATGCGGAGCACGGCAGACGCGGCAGCACGGTGGACTTGGACGCGGACGCGGCCGACACCAGGGCGGGCATCGCCCGGGTGGTCATGTGGCTCCTGGCGGCCGTTCTCGCGGTACGGCAGATGGCCCACGTCCTGCGGCTCCCACCCGGGGAACGGCTCACCGACCTGGAGACCTGGACCGGCGCCGCCGGAGCCGACGGTGTGCTGCACGTGCGCGGCGACCTGTACGACACCGAGGACTTCACCGGCACCCCCTTCGCCGGGCTCGTCCTCAAACCGCTGACCCACGCGGCGGAACAGGCCCTCGGCGTGGCCTGGACGCTGTCCACTCTGCTCCTGGTCGCCGTGCTCGGCGCCGTGGCCGTCCGCGCGCTGCCGGGGCCGCTGCCGGGGCCGTCGGCACGCGGCGGCGCGCTGCCGGCCGTGCCCGTCGCCATCAGTCTGCTCATGGTCTCGCTGCCGGTCCGCAACGCCCTCACCACCGGCCAGACCAGCATCATCCCCGTCCTGCTCGTCCTGCTCGGCTGCTTCGCCGTACAGGGTGAGCGCTGTTCCGGGGTGCTCATCGGCGCCGGCGCGGCCCTCCAGCCCACCGTGCTGCTCTTCGTCCCGCTGCTGTGGTTCACCGGCCGTCGGCCCGCGGCCCTGTCCACCACCGCCACCTTCGCCGGCGCGACCGCCCTGGCCTGGGCGTTCATGCCGCACGACTCCTGGACGTACTGGGTGCACCACGTGGCGGGCGCGGGGCTCGGCGCGCGCCCCGACGGCCTCGCCAACCAGTCGCTGCACGGGGCCCTGCTCCGCCTCGGCCTCGAAGGCCCGCTGGAGATAGCCCTGTTCGTCGCCCTCGGCGCCGCCGTGACCGTCGTCGGGCTGCGCCGGGCCGTGCGGTACGCGCGCGACGGCCAGTTACTGCTCGCCGTCGCCCTCACCGGCTGTGTCGCGGTCGCCATCTCGCCCACGGCCTGGCAGCACCAGCTCCTGTGGGTGCTGCTCGCGATGGTCGGCCGGGCCGGGACCAAGGCGCGCGACCGGCCCGCCTGGCCCGCCGTGGTCGTCCTGGTGATGACGCTCCCGGGCGCGGTGCTGCTGCCCAACGTGGGGTTACTCCAGCCGCTCCGAGAAAACGTTCCGCTGCTGACCGCGCTGGCGGCGGCCTGTCTGGTCCCGTTCCTGCCGCGCACCAGCGAGCATTTCCGCACGCCGGTCCCCACCACGTACGCGCGCCCCCTTCCCGCCCGCTGGGCCCGCGTCCCGCTGATGCCGTTCTGGCGCCGGGTGCTCAGCCGCCCCAACCTGCTCCTGGAACTCCTCGTCATCCGCGTCGGCTACTCCGCGTACTCCCACATCCGGCTGGAGGCCACCGCGGGCCGGGAGACCGCCCAGGCGCACGGCCGGACCATCGCGGCCGTCGAGCGCGCCCTCCACATCGACATCGAGCACTGGGCCAACCACGCGATCCAGCACGTGAAGTGGCTCGGCTCGTTCTTCGACTTCTACTACGAGACGTTCCACTTCATCGTGCCGCTGGCCATCCTCGCCGTGCTGTACGTCCGCCGCCCGGTGGACTACCGCTGGGCCCGCTCGGCCCTCGGCTTCGCCACGCTCCTCGGCCTGCTCGGCTTCTGGTTCTTCCCGCTGGCCCCGCCGCGCCTGATGCCGGGCATGGACTTCATCGACACCGTCCACGGCCCGCAGGACCTGGCCAACCCGGACTACGGGGCGATGACGCAGGTCACCAACCAGTACGCGGCGATGCCCTCGCTGCACTTCGGCTGGTCGCTGTGGTGCGGGATCGTGATCGCGGTGGTCGCCCCCAAGCTGTGGATGAAGGCCCTGGGCCTGCTCCACCCGCTCTTCACGGTCTGCGCGATCGTCGTCACCGCCAACCACTGGGTGCTGGACGCGGTGGGCGGCGCGACGGTCGTCGGCGCGGGCTTCGCCCTGGTGTACGTACTGGCGGGCCCGCGCGGCGTTCAGCTCCCGGAGCCGCCCGGGCCCAGGGCGGCGACATGGGGCGGCAGTGCGATGCCGGCGGGCAGAGCCGGATCGGGCTCCGGCGCGCCGAAGTAGGTCCGCAGCGGCACCACGCCCGCCCACAGCCCGAGTGTGCCGTCCGGCCCGTCCCCGTCCTGGGGCGGGCCGGACGCCGTCTTCACGGACGCCTCCTCCAGTGTCAGCGCGAGCAGCGAGGTGGCGGCGAGCTCCTTGCGGCTGGGCTCGCGCGCGTACTCCCACTGCCCCGGAGCGCAGTTCTCGGTCACGACCCGCAGCCCGTGCAGGAGTTCGTCGCCGCCGGTGACCGGGCGCGGCACGCCGTAGACCATCGCGCTGCGGTAGTTGACCCCGTGCTCGAAGACGGACCGGGCGAGGACGAGCCCGTCGATGTGCGTCACGGTCACGCACACCGTGCTGTCCGGCGCCTGCACGAGGCTGCGGCTGGCCACGGAGCCGTGGACGTAGAGGGTACGGGTGGCGAAGTCCACGCCGTACACCGTGGGAACGGCCATCGGCGTGCCGTCGACCACCACACCGAGGTGGCAGACGAACCCGGCGCGCAGGATCGCGTCGAGGTCGGCCACCTCGGTGCTGCCCTGCTCCCGCAGCCGTCGGTGCCGGGTCCGCCCGGTCACCGCGAGCTGCCCCGATTGCTGCTGATTCTGCTCCTCGAAGCTCATTCCCCCACCGATTCCGTTGACACGCAGTGCACAGACAACTATTTCAGTCGCCGTGCGGGCAATCAAGGGGCGAGGTCATACCCTGCCTCGTCACGCCCTCGCGTGGGTACTGGCGCTCCTCGTGCACGCCGTCACGCTCGGTCTCGCCGTCGCCGGGGTGGCGGTCATCGCCATCCGGCCCGGCACCTTCAGCGGCTGGGCCCTCGGCTGGTGCTCCACCTCGGCCTCGGCCTCTGGGAGGTGCTGACCCCGCGCCAGCGCGTCGCCCTCCTCGGCCACGAGCTGGGCCACTACGCCAACGGCGACACCCGGCACGGCCACGTCCTCCACAGCGCGCTGCGCTCGCTCGCCCTGTGGGTGTACTTCCTGGCTCCCACCCCGAACCCGGGCCTGGCCGAGCGGTTCGCCAACTACCTGATGGCCGTGCCGCGATGGGCGGTGTACGGCGTGCTCGTCCTGCTGGACCACCTCACCCTGCGCGCGACCCAGCGCGCCGAGTACCTCGCCGACCAGGCCGCCGCCCGCGCCGGTTCGACCGAGGCGGCCGTGGAACTGCTGGACCGCCTTCTGGTCACGGACTCCGTGCGGCTGGAACTGCGCCGCGAGTCGGTCACCGCCCAGTCCAAGGGCCGCGCGGACGGAGCGCGCGAGGCGGCCGAGCGGGGTCTGTGGGACCGCCTCGCCGAGCGTATCGCCGCCGTACCCGAGCACGAGTACGAGCGGCTGCGCCGGGCCGGAGCCCTGCGCGGCCACGCCGTCGACTCCACCCACCCGCCCACCCACCTGCGCCGCAGGCGCCTGGTCGAGGCTCCGGTGCCGCACCCGGCCGCCGTCCGCCCGGCCGTCGACTGCACCGCCGCCGTCGACGCGGAGCTCGCGGGCGCCCGGTCACGGGTGGCGCGGAAGGTGATCCGCGACTAGGCGGGCTGAATTTCTGGGCGACGGCTTACTGGCGGAGGCGGGGGCGGGGGCCGGTGCGCTGCCGCACTCGAACCACACCGTCTTTCCGGCCGTGACCTGCCCCGGAGTCACCCCCCACCGGTCGACCACCGCATCGAGGAGGACGAGCCCGCGCCCGGACTCGTCCTCCTCCGACGCGTCGAGAGGAAGCGGAAGCTGCGGATGGCGGTCCGACACCTCCACGCGGACGCCGTGCGGGCGGCGCTGGAGCAGCAACTCGCAGTAGCGGTCCGGCACATGCCGCACCACATTGGCGAGCAGCTCCGTCACGGCGAGTTCGACCGCGTCCACGAGGTCGGACATGGCCCAGAGGTCGAGGTGCATACGGACGATCCTGCGGACGTGGCGGGCGGAGTGCGCACCGACCGTCAAGCGCATGCCGTACTGGGAATTGTCGTTCACGGTACGAGCGTCCCGCCCGATGGCTACTCTCGGCTACGAAACGAATACAACCCGCGCACAAGTCAGCGGAGTTGAGCCCGAGGGGGTACCCGCCGTGGTCCACATCAACGTCCTCGACCCGAGCGCGTCGCCGCTCGACTACTACGGATACGAGCTCCGCCGCTACCGCGAGGCGGGCGGCCTCACCCAGAAGCAACTGGGCGCGATCATCGCGTACACCGGCTCGCTCATCGGCCAGATCGAGACAGCGAGGAAGTTGCCGACGGCGGACTTCAGCGAGCGCGCGGACGTGGCGCTCGGCACGGGCGGGTTACTGTCCCGGCTGCTCCCCCTCGTCCTGCGGAGCCAGCTTCCGGCGTGGTTCCAGCAGGTGGCCGAGCTGGAGGCTCGGGCGACCGAGATCTATACGTTCCAGACGCACATGGTGCATGGGCTGCTTCAGACGGAGGGGTACGCGCGGGCGGTGCTGGGGGCTGTGGATGCTGCTGACCTGGACGACCGTACGACGGTCCGGCTCGCTCGGCAGCGGATCCTGCAGAAGGAGAGGCCCCCGGTGCTGTGGGCGATCCTGGGCGAGGGAGCGTTACGCCAAAGTATCGGCGGGGCTGAGGTTATGCGTGAGCAACTCGCTCGCCTGTTGAGTTACGAGACGAACCCCAGCGTAAATATTCAGGTGCTGCCATTCGTGGTCGGCGCGCATGCTGGATTGCAGGGATCGTTCAACCTGTACCGCTTCTCGGACGACCCGCCTATCGTCTACACCGAGGGGTACGGGACCGCGCATCCCACGGCCAATCCGGATGTCGTCAGGAACTGTTCCCTCTATTACGATCACCTGCAGGCGGCTGCCCTTTCTCTCCGGGACTCGGCAGAGCTGATCCGTCGGGTGATGGAGGAATGCTATGGGGAACGGCAACTCTCGGCTGACGGAGACCCGTTGGCGTAAGTCCAGTTACAGCGGCAACATGGGCGGCGACTGCGTCGAGTGCGCACCCCTCCACGGCGCCGCCTGGCGCAAGTCCTCGCACAGCGGCGACCAGGGCGGCGACTGCATAGAGGTCGCAGACCTCCCCCACTCCGTCGCCGTCCGCGACTCCAAAGTCCCGGACGGCCCGGTCATCACGCTCTCTCCCGCCGCCTTCGGCGCGTTCGTCAGGTCGGTTACGGCGTGACCTGAAGCTCCTTGATGCCGTTCAGCCACGCTGAGCGGAGGCGGCGCGGGTCGCCCGCGAGGGTGAGGTTCGGCAGGGCGTCCGCGATGGCGTTGAAGATCAGGTTGATTTCCAGCACCGCGAGCGATTTGCCGAGGCAGAAGTGGGGGCCTCCGCCGCCGAAGCCGAGGTGGGGGTTGGGGTCGCGGAGGATGTCGAACCGCTCGGGCTCGTCGAAGAGTTCGGGATCGTTGTTGGCGGAGGAGTAGAACAGGCCGACGCGGTCGCCCGCCTTGATCTTCTCGCCGCCGAGTTCGGTGTCCTGCACCGCCGTACGCTGGAAGGACACCACGGGTGTCGCCCAGCGCACGATCTCCTCGGCGGCGGTCTCGGGGCGCTCGCGTTTGTAGAGTTCCCACTGGTCGGGGTGGGTGAGGAACGCGTGCATGCCGTGGCTGATGGCGTTGCGGGTGGTCTCGTTGCCCGCGACCGCCAGCAGGATGACGAAGAAGCCGAACTCGTCGGCGAGCAGGTTGCCCTCGCCCTCGGCGGCGACAAGCGTGGAGACGATGTCCTTCGCGGGGCACTCCTTGCGCGCCGCCGCGAGGTTCATCGCGTAACTGACGATCTCCATGGCGGCTTCGGCGCTGATCTCCTCGGTGAGGGCGTACTCGGGGTCGTCGTAGGCCGCCATCTTGTTGGACCAGTCGAAGATCTTCGTACGGTCTTCCTGCGGTACGCCGATGAGTTCCGCGATCGCCTGGAGCGGCAGCTCGACGGCGATGTTGGTGACGAAGTCGAAGGAGTCGCGGCCGTGTGAGGCGGCGAGGGCCGTGTCGACTATCCGGCGGGCGCGGTCGCGCAGGGCGGATTCGAGCGAGCGGATCGCGCGCGGGGTGAAGCCGCGCTGGACGATCTGGCGGACGCGGGTGTGTTCCGGCGGGTCCATGTTCAGCATGATCAGCCGCTGGGCCTCGATCTGGTCCCGGGTGATGTTCTCGTTGAAGCGGATGATCGCGGTGTTGGTGGTGGAGGAGAACAGCTCCGGGTGGGTGGAGACGTATTTGACGTCGGCGTGCCGGGTCACCACCCAGTAGCCGTCGTCGCCGAAGCCGGCGAGACCGTGCGGCTGCGAGCACCAGAAGACCGGGGCGGTCTGCCGCGCCTCGGCGAACTCCGGGTACGGGACGCGGTCCTGGAGCAGGTCGGGGTCGGTGAAGTCGAACCCCTCGGGAAGGTGGGGGCAGCGCATCGGCAGCTCCATCCGGTCGGCACGTTCGGACACGGTTCCTGACGACCCATCAGAATTGTCTGAAAGGTAGTAACGGGTTCTACAAGTCGCAAGGGTGCGGGGGGTGTTCGTTCTCGGACGGGGAGCGTGCGCGGTAGGTGCACAACCCTTGCGTACCGGGGGTAGCCCTCACCAGACTGCAAGCAGAACTAGAACGCGTACTAGTTCGGTCCGTGGCGGCTCCGGGAGGCCCCGCGGCCGGGCTTGGAGTCGTTGAGGAGAGGACGAGCTCATGGCCGCGGAACCCGTCATCGTCGAAGCCGTACGCACGCCGATCGGCAAGCGCGGAGGCGCTCTCGCCAATCTCCACCCCGCCTATCTGCTCGGCGAGACCTACCGCGAGCTGCTGGGGCGTACCAGGATTCCCGCGGACTGCGTGGAGCAGATCGTCGGCGGGACGGTCACCCACGCCGGTGAGCAGTCGATGAACCCGGCGCGCAACGCGTGGCTGGCGATGGGGCTTCCGTACGAGACGGCGGCGACCACCGTGGACTGCCAGTGCGGCTCGTCCCAGCAGGCCAGCCACATGGTCGCGAACATGATCGCGGCGGGGGTGGTGGACGTGGGGATCAGCTGCGGGGTGGAGGCGATGTCGCGGGTGCCGCTGGGGTCGGGGTCCAAGCACGGGCCGGGCAAGCCGTTCCCGGACGAGTGGAACGTGGACCTGCCCAACCAGTTCGAGGCGGCGGAGCGGATCGCCCGGCACCGGGGGCTGACACGCGAGCGCGTCGACTCGCTCGGGCTGCTCTCGCAGGAGCGGGCGGGGGTCGCGTGGGCGGAGGAGCGGTTCAAGCGGGAGACGTTCGCGGTGCAGGTGCCGACGACGGAGGAGGAACAGGCGGCCGGGCAGGGGATGTGGCGGCTGGTGGACCGGGACGAGGGGCTGCGGGACACGTCCATGGAGGCGCTGGCCCGGCTGAAGCCGGTGATGCCGACCGCGGTGCACACGGCCGGGAACTCCTCGCAGATCTCCGACGGGGCGGCGGCGATCATGTGGGCGTCGAAGCGGATGGCGCGGGCGCTGAAGCTGCGGCCGCGGGCGCGGATCGTGGCGCAGGCGGTGGTGGGCGCCGATCCGCACTTCCACCTGGACGGGCCGATCGATGCGACGCGGGCGGTGCTGGGGAAGGCGGGGATGTCGCTGCGGGACATCGACGTGGTCGAGATCAACGAGGCGTTCGCGTCGGTGGTGCTGTCGTGGGCGCAGGTCTTCGACCAGGACCTGGAGAAGGTGAATGTGAACGGGGGGGCTATCGCGCTGGGGCATCCGGTGGGGGCGACGGGGGCTCGGTTGTTGACCACTGCTCTGCATGAGTTGGAGCGGGGGGGTGGGGAGGTGGGGTTGGTGACGATGTGTGCGGGGGGTGCGTTGGCTACGGCGACGATTTTGCAGCGGCTGTAAGTGACTTCCCCGGGGGCTGCGCCCCCCCGGGCCCCGGGCGGGGCTTCGCCCCTGCACCCCTTGTGCTTCATCTGCGGGCCCGGCGGGGGCTGGTCGCGCAGTTCCCCGCGCCCCTAGAGGGGCCTGCGGCCCCTCCCGGACCCGGGCGGGGCTTCGCCCCTGCGCCCCTGGTGTTTTGCCTGCGGGCCCGGTGGGGGCTGGT
>NZ_JBEXWK010000056.1:0-9580 GCF_040629815.1 Streptomyces sp. NPDC005878
GTCCCGGGCGCCCGCGCCGTCCCCCGCCTCGGCTTCCCCCGTGGGGGGGGCGGGGCCCCCCCCCCCCCGCCCCTCTTCCCGTTCTCCGGCCCGCCCCTCGCGGGGCTACAGAGCCGCTCGTACCGTCCGTTCCGCGTCCCTGTTCGCCAGGTGCGCGCAAGGGCGCTGGCGGGCCCGGCTGAAGCGGGCGAAGGGGCGGGGCAGGCCCATGTTCACGAAGCCCTCGGCCTGCATCACGGCGAAGCCGATGCGCGGCAGGTCGCTGTGGGCCCGGTAGACCATGAAGCGCGGCTCCCAGCGTGGCTGGAACTTCGCGTTGAACTTGTACAGCGATTCAATCTGGAACCAGCGGGACAGGAAGACCAGCAGTCCGCGCCAGAGCCGCAGGACGGGGCCGGCGCCGATCTTCTCGCCGCGCGCGAGGGCCGAGCGGAACATCGCGAAGTTGAGCGAGACATGCTCGATGCCGATCTTCGGAGCGGCCTGGAGCGCGGCGACGATCAGCAGCTCGTTCATACCGGGGTCGGCGGAGCGGTCGCGGCGCATGAGCTCCAGCGACATTCCGTCGGAACCCCAGGGGACGAAGTGAATCATGGCCTTCAGGTCGCCGTACGGCCCCGGCTCGCCCGGTCCGTCGTCGGCCTTGTGGGCGGTGGCGATCACGCAGTCGCCGTCGTCGGGATCGCCGATCCGTCCCAGCGCCATGGAGAAGCCGCGCTCGGTGTCGGTGCCGCGCCAGTCCTCGGCGGCCCGCCGGACCCGTTCCAGCTCACCTACGGAGAGATCACGGACGCGCCGTACGCGGGTTTCGTAGCCATTGCGCTCGATGCGCTTGACCATCTGGCGTACATTCCGCATGGCGCGCCCGGACAGGGAGAAATCCGCGGCGTCCACCACCGCCTCGTCGCCCAGTTCCAGCGCGTCGAGCCCGGTCTCACGGGTCCACACCTCGCCACCCGTCTCGGAGCAGCCGACCACGGCCGGGGTCCAGGAGTGGGCCTTGGCCTCGTCCATGAACCGCTCGATGGCGCCGGGCCAGGCCTCGACGTCGCCGATCGGGTCGCCGGAGGCGAGCATCACCCCGGAGACGACGCGGTAGGTGACCGCCGCCTTGCCGCTGGGGGAGAAGACGACCGCCTTGTCGCGCCGCAGCGCGAAGTGGCCGAGGGAGTCGCGGGCGCCGTGCTTGGCGAGCAGGTCGCGCAGCTGCCGCTCGTCGTCCTCGGTGAGCCGGGCGGCCGGGTGCTCGGGCCGGAAGGCCAGGTAGATGGTGGTGATCGCGGTCAGCAGGCCGAGCGCGCCCAGCGAGTAGGCGACGGTCCAGCTGGTGTCGCCCGCGTACTCGACGGGGCCCTCGAAGCCGAACAGGCCGTACATCACGTGCTGGATGCGGTCGGCGATCGAGGGGCTGCCGACGACCCGGCCCGGGTGGACCGAGACGATCACCAGGCCGAGGCCCAGCGAGCCGGAGCCGAGCAGGATGAAGTTGGCCAGCGCCTTCCAGCGGCTGCGCGGGTCGGGCAGCGCGGTGAACTCGTCGCGGTGCCGCACCAGCAGCACCAGCAGCGCGATCGAGATCAGTACGCCGACGACCGAGTGCCGGTAGAGGAACTGGGCCACCGCGCCGATCGGCAGCAGGGCGACCGCGGCCCGCCACGCCCGCCGCTTGCGCCGCTTCAGGCCGTGCGCCAGGAGCAGCAGCAGGACGCCGGTGCTGAGGGCGAGGGCCGCCGCGAAGGGGCCCGTCGTGCCCGGCAGCACTTCGGTGACGGCGTGCATGCGGCTGGCGCGGAAGCGCGGGAAGATACCGGCGGCGATGTTGAGCAGTCCGACGAAGGCCGCGGCCTTGCCGACCAGTGAAGGAACCGAATCGGGGCGCGGTCCGCGGAGGACTTTGCGCGCGCCGGCCGGAACCGAACCCTTTTTGTCCCCATCTATCCTGACAGACATCGCTTCCCGTGACTCCGCGAGAGATTCTGTTGTCCGCACCGTGACAAGTTCGCCACTGTGTTCCGGACAATTTGCGCCCTCTAGGACGGCACATCCCGGGGGCGGGTTCCCTCGGTCCCAGGAAAATCTCAGTCAGAAAGTTTCGACGACTCATGGGTCTCACGAGCAACAAGGTTCTGGCGCTCGCCGTCGTTCTGGCGGTGGTGCTGTTCGCGCTCACCATCTGGCTCTGGCCGAAGCTGGCCGGCCGTAGCTGGCGAGCCGTCCTGGGCCGGATCGGCCTGCTCCTCGGCACTCAGCTGATGCTCTTCGCCTCGGTGGGCCTCGCGGCCAACAACTCCTTCCTCTTCTACGGCTCGTGGGCGGACCTGTTCGGCCAGGAGAACGGCATGGGCGTGGTCGTCGACCACTCGGCCGGGACCAAGGACATCAAGGTCACCGGGAAGCAGAAGCCCGACACCCCCGGCGCCGGCAACCCCGCCGCGGGAGGGGAGATCCAGAAGGTGGTCGTCCAGGGTGAACGCTCCAAAATAGCCAGCCCCGCCTACGTCTATCTGCCTCCGGAGTACTTCCAGAAGAAGTACGAGAAGCAGAAGTTCCCGGCGGCCGTGGTGCTCACCGGCTACCCGGGCACCGCGGAGAACCTGATCAAGGGACTGAGATACCCGAAGACGGCATGGGCGCAGGTCAAGCAGAAGAAGGCGCAGCCCATGATCCTCGTGATGATGCGTCCGACGGTGGCGCCGCCGCGTGACACCGAGTGCGTGGACGTCCCCGGCGGCCCGCAGACCGAGACCTTCTTCGCCAAGGACCTTCCCAAGGCCGTCTCCGAGACCTACCGGGTCGGCACCAGCCCGCGGAACTGGGGCTTCATCGGGAACTCGACCGGCGGCTACTGCGCCCTGAAGATCGGCATCCACCACCCGGAGACCTTCGGCGCCAGCGCGGGCCTCTCCGCGTACTACAAGGCCGCCAGCGACCCGACCACCGGTGACCTCTTCCACGGCGACAAGGCCGCGAAGAATCGTTCCAACCTGCTGTGGGCCCTCGACCACGTGCCGCCGGCCAAGTCCTCGTTCCTGGTGACCAGCTCCAAGTCGGGCGAGGACAACCTCAAGCCGACGCTGAAGTTCATCAAGAAGGTGAAGGCGCCCGCGCGCGTCTCGTCGATCACGCTCGACAGCGGCGGGCACAACTTCAACACCTGGCGGCGGGAGATCCCGCCGGTCCTGGAGTGGATCAGCGGCCGCCTCAGCGCGAACTGATCGACTCCACTTCCACTTCCGTCCGGGGGACGGCCTGGGCGTCCGCGTCGATCGAGCGGCGCAGCGCCTCGTGCAGCCGGGCCGGGGTGAGCACCCCGAGGAAGCGGCCCGTCCCCTCGTGGTCGATGACCGCGATCCACCCCGCGTCGTGCTGGAGCATCGTCGCGAACGCCTGCTTGAGCGAGGCGCCCAGCGGCAGCCAGGCCTCCATCCGGCGGGCGTGCTCGCGTACGGTGCCGCTCTTCGCGCGCGTGGCGCTCTCCGCGGAGATCCAGCCGTGCAGGTCGCCGGAGGCGTCCAGGACCACCGCCCAGGGGGCGCCGAGGTCGCGCGGGAGCGGGTCGTCGAGGCGGACCACCGGCGGCTGCTCCAGGTCGCCCTCCTCGATGGGCGTCACCGAGAGCCGCTTCAGGCCCCGGTCGGCGCCGACGAAGTCCGCGACATAGGGCGTCGCGGGGGTGCCGAGGACCGCCGCCGGGGCGTCCAGCTGCTCGATGCGCCCCTGCCCGTACACCGCGATGCGGTCGCCGAGGCGGACCGCTTCCTCGATGTCGTGGGTGACGAAGAGGACCGTCTTGCGGACCTGCGACTGGAGCTTGAGGAACTCGTTCTGCAACCGCTCGCGCACCACCGGGTCGACCGCGCCGAACGGCTCGTCCATCAGCAGCACCGGCGGGTCGGCCGCCAACGCCCGCGCCACCCCGACCCGTTGGCGCTGGCCGCCGGAGAGCTGCTCGGGGTAGCGCGCCCCGTGGACGCGGGGGTCGAGTCCGACCAGGTCGAGCAGTTCGGCCGCGCGCTCACGGGCCCTGGCGCGCTTGACGCCGAGCAGGTGCGGGACGGTCGCGGTGTTCTCCAGGACCGTCTTGTGCGGGAAGAGCCCGACCTGCTGGATGACATAGCCGATACGGCGCCGCAGCCGGACCGGATCGACGGTGGATATGTCCTCGCCGTCCAGGAGTATCCGGCCCTCGGTGGGCTCGATCAGCCGGTTCACCATCTTCATCGTGGTGGTCTTGCCGCACCCGGACGGCCCGACGAGCGTGACCAGTTCCCCCTCGGCCACCTCGAAGGAGAGGTCGTCGACGGCGGTGGTGCCGTCGGCGTACCGCTTGGTGACGTGCTCGAATCGGATCATGGTTCCCCATTGTGGCCGGTGGTGAGCGTGGCTGTGTGAATCCCATGTTGCCGCCCTGTGTGCGATACGCGGATCCGCCCACCGGCTCTCGGTGATTGTCAGTGGCGGGGGTTAGGGTCGCCAGACAGACGTTCGGTCGGGGTCTCAGGGGATCCGGCGGGGGAGGTGGG
This sequence comes from Streptomyces sp. NPDC005878, assembly GCF_040629815.1. Classification (NCBI taxonomy): domain Bacteria; kingdom Bacillati; phylum Actinomycetota; class Actinomycetes; order Kitasatosporales; family Streptomycetaceae; genus Streptomyces; species Streptomyces sp. NPDC005878. The sequence continues at coordinate 4,524 of NZ_JBEXWK010000056.1, forward strand.
GGACGGTGAGCGCGCAGAACTGCCTGGTGCGCAACGACTGGATCTGCTGGGAGTACGTGCGCTCCCGCAGCCAGGAGCTGACCGACGCCACGGTCCAGCACATCTGGATCACGGTGGCCTCGGTGCTGATCGGGCTGCTGATCGCGTTTCCGCTGGCGCTGCTCGCGCGCGGCCGCAGATCGGTGGCGGGCGCGGTCCTGACCCTGACGACCGTGCTCTACACGGTCCCGTCGCTGGCGATGTTCTCGCTGCTGCTGCCGGTGTTCGGGCTCTCCGCCTCCCTGGTCGTCACCGGCCTGGTGCTCTACTCGCTGACGATCCTCGTACGGAACATCCTGGCCGGCCTCGAAGCCGTCCCGTCCGACGTGCGCGAGGCGGCCCGGGGGATGGGATACGGCAGGGCGCGGCTGCTGTTCGAGGTGGAGCTGCCGCTCGCGCTGCCCGCGCTGCTGGCCGGCGTGCGCATCGCCACCGTGTCGACGGTGGCGCTGACCACGGTCGGCTCGGTGGTCGGCAAGGGCGGCCTCGGCAATCTCATAGGCGACGGCGTGCAGTCCACGTTCAAGGCGCAGGTGCTCACCGCCTCGGTGCTGTGCGTGCTGCTCGCGCTCGTGGCGGACGTGCTGCTGCTCGGCCTCCAGCGCCTGCTCACACCCTGGACGCGGATACGGACGAGGGCGGGGGTGCGCTGATGGGGGTCATGGCAGACGCCTGGACCTGGCTGACGACGGGGTCCAACTGGTCCGGCGAGGACGGCGCCTGGCACCGCCTGGCCGAGCACGCCTATGTGAGCGGGGTCTCGCTGCTGCTGGCGTGCGCGATCGCGCTGCCGCTCGCGCTGTGGCTCGGGCACATCGGGCGGGGCGGGGCGCTCGCGGTCAACATCTCCAACGTGGGCCGCGCGATACCGGTGTTCGCGGTGCTCGGCCTGCTGATGCTCACCCCGCTCCGCAAGGAGGGGTACGCGCCGACCATCATCGCGCTGGTGCTCTTCGCGGTGCCTCCGCTGCTGACCAACGCGTATGTGGGCATGCGCGAGGTGGACCGGTCGGTGGTGGAGGCCGCGCGCGGGATGGGGATGTCGGGCGGCCAGCTCTTCGCCCGCGTCGAGCTGCCCCTCGCGTACCCGCTGATCATGATCGGGGTGCGGTCGGCCGCGGTGCAGGTCGTGGCCACGGCGACGATCGCCTCCATGGTGGGCCTCGGCGGCCTCGGCCGGATCATCACGGCCGGGTTCGCCACGTACAACACACCGCAGGTGGTCGCGGGGGCGATCCTCGCCGCGCTGCTCGCGTTGCTGGTCGAGGGCGTGCTGGTGCTGGCCGACCGGCTGTTCAGCCCGCTGCGCGCGACGCGCGGGCGGAGCACGGCTCCCTGAGACCCCGGCTCCCCTGGGGCCCCCGCTCCCTGAGACCCCCCGGCCCGCGCCGGACCCGGAACACGTCGGACCTACGAACTCTCGGATGGTGAACGTTCATGAGCAAGATCCTGCGCACGGCCGGTGCGGTGCTGGGCACGCTGGCGCTGGCCGGCTCGCTGGCCGCGTGCGGCGGCGACAGCCTGGAGAAGGACAAGGACAAGGGAAGCGGCGGAGAGGCGAGTAGCGGCGGGGGCGGCAAGAAGGGCTCGCTCACCGTCGGCGCCGCCGGCTTCACCGAGTCCGCCGTCCTCGCCGAGCTCTACGCCCAGGTCCTGCGCGACGCCGGATACGGCACCTCGATCACCACGGTGAAGAACCGCGAGCTGTACGAACCCGCTCTGGAGAACGGCGAGATCGACGTCGTTCCGGAATACGCGGCTACGCTTACCGAATTCCTCAACGCCAAGGTGAACGGCGCGAAGGCGAAGGACAAGCCGCTCGCCTCCAGCGACGCGGCGGCGACGGTCACCGAGCTCACCAAGCTCGCCACCCCGCGCGGTCTGAAGGTGCTCCCGGCGGGCGCGGCGGTCGACCAGAACGCGTTCGCGGTGACCAAGGAATTCGCCGCCAAGAACAACCTCAAGTCGCTTTCCGATCTGGGAAAGTCGAAGGTCAAGGTCAAGATCGCGGCGGGCGCCGAGTGCCCCGTGCGCCCCTTCTGCTCCCCGGGCCTGAAGGCCAAGTACGGCATCGACGTCAGCGGCGTCGACCCCAAGGGCGTCGGCACCCCGCAGTCCAAGCAGGCCGTCAAGGACGGCGTCGACCAGCTGGTGCTCACCACCACGACCGACGCCACCCTGGACCAGTACGGCCTGGTGCTCCTCGAAGACGACAAGAAGCTCCAGAACGCGGACAACGTCCTTCCCGTGGTCAATGCCAAGGACGCGGGCGGCCAGGAGATAGCCGACGCGCTCGCGAAGCTCACCAAGGCGCTGACGACCGGTGATCTCGTCGATCTGAACCGCAAGGTGGACGCCGAGCGGGCCAAGCCGGCCGATGTCGCCAAGGACTATCTCCGGTCGAAGGGGCTGATCCGGAAGTAACGAAAGCCGGGGCCCGGAGAAGACGGTTGGGAGAAGATTCGGAAGATTGGCGGGCTGGGGCTCCATTGGGCGTCTACGCACGGTAAATTTCAGGCCATGCCACGTGGACGCCACCGCCATTCCCCTCCGCTGCACAGGCTCCTCCCTCCGTCGGCCGTCGCCGGCGCCGCGGTCTTCTGCGCCGGTGGCGCCTGGCTGTTCGATCAGCCCCTGGCCCTGCGCGGCCTGGCCGCGGCCGCCGCGGTGGCCGCCGTCACCGGCTCCGTGCTGATGCGCGGCTGGGACCGGGCCGCCGGGCGCCGGGTCGCCGAGCTGACCCGCTCGCGCGCCGCCGACCAGTGGCGCACCGAGGAGCGGATCGCCGAACTGGAGGCGGAGCTGGAGGAGTCGCGCGAGCTGCGCGGCCGGCTGGACGCCAAGCTCCGCGCCAAGCGCATGGAGCTGGCCGGGCTGCGCGGCGAACACGCGGCCCTGCTGCGGCGGTACGCCACGGCGGAGACCGAGCGGGCCAGCGCCCTGGAGGGCCGCCGCAAGCTCGCCCTGGAGGCCGGCGCCCCCAAGGCGCTGCCCGCCGCGGCCAGTACGCCCACGCCCGCGGCCTATGCGGCGGCCTCCAAGGCGCTGGAGAACCTGCCGTACGCGCGCCGCGCCCAGGAGGCGCGGGCGGCGGCGTTTCCGCCCGCCCGGCAGCCCGCGGACCAGGAGGCACAGGGCTCGCGCGAGCCGCGGGAGGCCCAGGAGCCGCAGGGGAAGCGCACGGCGGCCGGGGGGAAGGGCGAGCACGTCCGCCCGTCGTCCGCCGCCGCCCTGACCGCGCTGCCCGCCGCGCCGAAGCCGGTCGCGGCGACGGTGGTTCCCTACGCCGCCCGTCCCGCCGTACGGCCCGAGGGCAGCTTCGACTTCTTCGGCACGGCCGCGGAGAAGGAGGCCGTGGAGGCCGCGATAGAGGCGGCCGCCGAGGAGGACCTGGCCGACGTGGTCGGCGAGGAGGTCCTGGCCGAGCGGCCGCACACCGGCCCCGAGCGGGTGGTGGGCAAGGTCATCGACCTGACGGCGCACGACGAGACGGAGCAGCTGGACGTGGTGGGGCTGCGGACGGCGATCTCGTAGGGGCGGGGCAGACGGACTGAAGAAGGGGGCCCGGCGCCGAAGCGCCGGGCCCTTACCCGTTCCGCCGTTTCCCCGTTCCCGCGCGCCTACTTGTCGATGTCGCCGACGACGAAGAAGAGCGAGCCGAGGATGGCGACCATGTCGGCGACCAGGGTGCCCGGGAGGAGTTCGGTGAGGGCCTGGATGTTGTTGTACGAGGCCGAGCGGAGCTTGAGCCGGTACGGGGTCTTCTCGCCCTTGCTGACGAGGTAGTACCCGTTGATGCCCAGCGGGTTCTCGGTCCAGGCGTAGGTGTGGCCCTCAGGAGCCTTCAGGACCTTCGGCAGGCGCTGGTTGATCGGGCCGGGCGGCAGCTCGGCGAGCCGGTCGAGGCAGGCGGCGGCCAGCTCCAGGGCGTTGTGGGTCTGGTCGAGCAGCACCTCGAAGCGGGCCAGGCAGTCGCCCTCGGTTCGGGTGACGACCCGCAGGGTGTCCTGGAGTTCGCCGTACGCGAGGTACGGCTCGTCGCGGCGCAGGTCGAAGTCGACGCCGGAGCCGCGGGCGATGGGGCCGCTGACGCCGTACGCGTGCACGGCCTCCTGGGACAGCACGCCGACGCCGCGCGTGCGGCCCCGGAAGATCTCGTTGCCGAGGACGAGCCGGTCGTACACGTCCATCCGCGAGGTCGCGGCGGCGACCGCGTCCCGGGCGCGGCCGAGCCAGCCGAGCGGGAGGTCCTCCTTGAGGCCGCCGACGCGGTTGAACATGTAGTGCATGCGCCCGCCGGAGACCTCCTCCATCACGTGCTGGAGCTCCTCGCGCTCGCGGAAGGCGTGGAAGATCGGGGTGATACCGCCCAGTTCGAGGGGGTACGAGCCGAGGAACATCAGGTGGTTGAGCGCGCGGTTCAGCTCGGCGAGGAGGGTGCGGGTCCAGACGGCGCGCTCCGGGACCTCCATGCCGAGCATGCGCTCCACGGCCATGACGACGCCGAGCTCGTTGGAGAACGCGGAGAGCCAGTCGTGGCGGTTGGCGAGCATGACGATCTGCCGGTAGTCGCGCGCCTCGAAGAGCTTCTCGGCGCCGCGGTGCATATAGCCGACGACCGGTTCGGCGTGCTGGATGCGTTCGCCGTCGAGGACGAGGCGGAGGCGGAGCACGCCGTGGGTGGAGGGGTGCTGGGGGCCGATGTTGAGCACCATGTCGGTGCTCTCCGCCGCGCCGCCGATGCCGACCGTGGTCTCCGTCATGGGCGACAGTATCCCCGCCCGGGGCGGAATCCCCCCACCCCACCCCTCCCCGAAACCCCTCGGGCGGGGGGCCGGACAGTCACCCGCGGGCCGGTGGGGCTTCTCGCGCAGTTCCCCGCGCCCCTTATCGGGCCGGGACTTCGTGTGCGGGTCGTCTTGGGTTGCTCGCGCAGTTCCTCGCGCCCCTGAAGAACTGGTGGCCGCTCCAAGTTCCCCGGCTGCGGCCGACCCCCCAAGGGGCGCGGGGAACTGCGC
>NZ_JBEXWK010000057.1:0-7448 GCF_040629815.1 Streptomyces sp. NPDC005878
CGTTCCCGTTTCCGGGCCCTCCGGGCGCTTCCTTCGTTTCCGACTCTATCAGACTCTTTCGCGTCCGATTTCCCTGTCGGCGGGATTCGCTTTCCGGCCTTTCGGCCTTCCGGCGGTTCCGACTCTATCAGATCCTTTCGGGCCCGATTTCCGGTCTCCCGGACCAAGTCGGTTTGTCTTCCCGACTGTTGGGCCGTTCCGACGAGTGAGACTTTAGCGGAATCCCGGCCCCCGATGCCAATCGGGGCTGCGTCCTTATCGAACGCGGATTCCTCATTTCGCAAAAGTGCACGAAAAACGAAACGGCGATGATCGCCGTTCGGATCAAGTGGTTGGTGCGGAATGGCTGTCCGGGGACCGACCGGAGTCGGCGCTCACGTCGGACAACTCGGAGAACACTACGTACGGGCCAAGTACGTGTCAACCCCGGCCCGGGGGCCGTACGAGTGGTCCTCGGCGGGGGCCTCGACGGCCCTCCGGGCGGGGGTGCGGACAGCAGCCAGGACAGGGGTTCGGGCGGGGCTCAGCCGTTGCCCGAGGCCAGCTCGCGGCTGCGGTCGCGGGCGGCTTCCAGGGCGGCGATCAGGGCGGCCCGTACACCGTGGTTCTCCAGTTCGCGGATCGCGCTGATCGTGGTGCCCGCCGGGGAGGTGACCGCCTCGCGCAGCTTGACGGGGTGTTCGCCGCTGTCGCGGAGCATCACGGCGGCGCCGATGGCGGCCTGCACGATCAGGTCGTGGGCCTGGGCGCGCGGCAGGCCGAGCAGGATGCCGGCGTCGGTCATCGCCTCGACCAGGTAGTAGAAGTACGCCGGGCCGGAGCCGGAGAGTGCCGTGGCGGCGTCCTGCTGGGACTCCGGGACGCGCAGGGTCTTGCCGACGCCGCCGAAGATCTCCTCCGTATGGGCGAGGTGGGTCGGGGTCGCGTGGCTGCCCGCGCTGATGACGGACATGCCCTCGTCGACGAGGACGGGGGTGTTCGGCATGACGCGGACGACCGGGGTGTTCGGCGCGAGCCGTTCCTCGATGAAGGCGGTCGGGATACCGGCGGCGGCGCTGATGACCAGGCGGTCGGGGGCGACGTGCGGGGTGAGCTCGTCGAGGAGGCGGCCCATGTCCTGGGGCTTCACGGCGAGGATCAGGGTGTCGGCGCGCTTGGCGGCGTCCGCGTTGCTGACGGAGTCGACGCCATAACGGGTGCGCAGCTCCTCGGCGCGTTCCGGGCGACGGGCCGTGACCAGGAGGTTCGCGGGGTTCCAGCCGGCGCGGATCATCCCGCTCAGGAGGGCTTCACCGATCTTGCCGGTGCCGAGGACTGCGACGGTGTGGGTCATGCGGTCACCCTCCGGGTGGTGCGGGGTCGCTCCGTGGTGCGGGGTCTGGCTTCGTCATCCTCGCACCGTGCGGGCCGTGGGGGCGTGGGGTGTCCGAAGGGCGGTACGGGGTGGCCGCCCTGTTCCGTACGCGCTTCAGGAGGTGCGGCGGCGCAGGGTCGCGGCGCCCAGGGCCAGGACCAGCAGGGCACAGGCGGCGACGATCAGGATGTCGCGGACGAACGCGGTGGTCGGGTGGGGGTGGTGGACGATCTGGGTCATCGCGTCGACCGCGTACGACATGGGCAGGGCGTTCGAGACGGCGTGCAGGGCGGGCTGCATGGAGTCGCGCGGGGTGAGCAGGCCGCAGAGCAGCAGCTGGGGGAAGATCACGGCCGGCATGAACTGCACCGCCTGGTACTCGGAGGCCGCGAAGGCCGAGACGAAGAGGCCGAGGGCCGTGCCCAGGAGGGCGTCGAGCAGGGCCACCAGCAGGAGGAGCCACGGGGAGCCGAGGACGTCCAGGCCCAGGACCCAGAGGGAGACACCGGTGGCCAGGGCCGACTGGACGACGGCGAGCAGGCCGAAGGCGAGGGCGTAGCCCGCGATGAGGTCGCCCTTGGCGAGCGGCATGGCGAGGAGACGTTCGAGGGTGCCGGAGGTGCGTTCGCGCAGGGTGGCGATCGACGTCACCAGGAACATCGTGATCAGCGGGAAGATCCCGAGCAGGGACGCGCCGATGTCGTCGAAGGTGCGGGGCGAGGCGTCGAACACGTACCGCAGCAGGGTGACCATCGCGACGGGGACGAGGACCAGGAGCGCGATGGTGCGGGGGTCGTGGCGGAGCTGGCGGAGGACGCGGGCGGTGGTGGCGAGGGTGCGGGCGGGGGTGGGGGTCGTTCGGGCGGTGGGGGTGGCGGGGGTGGTCCGCCGGGTCGGGGTGGGGGTGGTCGTGGCCGGGGCCGTGGGGGTGGGGGTGGGGGTCGGGGGCGGGGTCGGGGTGGTCATCGTGTTGCCTCCTTCCCGGGGGGCGGGGTGCGGTCGTCGCGGTTTGCCTCGTCCACGAGGGCCAGGAAGGCCTCTTCCACGGTGGCCGTGCCGGTACGGGTGCGGAGGGCTTCGGGGGTGTCCTGGGCCAGGATCCGGCCGTCGCGCATCAGGAGCAGGCTGTGGCAGCGCTCGGCCTCGTCCATGACGTGCGAGGAGACCAGGATCGTGGTGCCCCGGTCGGCGGCGATGGCGTGGAAGAGGTTCCACAGGTCGCGGCGCAGGACGGGGTCGAGGCCGACGGTCGGTTCGTCGAGGACGAGCAGCTCGGGGGTGCCGAGCAGGGCGACCGCGAGGGACACGCGGCTGCGCTGGCCGCCGGACAGGCGGCCCGCGAGGGTGTCGGCGTGGGTGGTGAGGGCGACGTCCGTGATGGCGCGGTCCACGGCGGTGGTGCGGGTTTCGCGGTGGGGGCGGCCGGGGTGGAGTACGGCGGCGAAGTACTCCAGGTTCTGACGTACCGTCAGGTCGTCGTACACGGAGGGTGATTGGGTGACGTACCCGATCAGGGGGCGCAGGGCCGGGGAGCCGGCGGGGTGGCCGAGGATGGTGAGTTCGCCGGTGACCTTGGCCTGGGTGCCGACGATGGACCGCATCAGGGTCGACTTTCCGCAGCCGGAGGGGCCGAGGAGGCCGGTGATGCGGGCTTGGGGGGCGGCGAAGTGGAGGTCTTTGAGGACGGGGTGGGGGCCTCGGGTGACGGTTAGGGATGTGGCGGTTAGGGCGGGGGGTGGGGGTGGGTCTGATGTTGGGGGCGGAGATGGGGTCGGGGTCCGGGTGTAATTCATCATGTGTTGAATATTGCGTGGGGTGGGGGTGGGCGTCAAGGTGGGTGGGGGGTGCGGGGGTGTTGGTTCTCCCCGCCCCGCCCCTTCCCGAAAGCCCTCGGCGGGCGGCCGGGGGTGTATTCACCTGCGGGCCGGTGGGGGCTGGTCGCGCAGTTCCCCGCGCCCCTGAAGGCACGGGGCCTGCGGCCCCTGTGCCCGTCAGAGGGACGGTGGGAGGGCGCGGATAACGGCCGGAACGGCCGAGTAGAGGGGCAGATGGCCGGCGACGGCCGAAAGGCGGGGCCCTCGCCCGAGGGACTGAAGGCGCCTGCACAGAGGCGCGAGGAACCGCGCGCCCAGCCCAGCACAGCCCGCAGACGCCAACCGGTTACGCCCCACCCGGCCGATCAGGGGCACGGGGAACTCCGCGCCGAGGCGCCCACCGCCCCGCAGACCCCAGGTGCACGGGGACTGAGCGACCAGCCCAGCTCGGCCCGCAGAGGAACACGGGCTAAGGGGCGCGGGGAACTGCGCGACCAGCCCACCACCACCCGCAGACGAACGCGGGCTAAGGGGCGCGGGGAACTGCGCGAGCAACCCACCACAACCCGCACACGAACACGGGTTAAAGGGCGCGGGGAACTGCGTGGGCGGGTCGTCGTAGGGCGCGGGCGGGCAGGTGGCGCCGGTGGGCGTGGGGAAACGGGCGATCGGGCCGTCGCGTATGGCCGCGCCCGGGCGGGGGTGCAGCGGGGTCTGTCGGCGTTGTCCACAGGTTGTGGATTGGCCGCCGCGGAACGGCCGGAGGGGGCTAGCCTCGCCTCGGCCTCTTCTTCCCCTTGCGGCGTTCGTGGCGCTTCAGGGCCTCCTCGTACTCCCTGCGGTGCAGGGTCTCGCCGGGGGCCTCGCGGAGTGCTCGGAAGGCGTACGCCACCAGGGAGCCGACGAAGCCGATCGCCTTCAGGCCCTGGAGGGAGCGTTCGCGTTCGGGGTCCGTGGGGCGGGCCGAGAAGCCCTCCCAGGTCTTGCGGAACGCCATCGCGCTGCACAGCGCGAACATCACCACGACCAGGACCGTCACGAAGGCGCCGGTGTCCGCGATCTGGAGGCCCTGGTAGGCGAAGCGCAGCACGAAGCACGCCGCCACCGCCGCCACCAGCGCGCCGACCGCCACGCCGGCGCGGCGCAGGCCGTAGCCGCCGTCGTGGTCGACCCACGTCGTGCCGAAGAAGCGGATGGGCTCGGGCTCGGGGCCGCTCGCGCCTGTACCGCCGGCGTTCTGGTCGCTCATGGGGTCGATTATCCCTGCTGCCGGGGGACGGCTAGCCGCAGCGGACCGCCACGTACCCGTCGCTCCCCGTCCGTACGTACGCGTCGGACACGTACTGCCCGTTGGCGATGTTGTCCCAGATGTTCGATGTGCCGTACGGGCCGGCGACGGTCGTTCCGGGGCACTGGCAGTTGATCGGGACGCTCACCCCGGTGGGGAGCACCTTGACCACGGGGTAGCCCGTGCCGGGGCCGCTGCGGACGTTCAGCTGTACGCCCGGCGCCACCGGGTACCGCTTCGTCGTCGTCTCGCTCTGCACGCCCTGCACGCCCTGCACGCTCTGCGCGCCCGCGAGCTCGTCCGTAGCCATGTCTGGCCTCCCCCGTCACCGTCACTTTGCGTACGCCACGCACGCGACCCGCAGGCTAGCAAGCCCCTCGGGTCTCGCACGCATCATCGACTAGGCTCCGAGCGTCGCGCTCGGGGACGAACACACGGGGGTGGGCGATGCCGCCGTTGCGCAGCACGGGGCCGGGTCCGGAAGCGGAACGTCCGGGGGTACCGGAGTACGCCGGGCAGTATCGGCTGGAGTCGACGCTCGGCTCCGGCGGCATGGGTGTGGTCCGGCTGGCCGCGTCCGCCTCCGGCCTGCGTCTGGCCGTCAAGGTCGTCCACGCCGAGCATGCCAAGGACCCCGAGTTCAGGGCGCGGTTCCGGCAGGAGGTGTCGGCCGCGAGGCGGGTGAGCGGCGCGTTCACCGCGTCCGTCGTCGACGCCGATCCGACCGCCGCGCGGCCCTGGATGGCCACCCTCTACATCCCCGGGCCCACCCTCGCCGAGGAAGTGAAGCGGAACGGGCCGCTGGACGCCTCGCAGGTACGGCGGCTGGGGGCCGGGCTCGCCGAGGCGCTGCGGGACATCCACCGGGCCGGGGTCGTCCACCGCGACCTCAAGCCGAGCAACGTACTGCTCGCCGCCGACGGGCCGAAGGTCATCGACTTCGGCATCTCGCGCCCGTACGACAGCGATCTGCGCACCGAGACCGGGAAGCTGATCGGTACGCCGCCGTTCATGGCGCCCGAGCAGTTCCAGGCACCGCGCGAGGTGGGGCCCGCCGCCGACGTCTTCGCGATGGGCGCGGTGCTGGTGCACGCGGCGACGGGGAACGGGCCGTTCGACTCCGAGAGCCACTACATCGTGGCGTACCAGGTCGTCCACAACGAGCCCGATCTGAGCGGGGTTCCCGACGACCTCGTTCCGGTGCTGAGCGCTTGTCTCGCCAAGAAGCCCGAGGACCGGCCCACGCCGGACGAGCTGATGGCGGAGCTGCGCTCGGCGGCGTACGGGACCGAGGCCTTCATTCCGACCCAGCGTTTCAGCAACCCGGTGGAGAAGGTGCCGGGGCGGCCGTGGCCGGGCGGGGAGCAGGACGGCTCCGACGTGCCGACCCACCGGCGGGAGGCCGCGCCGCCCCCGGACGCTCCCCGGCGGGAGGCGCGTCGGCCGCTGCGGTGGGCCGCCGCCGCTGCCGCGCTGGTGGCGGTGGTCGCGGGCGCGGTGGTGGGCGTACGGATGGCCGGGGGCGGGGATGGCGGGGACGGCGGTGCTTCGCGGGGGGTGGAGGCGGGGGCGGGGCAGATGTTCACGCCCTGGGTGGTGCCGCTCGCCGGGCGCGGGAGCGGGAACCGTGCGCCGGCCTGCTCCCTCGGCGGCGGGGCGCTGTACTGCGCCGCGCCCGGGGTCACCGCGGCCCGGCTCGATCCGGCGAACGGGCGCGTCCTGTGGTCGGTGAAGGCCACGGGGGCGGCGGGGCGGGTGGCCGACGACGGGCAGCCCCGGATCTCCGGCGGGCTCGTCCTCGTGGCGCCGCCGGGCGCGGGCCGTATCGAGGCGCTCGACCCGGCGACGGGCGCCAGACGCTGGACCCGCCCGGTTCCGGCGCACGGGGCCCTCGCCTTCGGGGACACGTCCGTCCTGTTCACCACCGGCGGCGGCGAGGTGCGCTGCCTCGACAGCGCGAGCGGCGAGGAGCGCTGGCGCGGGCGGCCCGCCGCCGCGAACGCGCAGTGGGTGGCGGCGCCCGGAGGGGGCGCGCTGTACGCCGTGTCGGTGGCCCCGGATGCGGCGACCTCGCTGGTCAGCGCCGTGGCGCCGGATACCGGGAAGGTGCTCTGGACCAAGCGGCTGCCGGGCTCGCTGGGGGCGGTGGGGGCGAGCGGGGGCGCGCTCACGCTGCTTGCGGTGGACGCGGACAGCTTCACCACGGCGGTGGTGCGCCTGGACACCGCGAGCGCGGCCCGGACCGTCCGCCGTGCCGCGCTGCCCGCTCCGGTCGACCAGGCGCAGGCGGCGGTCGACGGGGACACCGTGTACGTGTTCGGGGCGGGCGGGGCGTTGCTGGCGGTGGACACCCGGCGGGGTGCGCAGGTGTGGCGCCTGGAGACGGGGGCCGCGCGGGCGTCGCGGCCGGTGGTGGGGGGTGGCCGGGTGTACGTGACGGCTTCGGACGGGCGGTTGCTGGCGGTGGATGCGGGGCGGGGGGTGCTGGTGGGGCAGACCGGGCCGCGGATGGCGTCGGGGCGCGACACCTTTGCGGCGAGTCTGCCGGCGCCGGTGGTGGGGGGTGCGGGCGCGGGGGTGGGTGCGGGTGCCGTTCCGGGTGCCGGTGCCGTGGTGTACGGGAGCGCGCCCGACGGGGTCGTGTTCGGGGTGCGGGCGGGGGCGCTGGGCCGGGGGTGAAGGGGTTGCCTGCCCGGCCGGGGCGCCGCTGTGCCCACCCGTGCCGCCCCTAGCGGCACGACTGCCCACAGCGGGGGGGTGTTGGGGGCGTGGCGGTGTTCGTCTGCGGGTTGTGGGTGGCTGAGTGCGCAGTTCCCCGCGCCCCTTAGGGGGTTGGGCCCGGCCCGGAAGGCGCCTGCGGGCGGGCTGCGGAATTCGTCTGCGGGTCGTGGGTGGCCGAGCGCGCAGTTCCCCGCGCCCCTGGGCAGTTAGGGGCGCGCGGGTGACGAGGCGGGCTTCCGCCGCACCCTGGCCGCCCTGCTCGACGCGGTCC
>NZ_JBEXWK010000058.1:0-5921 GCF_040629815.1 Streptomyces sp. NPDC005878
GTGGCTCGCTCGCGCAGTTCCCCGCGCCCCTAGGCAGTTAGGGGCGCGGGGAACTGCGCGCTCAGCCACCCACAAACCCGCAGATGCCCACCGGGCCGATAAGGGGCGCGGGGAACTGCGCGACCAGTCAACCACCGGCCGGCAGCCGAAGTCCGGGCCGATAGGGGGCGCGGGGAACTGCGCGAGCGGTCCGGTCCACCACCGGCTCGCCCCCGCCCGCAAGCGAAGCCCGCATCCCGTGGCTCAGAGCCTCAGAGCTGCTCGATCACGTAGTCGACGCACGCCGTCAGGGCCTCGACGTCCGCCGGGTCGATCGCCGGGAACATCGCGATCCGCAGCTGGTTGCGCCCCAGCTTGCGGTACGGCTCGGTGTCCACGATCCCGTTGGCCCGCAGCACCTTCGCCACGGCCGCCGCGTCCACCTCGTCGGAGAAGTCGATGGTCCCGATGACCTGCGACCGCTTCGCCGGGTCGGCGACGAACGGGCTGGCGTGCTTGGACTCCTCGGCCCAGCCGTACAGCGCCTTGGCGGACGCGGCCGTACGGCCCGTCGACCACTCCAGACCGCCCTGGCCGTTGATCCACTTCAGCTGCTCGTTGAGCAGGAAGAGCGTGGAGAGCGCCGGGGTGTTGTACGTCTGGTTCTTCAGCGAGTTGTCGATCGCGGTCGGCAGGCTGAAGAACTCCGGGATGTGGCGGCCCGACGCGTGGATCCGCGCGGCACGCTCCAGGGCGGCGGGCGAGAAGACCGCGATCCACAGGCCGCCGTCGGAGGCGAAGGACTTCTGCGGCGCGAAGTAGTAGACGTCGCTCTCGGTGATGTCGACCGGCAGGCCGCCCGCGCCCGAGGTCGCGTCGACCAGGACGAGCGCGCCCTCGTCGGCGCCCGCGACCCGCTTGACGGGGGCCGCGACACCGGTGGAGGTCTCGTTGTGGGTGAGGGCGTAGACGTCGACGCCCGCCTCGGCGGCCGGCTCCGGGTGGGTGCCGGGCTCGGAGGCGATCACGCTGGGCTCGGCGAGCCACGGCGCGAGCTTGGCGGCCTTGGCGAACTTGGAGGAGAACTCGCCGAAGTTCAGGTGCTGCGACCTGTTCTCGATCAGCCCGTGGGTCGCGACGTCCCAGAACGCGGTCGAGCCGCCGTTGCCCAGGATCACCTCGTACCCCTCGGGCAGCGAGAACAGGTCCCGTACGCCCTGGCGGACCTCGCCGACCAGGTTCTTGACCGGGGCCTGGCGGTGGGAGGTGCCGAGCAGCGAGGTACCGGTGGCGGCCAGGGCGTCCAGCGCCTGAGTACGCACCTTGGAGGGGCCCGCGCCGAAACGGCCGTCGGCGGGCTTCATGTCAGCGGGAATCTGGATCTCAGCCACGAGCGCAGGGTATCGGCACGCGGGGGCGGCGCGCGGCCGCGGTCCACCCCGCGAGACGCGCCCGGCCGCCGTCGCGCCCGCCGCGGGGGCCGGACGGGCAGGCTGGTCCCCATGGGCGACACGGGTGACGGCGGCGGTACGGCACGTACGGCCGGGGCTTGGCGGGCGTGGGAGCGGGAGCTGCGGGACGCGGTGCGCGGGGAGGTCGACTCCTCGGCCACCGCGCGGGCGCTGACGACGATGGACGCGTCCAACTACCGGCGGGTGCCGCGCGCGGTCCTCGCGCCCCGGGACGCCGAGGACGTGGCGGCGGCGCTCGCGGTCTGCCGGGAGCACGGGGTGCCGGTGGTGCCGCGCGGCGGCGGGACCTCGATCGCGGGCCAGGCCACCGGGACGGGGCTCGTCCTGGACTTCACCCGGCACATGCGGTCCCTGCTCTCGGTGGACGCGCGGGCGCGCACGGCGGTGGTCCAGCCGGGCCTCGTCCTCGACGTGCTGCGCGAGGCGGTCCTGCCGCACGGGCTGACGTTCGGGCCCGACCCGTCGACGCACAGCCGCTGCACGCTGGGCGGGATGATCGGCAACAACGCCTGCGGGGCGCATTCGGTGGCGTACGGGACGACCGCCGACAACGTCCACCAACTGACGGTGGTCAGCGGCTCGGGCGGCCCGCTCCGCCTGGGCCGGGGCTGGGAGGGCGCCCCGGCGGGCCTGCGCGCCTTCGTCGGCCGCAACCTCGCCGCGCTGCGCACGGGCTACCCGCAGGACCTGCCGCGCCGGATCTCCGGGTACGCCATGGACGCGCTGCTGCCCGAGCGCGGCACGGACCTGGCACGCGCCTTCTGCGGCAGCGAGGGCACGCTCGGGGTGCTGACCGAGGCGACCGTACGGCTGGTGCCGGTGCCCGGGGCGCGGGCGCTCGCCGTGCTCGGTTACCCGGACGAGAGCGCGGCGGCCGAGGCGGCGCCCGCGCTGCTGCCGTACGGACCGCTCACCGTCGAGGGCATGGCCGCCGACCTGGTGCGCGGCGCCCCCGGGCTGCCGCGCGGCGGGGCCTGGCTGTTCGTGGAGGCAGGGGGCGCCACCCCGGCCGAGGCGCTGGCCCGGGCCCGTGAGCTGGTGCGGGCGGCGGACCCGCTGGACGCGGCCGTGATCACCGACCCGGCCGGGCAGCGGGCGCTGTGGCGGGTGCGCGAGGACGCGGCCGGGACGGCGACGCGCATCCCGGGACCCCCGCCGGACGGTACGTCCGGAGGAAGCACGGAGGCCTGGCCCGGCTGGGAGGACTGCGCGGTGCCGCCCGCGCGCCTGGGGGCGTATCTGCGCGACTTCCGGGCGCTGCTGCGGGAGCACGGGCTGCGCGGCACGCCGTACGGGCACTTCGGCGACGGTTGCGTCCACGTCCGGATCGACTTCGACCTGCTGAGCGCGGCGGGCGTGGCGCGCTTCCGCCGGTTCTCCGGGGAACTGGCGGATCTGGTGGCCGCGCACGGCGGCTCGCTCTCCGGCGAGCACGGCGACGGGCAGGCGCGGGCGGAGCTGCTGCCGAAGATGTACGGGCCCGAACTGGTGGGGCTGTTCGGGGAGTTCAAGGACGTGTGGGATCCGCCGGGGCTGCTCAACCCGGGCATCCTGGCGCGCCCGGCCCGGCTGGACGAGAACCTGCGCTTCGCGGTGCTGCCCGGGCGCCCGGTGGACGTGGAGTTCGGCTATCCGCACGACGGCGGGGACTTCTCGGCGGCGGTGCGGCGGTGCGTGGGAGTCGCCAAGTGCCGTACCACGGAAGCCGGTTCGGGCGTGATGTGCCCGTCCTTCCGGGCCACCGGCGAGGAGGCGCACTCCACACGGGGCCGGGCCCGGCTGCTGCACGAGATGCTGGCGGGCGAGGTCGTCACGGACGGCTGGCGCTCGCCGGAGGTACGGGACGCCCTCGACCTGTGCCTGTCCTGCAAGGGCTGCCGCAGCGATTGCCCGGTCGGGGTGGACATGGCCACGTACAAGGCGGAGTTCCTCCACCACCACTACGCGGGGCGGCCGCGCCCCGCCTCCCACTACGCCATGGGGTGGCTGCCCCGCTGGCTGCGGCTCGCGGCGCCGTGGGCGCGGGGCCTGAACGCGCTGGCCCGGGTGCGCCCCCTGGCGGCCGCCGCGAAGCGGCTGGCGGGGATCGCCCCGGAGCGGAGCCTTCCGGTGCTGGCGACGCGGACGCTGCGGGCCTGGCTGAGGCGGCGCGGGGAGGGCCCGGCCCCGGCCGGCGCGGTCCTGTGGCCGGACACCTTCACCGATCACCTCTCGCCGGAGGTGGGCCGGGCGGCGGTACGGGTCCTGGAGGCGGCGGGGGTCGGGGTGGTGGTGCCGCGCGGGCGGGTGTGCTGCGGTCTGACGTACGTTTCGACCGGCCAGCTCACCCGCGCCCGTACGGTCCTGCGGCGCACGCTCGACGCGATGGAACCGCTGCTGGAGCGCGGTCTCCCGGTCGTCGTCCTGGAGCCGGGCTGCGCGGCGGCGCTGCGGACCGATCTGCCGGAGCTGCTGCCGGACGACCCGAGGGCGGCGCGGCTCGCGGCTTCGGTGCGGACGTTCGCGCAGACGCTCCAGGAGTGCGCGCCGCACTGGTCGCCGCCGTACGTGGGCCGTCCGGTGGCCGGGCAGACGCACTGCCACCAGCACGCGGTCCTCGGGGACGCGGCCGAGCGCCGGCTGCGCGAGCGGGCCGGGCTGACCGGCGCCCTGAGCGGCGGCTGCTGCGGTCTGGCCGGGAACTTCGGCTTCGAGCGGGGCCACTGGGAGGTGTCGGTGGCCTGCGCGGAGGACGCACTGCTGCCGGCGGTACGGGCGGCGGGGTCCGGCACGGAGCTCCTGGCGGACGGTTTCTCCTGCCGTACCCAACTGGAGCAGCTGGCGGGGCGGCGGGCCCGGCATCTGGCGGAGGTCCTGGCGGAACATCTGCCGGACGGGATCGGTTAGGGACGGAGCGGGGCAGCGCCACTTACATGGGCCCGTACATTGGTGCGGAGGGCTGCGCTCCGCTTGGGGTCCGCCCGGCGTCGGCGCATACCCCCTGGACCGTGCGCCGCGATGAGTGCAATATATTTGCTTACACAGTTCAATGAAATGAACGTACCGATCGCACGGGAGCCACGGTGACCAGTCCGCACACCGCCGCAGAGCCGACCGCCACCGCGGCGGCGGCCGTCGCCACGCCGGAGGCGGCGGGCGGGCTGCGGTCCGCACGCGGGCGCGGGGCGGCGCTCGCGCCGGTCGCGCTGGTGGTCTCGGCCGGTATATCGGTGCAGTTCGGCTCCGCGGTCGCGGTGATGCTGATGCCGAGGGCGGGCGCGGCGGGCGTGGTGACGCTGCGGCTCGCGGCGGCGGCCCTGGTCCTGCTGGTCCTGTGCCGCCCGGGGCTGCGCGGGTACCGGCGGGCCGACTGGGGGACGGTGGTCGCCTTCGGCGCCGCGATGGCCGGGATGAACGGCCTCTTCTACCAGGCCGTCGACCGCATCCCGCTCGGCACGGCCGTGACCCTGGAGGTCCTCGGCCCCCTCGCCCTCTCCGTCCTGGCCTCGCGCCGCCTGGTCAACTTCGTCTGGGCCGGGCTCGCGCTCGCCGGGGTGGCGCTGCTGGGCAGCGGCGGGGGCGAGGGGTTCGGGTCGCTGGACCTCGCCGGTGCGGCCTTCGCGCTGGGGGCGGGGGCGTGCTGGGCGGTGTACATCCTGTTCAGCGCGCGGACCGGCCGCCGCTTCCCGCAGGCGGACGGCCTCGCGCTGGCGATGGCGGTCGCGGCGGTGCTGTCGCTGCCGCTGGGGGTGGTGCAGTCGGGGGCGGAGCTGCTGGTGCCGTCGACGATCGGGCTCGGCGCGGCGGTGGCGATCCTGTCCTCGGTGCTTCCGTACACCCTGGAGCTCCTGGCCCTGCGCCGCCTGCCCGCCTCGACGTTCGCGATCCTGATGAGCCTGGAACCGGCTGTCGCGGCGACGGCGGGGTTCCTGGTCCTGCACCAGGCCTTGTCGGTCACCGACGCGGTGGCGATCGCGCTGGTGATCGGGGCGAGTGTGGGGGCGGTGCGGTCCCAGGCGGGACGCGGGCACTAGCCCGTCCGGCCGGGCCCCTACGCCTGCGACGGGCCCCGGGCGACCCACCACGCCCGGCCCCAGCGGGGGTTCCTCGCGCAGTTCCCCGCGCCCCTAAAGGCCTTGGTTCGTCTGCGGCCGGGTGGGGGTTGGCCGCGCAGTTCCCCGCGCCCCTTGGGGGCCTCAGTTTGTCTGCGGGCCGACGTGGGCTGATCGCGCAGTTCCCCGCGCCCCTAAAAACCTTCGTTCGTCTGCGGCTGAGTGGGGGCTGCTCGCGCCGTTCCCCGCGCCCCTTGGGGGCCTCAGTTTGTCTGCGGGCCGACGTGGGCTGATCGCGCAGTTCCCCGGGCCCCTAAAAACCTTCGTTCGTCTGCGGCCGAGTGGGGGCTGGTCGCGCAGTTCCCCGCGCCCCTTGGGGGGTCGGCCGCAGCCGGGGAACTTGGAGCGGCCACCAGTTCTTCAGGGGCGCGGGGAACTG
>NZ_JBEXWK010000059.1:0-4170 GCF_040629815.1 Streptomyces sp. NPDC005878
GGCGAGGATCCGGTAGCGGTCGCAGACCAGGTGTTCGGCGGTGGTCACCGCGTGGTGGTCGTGGTGGGGGGACGGCGAAGCCGCCCGCGGGCGCCGCAGACGGCGGCAGAGGCGGACGGCTTCACAGGTGAGGGGGAAGACCAGCATCCAGCAGAAGAGCAGGGTGATCAGGGCGTAGAGCATGGCGGGCCTCCCCGTGCGGGATGAGGTGTGAAGAGGCTGGGCAGCGGGCCGCGTCAGGGGGCAGTGCGGCGGGAGTCCCTGGCGCTGCGGCCCTGGGGGGTGTGGAGGACGGCCCGCAGCCGGGACCCGATCCAGGTACCGACCTGCGGAGAGACGGCGTTGCCGAACCCATCGACCTGGTTGCGGGCGGAGCCCCAGACTTCGAAGGTGCCGCGGTAGTCGTTGAAGTCGACGTCGAACCCGCAGCCCCGGCCGATCTCGTGCGCCGACATCATCCGGTAGAAGCAGTCCTCAAGAGGCAGTTCGGCGAGCGACGCCTGCCACTGGGCCATGAGTAGCGCGGTCGTGTCGTGCGAGGTGAGGGTGCCGAGCGGGTCAGTGACCGGGTGCGGCGCGGTCCCGTGATCGGGGCTGGTTCCGTTCTGCTTGTACCAGCCGGCGGCCGTCAGCACCGCGGGGATCTGCTCGGAGGTGAAGGTGGGCATCGCCTCGCTGTGCAGCGTGGGCAGCGTGTTCTTTCGGTAGGGCAGCACGCCGGAGGAGACCACAGCGAGGGTCTCCGACCCGACCTGGGTGGGCAGCGGCTCCCCGGCGCCGCGCGCGGCGCCCTGGAAGTTGTCCACCGCGAGCGCCATCGTGGGCACGGCCAGTCCGCCAGCCGTATCGCGGGCCCACAGCGGCTGGACGACCGGACCGGTCGACAGGAGCGCGGTCTCCTGCTGGCTGGTCTGCGTTGCCATCGGCTGCAGCAGCAGCCGCTCCGAGCCGTGCACGCCCTTCGCTGGCATGAGGACCGCGGGGAAGTCGGCGAAGCGGCTGCGGCAGCGCTCCGCGCGCGCCATCGACGACCGGGCGAGCGGCCCGACGAAACCGTCCTTGAAGACCTTGACCGGCTTGTCGCCGATGCGCGTGCCCAGATCGGTGAGGTCGAGCGCGGCCAGCGACGGCGTCATCGGCGGGACGACCGGGCGGCGGCAGGACGGGCACCGGTACTCGTACTGCTTGCCGTACATCACGGTGCCGGACTCCGGAATGCCGGTCTTCCACGTCCATACCGCCTCAACGTCCTTGTCGCAGCGCCCGCAGTGCGACACCGGCCGGTGCTCCAGGTCGGGCATCGGCAGGGACTTGTCGACGAAAATCCAGTAGCCGCGGTCCCTCGACTGCGGAACCCCGAAGAACTGGCTGTTCAGGTAGAGGACCTTCACCGGGTGGTAGCCGAGCAGTTCGAACTGGCGCAGCCACCACCGGTAGGTCGAACCATCCCCCACTTTCGGGCGACCCGGCAGCGCGGGCCCCCAGGACGTGAGCTGGGTGGTGCACTCGACCAGGATCAGCCACGGGTGGTGCTTGGCGGCGTACTGCAGGACGCAGTTCGCGGTCGCCCGGTCCCGCTCGGACCTGGTCACCCGCGCCTCGTAGTCGGGGTCCTCCAGCTCGAACAGGGTCAGGCCCTGCTCGTACGCCCGAATCGTGTTGGCGAGCGAGTGATTCACGCAGTTGTGGACCAGGATCCCGTCGACCACGTAGGTGTGGTCCTCCTCGACAGTCATGTTGTAGACGGTGACCGTCTCGCCGGGCGTGACAGTGCCGCTGGTCTTCCCCCAGCGGAACCCGTCGGCGTCGCGATGCTTGGGACGGCGGTCCTGGGTGAGGTGGGCGGTGACGGTCCAGCGAGGGCGTTGGCGAATCGTGCGGCCCTCGATGACAGCCTCGGGCTTCGGCTGCTGATAGTGGACCGTGGCGTAGTAGCCGAGCGACGTCAGTAGCAAGCGCACCCCTACTGTGAGCTGCTTTGACACCGACATGGACTGCACACGCAGACCGCCGCGGCTCACGTGCCCGTCTGCTGACAGGTAGCCGTCCACGAAGGCGCGGCGGATCGGCTCGGGCGCGAACAGCAGCCAAGTCGGCAGCCGCTTGCCTGCTGCGCCGTGGCCGAAGTGGTCAGCCAGGAAGGCGGCAAGGCCGACGCGGTCGACGTGGAAGTTGTCGGTGGTCCGCTTCCGGGTGCGGTTCCACGGCAGGTCGGTACGTGACTCCAGCTGCTTTGCGAGGGCGTCGCCATCCTTGTGACCGGTGCAGATCGCCACGCGAGACCACACATTCCCGCGCTCGGGCCGGCGGCCCAGCCAGCCGTCGCCGACCCACCGTCCAAGCATCCACGCCACGTCGGCGGTGACCGGGCCGAGACCGTCGATCACAGGCGGTTCACTGCTGCCGTGGTCCAGGATCGGGCTGGCCACCCAGTGGCCGGCGAGGGAATCCGCCCGGACCTCGCCCGGCTCCCCGAGGACGGGCAGCGCGCGCCGGTTCGCTTCCGCCTGACTGCACTCCCGGGAGCAGAACAGGCGGGCCGTGTTGGCCTTGAACTGCGGAGCCGAACCGCCGCATTCGAGGCACCGGGCACCATTCAGCGGCTGGTACTTACGCCGAGGCTGGTGGGCCCGCGTGGCCTGGGCGGCGATGAAAGGGTGGTCGGGGGTGCACGTGATCGCAGTGGTGGCGTTGACGGTGACCGTGGGCCGTTCGACCGCGGAGGTGTGCGTAACGGGGCGCCAGCGCCTGCGGTGGGTCCACACCTCGTCGCCTATGTGCACTTCATCGATCGGGACGAGGCCGCGGCGCGTCAGTACGAGCGATCCGGCAGCGAAACAGCTCACCCCGGCGGCCAAGAGGTCGGCCGGGGGAAGGTCGCGGGCGGAGTGGTAGTCGGAGGACTCGGGGTCGACCAGGTCGGCGATCCAGTGCTCAGCCTCGGGGTGATTCCGCTCGTGGACCTGGACTTTGTACTCGTTGTGGTTGGCGGCCATGATCGTGGTGAACCCGGCGTCGCCGATGCCCTTGGTGAGTCCACCGAAGCCGCTGAAGAGGTCGACGGCCACGTACTCGTCGTGGCGGAATCTGCGGCGCTTGACGGCCGGGCGGTGCGTGGCAGTGCGGGTCTGCTGCTTGGTCTTGGGGGCCATCAGGCAGCGCTCCTTTCGTCTCCGTCTTGGGTGGCTTCGAGTTCGGCGAGCCGGGCGGTGAGGAGGTCCTCGATGCGGGTCGGCATCTCTTCGGGTCCAGCAGGCACAACGTCGCCCAGGAAGCGCCTTGTCCTGGCTTCGCCCAGGCGCATCTTCAGCGCGGCCGGATCAGACCAGACCTCCAGCACCCGGGCCCGGAAGTCGACCAGGGCCCGGCCGTGCAGGATGTCAATCTGTTCGGTGAGGACGTGCTGGAACTCCACGATCTCGCCCTTGATGTCGACGAGGGCTTCGCCCAGGCCTTCACGGACGGCCCACATGCGCACCTTGACCAGCTCCTCTTCCTTGCCCCAGGAGGCCCGGGACTTCGCCTGGAGCTGTTTGAGGCGGAATTCGGGGCGGGGGGCGCCGCTCTCGCGCAGCGCGTCGGCCGGATCGGTCTTGGAGCGCCAGAGCTCCAGAGCCATGCCGAACCGCATCGCGGCGTTACGGATGGCGTTGCCGATCACGGCCTTGGGGCTGCTGCCTTCGTCGCCGTCTCCGTAGCCGTTGCGGGTCACGCCGCACACGATCAACTTGATCCACAGGCCGCCTGTGCGGTCGAACTGCGGCAGGCCGTGCTCGTCGTGGCCAAGGGGCTTCCAGTCCCAGGCCGGATCTACCTCCAGGAGCCGCTCGGTGATGTCGGCGTGGCCCACGTAGGCCAGGCAGATGTGGCTTTCGCTGACCCACTCCAGGCACTTCGGGCAGGAGACGGAGACGTGCATGGGGCATTCGCCCTGCTCGGGGCTGGCGCATTTCCGGCAGGTGACCTTCGGGCGGTACCCGATCGCCTCGGGCGGGAACGGCTCGCGCAGCCGGGCGAGCGCGGCCTTCTGCTCGTCCGTCAGAGGGACGCTGGGGGCCTGGATTTGGGTGTGCTGAAGGGGGCCCTCCGCCGTGCTGCTGGCGGGGGCCTCGATGGCTGTCGCCACGAGGTGCTCCTATGGGGTTGTCAGCCGGTGCGTGCCGGAGCCCG
>NZ_JBEXWK010000060.1:0-3104 GCF_040629815.1 Streptomyces sp. NPDC005878
AGGCCCTCGGATTCCTTGAACTCGGAGATCGACATGGCATACACCCCGGCGGCGTAGAAGTCCAAGACAGATCCGCGGGCCTGCGGGTTCTGGATCATGTCGGGGACGCCGTTGGCGTCGCTGTCGCTGCTGGTGGCCTTCAGGTACACGCCGATGCCGACGTCGTGGCCGTGGATGTTGCTGATGGCGGCCTGGATGGCGGCGGCCGCCGAGATCGGCCCGCCGGTCGGCAGGCTGATGGTGACGGTCTTGTCGCGGGCGTTCTGCCGGATGGAGAACCCGAGGGCCTGGAGCTGCGCCTGGGCCTCGGCCGTCGGCGCCTTCATCGTCAGCGTCTTGCCGTGCATGCCCGCTACCTTCGCCTCGATCGAGGACAGTTCCTTGCGGGCGGCGGCACTCGGCGCCTTGATCGGCAGCGTCTTGCCATTGGTGGTCGCCAGCTTGGTGATCAGGAGGTCGAGCTCATGGCGGGCGGCCAAGGTTGGGGCCGTGATCTTGATCTCTCGCGTGCTGAGCGTCTCCATCTTGTAGCCAAGATCGAGAAGCTCCTTCTTCGCGTCCTCCCCGAGCGCTTCGACCGTGACCGTCGTCTTCTTGGGGAACCGCTGGAACTCCGCCTGCACGCCCAACAGCTCAGCGAGCGCGGTGTCGAGGCCCTTGGTGGTGAGGAGGATCGACACCTGCCCGGGGATGAGGCCCATGGCGTCGGCGACACCGGCCGCTTCGTCCTTGGTCAGGCCGTAGCCACCGGCCAGCTTGATCGCGGAGTCGCGGGCGTCCTGCATCTCCTTGCGAGCGGCGGCCACCGCCTCGGGGACGTCCTTGCCCTGGGACTTGGCGAAGTCGAACGCCGCGAGCGCGGCCTGTGAGCTCGATTCGGCGATGGAGTCGAGGGTGCTGAAGAGGGCTTGGCCGTTCTTGGTGGTGGTGTCGATCGCCCCGTTGGTCTTCAACAGTTGCTGGTGCCAGCCGTCCGCGTGGTTGACGCCGGCTGCCATCGCCTCGTTGGCATTGGTGATCGCCTCGTGGACGCGGGCCTGGGCCGCCTGGAGGCTGATGGATCCGCCCGAGAGCAGGTCCAGGGCGTTGCGCAGGGCGCGGGTGCGGGTGTCGGCGTCGCCGGTGGTGTCCGCGAGCGCCTTCACCGACGTCTTGAGCTTGTCGTACGCGGTGGTGGCCTTGCCCGTGTTGCCGACTCCGTCCTTGAACGCCTTCGCGTCGGCCGCGGCCTTCGCGTAGTCGTCGCCCAGGCCCCCCAGTGCCTTGCTCAGGTCGGCGGCGGCCTGGCCCTCCTTGTCGAGGCCCTTGCCCGTCAGGCCCGACTCGGGGTCGACGATCTCCTTGACGTGGGCCTTGGCGACCGCGTCGAGCTGGGTCTTGAGCTTCTCCAGGGAGGTGCCCTGCTGGGTGTAGGCGTCGACCAGGTCGCCCATCGGGACCTTGGCGTCCTTGGCGACGTCGATCAGGCGTCGCTGTCCGTCGAGGGTGGTCTTGACCTTCTTCGCCATCAGGTTCTCGGTGGCGATGGCGCGCACGTTCTCATCGACCGCGCCGTTGGACTCGCGCAGGGCCTGGGAGAGGTTGGAGATCTGCTGGCGGTGCTCGGCGGCTGCGGCTGCGGCCTTCTGCTGGTGGCTGGCGAGGAGCCCGAGCCCGAGGGTCGCGCCGGTGATGGCCAGTCCCCACGGACCGCCGAAGGCGCCGACGATGCCGGTGGCCGCCGACCGCAGCCCGGAGCCGGCCGCTGCGGCCACGCCGCGTAGCGTGCCGGTGAAGCGGGTGCCGCTGGCTGAGGCGGTGCGGAACGCGGCGCCCATGGCGCCGATGGCGGGGACCCGGGTCTGGAGGACGGCCATCGCGGCGCCGTACCGGGTCAGGGAGATTCCGGCGGTGGCCGCCAGCGTCCGCTGTACGGCCATCTGCTGGCCGAGGGAGCGGTAGGCGCCGGTGACCCGGCCGCCGACGGTGGAGGCGAGGCTGTTCATCGGGCCCTGGAGACGGCGCACCAGGAGAGCGGCGAGGATGAACTGCTGGATGGGGCCCGGCAGGGAAGCGAAGCCGTGCGCCAGGCTGCCGACGGCCTGCCCGACCGGGACGAGGACCCCGGACACGTAGCCCAGGGCCCGCGCGACCGCGTCCAGCACCATGACGACCAGGTCCAGGGACGTGACGACGGTGTCGCCGCCGGAGGCCATCTCCGCGAAGCCGTGCACGATGGGATCGACTCCGTGCACGATGTTGACGAGGATCCGGGCGGCCTGGTCCCCGAGCGACAGCAGCAGATGCAGGAAGTCGGCCAGGGCCTTGTTGCCGATGTCCTTGAACGGGCCGACCATCTTTGAGACCGCGTTGCCGATCCCGCCCGCCTCACGGCGCATCGCCGCTTCGATGTCCGGGCCGAGCAGCGTGGCCGCGTCGTTGAGGTACTGGAAAAAGTGCTCGATATGGGGCGTGGCCTTGTTCAAGCCCGTCGTCATTCCGCGGGTCAGCCACTCCAGGCCCGGGGCCATGCCCTGGTAGATCGCCAGTCCGGTCTGGCGGGCCTGCGTCTTGAGCTGGACCATGGCGCCTGCAAGGCCCTTGCCCTGCGCTTCGGCGAGTTCGGTGACCGCGCCGGTCTTGCGGATGGTGGAGAACAGGGCGTCGTAGGACTGCACACCCTGGTGCGCAAGGGCCATAGCGCCGCTCAGGGCTGGCTTCCCGAAGGCCTTCGCGGCTGCCGCGGTGAAATCTTGCTGGGACATGCGGTGTTGGGCCTTCTCCAGCCCCTCCACCACATACCGCAGGCCCTTGAAGTTGCCCTGGGCGTCGTATGCCTCGATGCCCAAGTCATGCAGCCCTACCGACATTTGATGGGTCGGTTTGGCCATGTTCGTGAACATGCCGCGCAACGACGTGCCCGCGGTCTGGCCGATGATGCCGGCCTTGTGGAGCATGCCGACGCCTGCGGCGGCTTCCTGCATGGACATGCCGATGCCGTGGGCGACAGGCCCGGCATATTTCATGGCGTAATAAATGTCTGTAATACCACCACTTGCGGCGTTTGCAGTGGCTGCGAGAGTGTCGGCCGCCACCGACGCCTGGTCGGCACCGAGACCGAATTG
>NZ_JBEXWK010000061.1:0-2989 GCF_040629815.1 Streptomyces sp. NPDC005878
TCCAGGGCACGGCCCCACATGTCGGCGACCATCCGCAACTGCCGCCGCCGCACCGGCTGCACCCCGCCCTCACCCGCCGGGAACGCCCGGTCGATCGCCGCGTGCAACTGGCGCACGGACGCGGGGGCCTGCCCGCTCACCCGTCGTCCCCGTCCTGGCTCTTCACTGCGCGGCGGCCGATCTGCGCCAGCGGGTTCAGCTCCCCGCCCGCGTCCTCCTCCTCCACGTACCCGATCAACGCCTTGGAGTTGTCCTCCCACCCGCCGTGCCGGCCGAGCCGCACCAGGTCCGCGCCCGCCTTGCGACCCGACTTCACGAAGCCCCGCCGGGTGGAGTGGGAGCGCCACCGGCCGGGCAGGCCCGTGCGCTCGATGGAGCGCTGGATGATGTCGGAGAGGGACTCCACTGTCATCCGCCCGGCCGGATCACCGATCGGCTCGCCGTACCGGGTCATGGGCGGGTTGAGGTAGCCGTGCTTGTCCATCCGCACGAACAGCGGCCCGTCGGTGTGGCCGTTCTCCGCGAGCCCCGCAGCCAAGGCACGCACCGCCCGCACCGCGCACAACTCCGGGTCCGGGTCCAGGGGGATGTCGACGTCCTGCCACTTTTTCCGCTTCTTGCGGTACACCGTCGCTCGCAGACCGCCGTCGTCGGGCAGCGGAGTGAAGCTGCCCGGCCAGTCCAGCAGTTGCAGCTCGCTGCCACGGGAGGCCACCGCGTGCCCGAGCAGCATTACCGCCGCGTCCCGCATCCCCACCAGCGTCGTACGGTCCAGCTTGCCCAACGCGTGCTGCAGCACGGCCCGGTCGGCGGGCGTGGCCTTGCGGGGCTTGGCCGCCGGATCCTTCGCCAGCGACAGCTCCATCCGGTAGCCGACCACGACCTTGCGCGCACCCATCGTGTCCGGCGGCTTCACCCCGGCCGCCCGGTGAGAGGAGCGGATGGCGGCGATGATCCGGTCCATCGAGTTCGGGCTGTAGGGCCGCCCGGTGCGCGGGCGCGGCGTGCGCTTCAGGTAGGAGAGGTACTCGGTGACGGTCTGCGCCGCCGCGGGCATCGGCCGCCGCTTCACGCTCACGCACCACTGCGCGAACCGCAGCATGTCCCCCTCGTACGCATCCCCCGTCCCCTCGGGGATGCCCGCCTGAAGGTCCTCGCGCGCCTGGTCGGACAGCCACGCGTCCGGATCCGCATCTGCCGCCGGGACAGCGGGAGTTCGGTTCTCGGGGATCGCGGGGAGGTGGTCGTCGACCAGCTCCGCTTCGACCGGCTCCAAGTCGTCGCTCACCGTCGCGCTGCCCTACGCCGCTCCCGGTTTTCCATGAAGCATCGCTCGCGGAATTCCATCCTTTCCAGCGCTTCCAGCCAGTTGTGGAGCGCTTCTTCGTCGGTGTGCAGCCGGTTGAGACGTTCTCCATGGTGGTGGTCGAAGACTCCCCAGCGTTTACGTCCGAACCAACCGCGCTTGGTGAAGGTGGTGTAGCGGACCGGGTGGCAGTCGTCGCCGCAGTCGAAGGCTTTGTACCGGGTCACGTGCCCGCCCCCCTTCTGATCGTTTCGCTCTTCAGAAGGTACATTATCTAGAGCCAGCCCCACCGATTGCCCCGACACCCCGCCCGGACGGGCCAGTTCCTCGAACAGTTCGATTCTTCGCCAGGAACGATCCTAAGCAGAACACCGACTTCGCCGACTCTGCCCCGCAGACGCTCAGCCGTTGCCGCGGCCCAGGTTCCAACCCACTACCTCAGCCACACGACCGCGCCACAGAACACCTGTGACGGACGTCGACGGCGCGCCGCTGACGACCGTCGCATTACGCAGATGCACGTAGTGCCGCAGCGGGTCCTCCTCCGTGTCTTCGCCGGCCAGCTCGTCCCGCAGACGTTCAACTGCACGGTCAATGACGTCCGGCAGGGCGGCCACTGCCTCCACACCCGTTCCAGTCCCCACCGCCCGCAACTGCACCTTCCACGCGGCGCGCCATGCCTCCCAGCCGATGAGTTGACCGTGCACCACGGCCCCTGGCACGACCAAGGTGATCGAGGCACTGTTCTGGGGATCCTGCTCGACCATAAAGATCAAGGCTTGCAGGTACAGATCTCTTTCGTTGCTCATGGCCGTCAGCATGGCAGAACGCCGCTCAAAGCTCCTGCGTTCTGACCTTCTGATCACGCCGTGCAGAACAGCTAGTTAGGTTCTCCCGGTGGGTGTCATTCATCAGGCCTCGGGGGCCAGAGGGTGATACACCCGGGGCGCGAAGACCAAGGTGGCGTGCCACATATCGTCGGGTTCCATAACCCGCTCGATCTCCTCCACGCGGTACCGAGTAGATCGGCCGTTCTTCTTGTCCAGCAGGAGATAGTCCCCCTCCTCGATGAGAAGGCCGTCATGCCCCCATCCGGACAACCGGATGCGCTGCCCGCTGCTGGTAACCGTGCTGATGCAGTAGTCGTGACCCCAGTAACGGCGGCCAGGACCGAAGTCGTGGGTGGCCGGCTCCCGCTGTTTTCCGTTCAGCATCCTCTGAGGCTACTCCGCTCGCCCGTAACACACGTTGTGCGCTTCCCCCAGAACGATCCTGCGGACGGGACGCCCTATCGACCGCGAGCAGCGGACAGCGGGCACCCGTCGTCACAGGTGACCTCCTGGCAGAGAGGGCAGCATGCGTCATGCCAGGAGGACTCGACCGCATCGGCCGTGTTCAACAGATCTGCGCGGTCCCGCTCATCCCGAACCTGCTCGGCAACGATCCTCAACGTCGCGGCGACGATTCCCACGCTCTCTGGTGCGTCCATTCCCCGAGGCTATCCCCACCGCGGGTCGCCAGGATCAGCCAGCACCCATTCGTCCCCACGGGGCATCAGGAACCGGCCGCACAACGCGCACATCATCTGGTCGAGTTCGCCGAACGAAGTCACGTCGACCGGGCGATGCTCGAAGCAGCCGCCGACCTGCCGCAGTGCGATCGCCGCGGCGGCGGCGCTGCCCG
>NZ_JBEXWK010000062.1:0-1908 GCF_040629815.1 Streptomyces sp. NPDC005878
GGGGCGCGTCCGTGGATGGAGTGCATCCCGTAGGTGTTCATGTAGTAGGGGAAGCGGCTGGAGCAGCCGATGCCGGAGACGAAGACGATGTTCTCCCGGGCGAGGCCGAGTTCGGGCATGAAGCCCTGGACGGCGGCGAGGACGGCGTAGTCGCCGCAGCCGGGGCACCAGCGCACTTCCTGGTCGGATTTGAAGTCTTTCATCGACTGCCGGCCCTCGGCTCTGGGGACCAGGGAGAGCAGGGTCTGTGCCGTCGTCGTCTCCGTCGTCGCAGTCGTCTTCGTCGTCTCAGTCATTGATGGCCTCCTTGAGGGCCGTGGCGAGCTGTTCGGCTTTGAACGGCATGCCGTTGACCTGGGTGTATGACTGGGCGTCGACCAGGTATTTCGCGCGGATCAAGGTGGCGAGCTGACCGAGGTTCATCTCGGGCACCACGACGGTGTCGTAGTGGCGCAGCACCTCACCCAGGTTGGGGGGGAAGGGGTTGAGGTGGCGCAGGTGTGCCTGGGCGATGGCGGTGTTGTGGGTGCGCAGGCGGCGGACGGCGGCGGTGATGGGGCCGTAGGTCGAGCCCCAGCCGATGACCAGGGTGCGGGCCCCGTCGGGATCGTCGACGGTGAGGTCGGGGACGTGGATGCCGTCGGTTTTGGCCTGGCGGGTGCGGACCATGAGGTCGTGGTTGGCGGGGTCGTAGGAGATGTTGCCGCTGCCGTCCTGTTTCTCGATGCCGCCGATGCGGTGTTCCAGGCCCGGGGTGCCGGGGATGGCCCAGGGGCGGGCGAGGGTGTGCGGGTCGCGTTTGTAGGGCCAGAACACGTGTGTGCCGTCGGCGAGCTGGTGGTTGGGCCGGTTCGCGAACTGCACCCGCAGGTCGGGCAGTTCGCCTGGGTCGGGGATCCGCCAGGGTTCGGAGCCGTTGGCGAGGTAGCCGTCGGAGAGCAGGAAGACGGGGGTGCGGTAGGTCAGGGCGATGCGGGCGGCGTCCAGGGCGGCGTCGAAGCAGTCCGCCGGTGTCCTGGGCGCCACGATGGGGACGGGGGCCTCACCGTTGCGTCCGAACATGGCCTGCAGGAGGTCGGCCTGTTCGGTTTTGGTGGGCAGGCCGGTGGAGGGCCCGCCGCGCTGGATGTCGACGATCAGCAGCGGCAGCTCCAAAGACACGGCCAGGCCGATGGTCTCCGACTTCAGCGCGACACCGGGACCGGAGGTGGTGGTCACGGCCAGCGACCCGCCGAACGCCGCCCCCAGGGCCGCCCCGATACCGGCGATCTCGTCCTCGGCCTGGAAGGTGCGCACCCCGAAGTTCTTGTGTTTCGCCAGCTCGTGGAGGATGTCGGAGGCGGGAGTGATGGGGTAGGAGCCGAGGTAGAGGGGCAGGTCGGCCTGGCGGGAAGCGGCGATCAGGCCGTAGGCCAGGGCGAGGTTGCCGGAGATGTTGCGGTAGGTCCCGGCGGGAAACGCCTCGGCGGCCGGGGCGACTTCGTAGGAGACGGCGAAGTCCTCGGTGGTCTCCCCGAAGTTCCAGCCCGCCCTGAACGCGGCCACATTCGCCTCCGCGATCTGCGGCTTCGCAGCGAACTTCCGCCGCAAAAACGCCTCCGTCGCTTCGGTGGGACGGTGATACATCCAGCTCAGCAGACCCAGCGCGAACATGTTCTTCGACCGCTCCGCCTCCTTGCGGGGCAGCCCGAACTCCTTCAGCGCCTCCACCGTCAGCGTCGTCAGCGGCACCGGGTGGACGTGGTAGGCGTCCAGCGAGCCGTCGTCCAGGGGGCTGGTGTCATAGCCGACCTTCGCCATGGGCCGTTTGGTGAACTCATCGGTGTTGACGATGATGTCCGCGCCCCGCGGGACGTCCGCCAGGTTCGCCTTCAGCGCGGCCGGGTTCATCGCGACCAGCACGTTCGG
>NZ_JBEXWK010000064.1:0-1532 GCF_040629815.1 Streptomyces sp. NPDC005878
GTAGTAGGTAAGCGATGGGGTGACGCAGGAAGGTAGTCCAGCCCGGGCGGTGGTTGTCCCGGGGTAAGGGTGTAGGGCGCTGTCTAGGCAAATCCGGACAGCATGAAGCCTGAGACCTGATGCCGAGCCGATTGTGGTGAAGTGGATGATCCTATGCTGTCGAGAAAAGCCTCTAGCGAGTTTCATGGCGGCCCGTACCCTAAACCGACTCAGGTGGTCAGGTAGAGAATACCGAGGCGTTCGGGTGAACTATGGTTAAGGAACTCGGCAAAATGCCCCCGTAACTTCGGGAGAAGGGGGGCCATCACTGGTGATCGGATTTACTCCGTGAGCTGGGGGTGGCCGCAGAGACCAGCGAGAAGCGACTGTTTACTAAAAACACAGGTCCGTGCGAAGCCGTAAGGCGATGTATACGGACTGACGCCTGCCCGGTGCTGGAACGTTAAGGGGACCGGTTAGCTCCATTTCGGTGGGGCGAAGCTGAGAACTTAAGCGCCAGTAAACGGCGGTGGTAACTATAACCATCCTAAGGTAGCGAAATTCCTTGTCGGGTAAGTTCCGACCTGCACGAATGGCGTAACGACTTCTCGACTGTCTCAACCATAGGCCCGGTGAAATTGCACTACGAGTAAAGATGCTCGTTTCGCGCAGCAGGACGGAAAGACCCCGGGACCTTTACTACAGTTTGATATTGGTGTTCGGTTCGGCTTGTGTAGGATAGGTGGGAGACTTTGAAGCGGCCACGCCAGTGGTTGTGGAGTCGCCGTTGAAATACCACTCTGGTCGTGCTGGATGTCTAACCTGGGTCCGTGATCCGGATCAGGGACAGTGTCTGATGGGTAGTTTAACTGGGGCGGTTGCCTCCTAAAGAGTAACGGAGGCGCCCAAAGGTTCCCTCAGCCTGGTTGGCAATCAGGTGTTGAGTGTAAGTGCACAAGGGAGCTTGACTGTGAGACCGACGGGTCGAGCAGGGACGAAAGTCGGGACTAGTGATCCGGCGGTGGCTTGTGGAAGCGCCGTCGCTCAACGGATAAAAGGTACCCCGGGGATAACAGGCTGATCTTCCCCAAGAGTCCATATCGACGGGATGGTTTGGCACCTCGATGTCGGCTCGTCGCATCCTGGGGCTGGAGTCGGTCCCAAGGGTTGGGCTGTTCGCCCATTAAAGCGGTACGCGAGCTGGGTTTAGAACGTCGTGAGACAGTTCGGTCCCTATCCGCTGTGCGCGTAGGAATATTGAGAAGGGCTGTCCCTAGTACGAGAGGACCGGGACGGACGAACCTCTGGTGTGCCAGTTGTCCTGCCAAGGGCATGGCTGGTTGGCTACGTTCGGAAAGGATAACCGCTGAAAGCATCTAAGCGGGAAGCCTGCTTCGAGATGAGTATTCCCACCTCCTTGAGAGGGTAAGGCTCCCAGTAGACGACTGGGTTGATAGGCCAGATGTGGAAGCCTCGTAAGGGGTGGAGCTGACTGGTACTAATAGGCCGAGGGCTTGTCCTCAGTTGCTCGCGTCCACTGTGTTAGTTCTGAA
>NZ_JBEXWK010000065.1:0-1417 GCF_040629815.1 Streptomyces sp. NPDC005878
TCCAGGCGGGGAACATCGCTGCGGACGTCATCACCTCCCGCGAGCTCCAGGCCCTATCAGTGATCGCCGGTAAGATCGCCGCGAACGCCGTGACGGCCACCGAAATCTCCGCCGGGGCCATCACCACCGCGAAACTCGCGGCCGGCTCGGTCGACGCCACCGCCCTGAAAGCGGACGCCATCACCGGTAAAACGATCACGGGTGGCACGATCACCGGCACCGACATCACCGGTGTCACACTCACAGGCGGCACGGTCAGCGGCGCTACGGTCACCGGCGGAACCCTCCAGACGGGAACTACCGGGACCCGAATCGTCATCACGCCCACCCCGCCTCCTGGGATCGGCGCCCGCCCCTCGGTCCTTGTCTACTCCGGCGTCACCGGCGAGATCATCCCCGCCATCATGAACGCCGGCCAGGACCCCAACAACCCCACCATCCCCCGCCCCCAGCTGGTCCTTGCGTCCCCCCGTATCAGCACGGAGCCCGGCGGGGACTCGCCCGGAGCCAACCTGATCCTGCGGGCCCCGAAGCTGAACGAGCTCGGCGGCGCGTTCATCCTCCAGGCCTACTCACCCGACGATGCGAGCACCGTCGGCACCTGCAAAATCATCGGCACCGCGGCATACAGCGACGCAACCATCGCCACCCTCCGCCTCCAAGTGCGAGATGGCAACGAGGTTGAGAGCAACATCTGGTTCACCGGCTCCTACACCGAATTCTTCATCAACGGCGTCAGCCACATCCTCAACGCCAGCGGCCTGTTCCTCGCGGGCGGCCTGTCGGTGACGACCACGGCGACCGGACCCAACGGCACCTACAACGAGGAGGGCACCTGGTCGACCGCGAGTGGCGGCGCCGGCGTCACCTTCAGCCAGTGGGTGCAGTCCACCAACTCCACCTACCAGACGCTACGCCTGTCCAAAGGTGCTGTCCGCGCTCGTCTGGACGGTGTCGCCATGGTCGCCACGGCGTTCTCCAGCGGCACCCAGACCGCGTTCACCATCCCCAGCGGCTACCGCCCGCTGAAGGCGCACTATTTCGCCGTCCCGAACATCGTCAGCGGCAACCCCAGCGTCCTGGGGTGCCGGGTCGGCGCCGACGGCGTCGTGACCATGTTCACCAGCAGCAGCGTCATCGTGAACGCGCTCTACGACTTCTCCAACGTGCACTGGCCGCTGAACTGACCGAAACAGGGCCCGGGGCAACACTCTGCCCGCACGCCCGTACGCTGGGACCACGATCAACCGGGCGACCCTCCGCCCGCTCCATCCCCGAGGGACCGCACCCCACCGAGGTGCGAGACATACGCCATCAGCTCTGGGCGCGGGGAGTTACGGAGCCGGGCAGTGCCCGATCTACGTGTGCGCGAGTATCCGGTCCAGCCACGCCTGGGCCGCCACATGGTCCTGGACCC
>NZ_JBEXWK010000066.1:0-1220 GCF_040629815.1 Streptomyces sp. NPDC005878
GCGAGCGGGATGTACGCCTCGCCCTGCGTGGACGGCTCCGCGAAGCGGACGATGCCGTTCTGGGTGGCGTAGATGCCCTCGCGGATCCCGCCGTCCGCGTACGACAGGCCTTTCTGCGCCCGCGCGAGGTCGGCCAGGAACTTCGTCGCCCGCGCCCCGAGGGCGTCCCGGATCGTCGGCGAGGCCTTCCCGGCGACGGTGACGATCTCGTCCTCGCCCAGGCCCGTGGTGTCGGCGACATCGTGCAGCCCGGTCCGGCTGGACTTGACGGCCGCGATGATCGACACGAGTTCAGAGACCTGGTCCGGCGTGAGCTGAGCGTTGGCCCGCCCCGCCTGCGCATTCGCCTTGGACGCCTTGCCCTTGTCCCTGACCGCCTCGGCGGCGAGCTGCTGCGCCGCCTCATCCCCCTGCGCGGAGAGCTGGGCCGCGAGGTCGCCGAACCCGGCGGCGGCGAGCTTCGCCAGGTTCGTCGCGAACGTGGTGTTGGTGTTGGAGGCCTTGGTGAGCTGGCGGGTGTAGTCGGTCAGCGTGGCTTTCGCCGTGGCCCCGAGGCCCCGCAGCGACGCGGCCATCTCATTGACGTACTTGGTGGTCCCCTGCGCCATTTTCGCGGTGAGGGCTACACCGTCCTCGCCCATGCCCTCCAGTGCGGCCGCAACGTCCGACCCGGCCCGCTCCGCCACCGTGGTCAGGTTGCGGGCCCATTCGGCGTTGGCCCGCGAGTTGGCCTTGAGCTTGGCCTCGACCGCCGACAGGTCGAAGTAGTCGATCTCCTTGTCCTCGCCGCCCTTGACCTTGACCTTGCGGGTCTTGTGTCCGGCCTGCCCGGCGTCGGAGGCGCTGTAGAGGGTGCCGGTGGACGGGTCGTAGCGCCAGTCGGTGACGCTGCCGCTGGCGTTCCACTCGATACCGGCCGGGTCGCCCCCGAGGCGTCGCACGATCTCCTCGGTGATCGCCCGGGAGCGGGGCCGGGCTGATGTTCGAAAAGGCACGTACCCCTCGCCAGAAGTCTCCTGCTCCCCCCACACGCGGTAGGAGCCAGCTGGAGCGATCTGGGCGACATGCTGGTTCGGGACGTCGCCCGGTGAGGTCCCGCCGTCCGCGAAGCTGCGAATGCCCCCGGCGGCGTAGAAGTCCAAGACAGATCCGCGGGCCTGCGGGTTCTGGATCATGTCGGGCGCCGGCGAGCAGGGCCGCCCCCAGGGGATGGTCGACTA
>NZ_JBEXWK010000067.1:0-1173 GCF_040629815.1 Streptomyces sp. NPDC005878
TAGCACGTCGGGCCACGGCCGCGGGCGATGGAGGCCGGGTCGCGGAGGCGCCGGCGGCAGTCGGCGCAGCGCGGCGTCGTCACGACGGTTTCCCTGCCCGCCCCTTGCCCCGGCGGCGTCCGCTGTACCAGGGCAGGGCCAGGCCGTCGTCGTCGGCTCGGGGTACGAGATGCAGGTGGAGGTGGAAGACGGACTGAGTCGAGGCCCGGCCGCGTGAGGTGATGAGGTTCATGGGCTGGGGCCCCTGGGCGAGTTCGGCGGCCCGGTACATGGTGAGCGCGGAGACGTCCGGGTCGGTGGCGAAGTCCTGGACGTGGTCACGGGGGATGACGAGCGTGTGGCCAGGGACAACCGGGTTGAGGGGCACGATCGCGATTGCGTCGTCCCACTCGGCTACGAACGTTGCCGGGGCACGCAAGGCAACGATCTCGCAGAACGGGCAGGTGGCGGGCTGGCCTGTCATCGCAGCTCCCCTCGGGCTTCGAGCTCGTCCAGGAACTGGTTGGCGACCCGGTGCAGGGCATCCTCGAACTTCTTCGGCCCGGATTGGGCATAGCGCTGGGCGTCGTGACTGGTACGCGCGAGAGCGGCCTTGAGGGTCTCGGTCGAGTCGCGCTGGTGCGGGCGGCTAGTCATGCTGCTCCTTGATTGGCGCGGGCGGGGATTGTGGCCTCGGAAGACCACCAGACGTCGCGGTCCTCGGGGTTGCCGGGCCCCGGCGCACGGCTGAAATCGCGGGTCGCGGTCACCCGGTACTCGAAGGAGCCGTCCCGCAGCGGGCCCTGAACTTCGCGGACCGTCGCCGTACCGCGACGCGCGGCCGGCCATTGCTGGCCGCAGTGCCGCACCCGCGTGCCGACCGGGAGGGGCTGGCCGGTCACCGCTGCTCGTCCGTCGCCTCGGGCTGCGTGGGGGCTTTGTGGACGGTCCAGCGGCCGTCGGGGTGGCGGATGATCCAGTCGCCGAAGCGTGCGACGTGCCGGTCGTGGCGGATGCCGTCGTCGTCGGGCAGGTCGGGGCGGGGGCTGTAGACGGACAGGCCGTCGACCTTCAGGCCGGGCGGGCATCCGTCGGGCCCGTACGTCTTGTGGCTGGGGTCGTTGATGTAGAAGGGCTTGCCGTTGTCGATCCAGTTCCAGAGCTGGCCGATGCTGCGTTCGGTGAGTTGGCGGA
>NZ_JBEXWK010000068.1:0-1117 GCF_040629815.1 Streptomyces sp. NPDC005878
CGCCTCCACCCTCTTCGTGGTCGTGCCCGACCTGTTCTCCAGCCTCGGCACCTACACCGCGCTCACCATCGCCATCGGCTCGCGTCGGTCGGCGCGCTCCTCCACGGCCGGCACGAGCTGAAGCAGGTAGCCGCGCAGGCGCAGGAGCAGCAGGTGCGCGTCCTCGAAGCTGGGATCGGCCGGGCCCTCGGGATCGGTCAGCGCGCGGCACTCCGCCTCAATACGGTCCATGCCGGGGAGCTCGGGCGGCGGTTCGGCCAGCCGTTTGCGGCCGGCGCGGATGAGCTGGTCGACGTAGCCGGGGATGCACAGGTCGTCGCGCTGGCGCGGGGCCAGGACCCAGAACGAGCCGGGCCGCGCGGTCCGGGAGAGGTGCGGAACGCCCAGCCACGTCACACCGGGGGCGAGGAGCTGCGCGTCGGGGGTGAGGTGGTGGGCGCACGATCCGAGCGGAACGAGGAAGTAGTAGGCACTGGTCGCGGAGTAGGCGTCGTGGATGATCGGACCGTCGACGAGGGCGCTCAGGAAGCCCGCGACGGCTGCCTCGTTGCTGCTGTCGGCTGCCGCGTGGACCAGATGGGCGGCGACCCGGACGGTGTCGAAGGTGTGCCCCGTCGGGATGAGGGCGACCCCCCGTTGCGGGTCCGACCATTCCTCCTTCACCTGCGGGGGGAACGGGTGTGCCTGGGCCAGCCATTCGGAGGCCGCAGCGCTGCGGGCGGCGTGGCCGATCACCGTGCACCACCGTCGCAAGCCGCAGGCCGCACGGCTTCGTCCAGGCGCAGGCCGCGGTCGTCGACGCTCTCGGGCGCCTTCTGGAGGTAGTCCACGAACACGGGGTGGCCGAGACTGGCGAGCCATACGGTCAGCCGGGCCTTACCGAGCTTGGACGACGCGGCCAGGTCGGCCTCGCTGCGCGTGACCAGACCATCGACGGCGCCGTCCTCCAGGAGCCGGGCCACCCGCGTCAGAGCGCGCCGGACCTCCCCGGGCGTATCCAGGGGGCCCATGTCGTACAGGGCCGCGGTGACGGTCCAGTCCCGGGCGGCGGCGTAGGCGTGCAGCCCGGCCATGACCGCATCCGGGGCCCGTCCGTCGAAGATGCAGGCGTACAGGG
>NZ_JBEXWK010000069.1:0-1106 GCF_040629815.1 Streptomyces sp. NPDC005878
ACCGGCCGACTCGTGGACGGCGGGCTGTAGTGCGCGTGATCCTGCGGTCCGGTGACCGCTCCGTCGACATCCGCCTCAAGGGAAGCCCTGGCGCCACGCAGTTGCGCCACGTGGAGGGCGTTGCCCGCCGCCTGTTCGCAGCCCTGCCCGCGCCGCCCACCGACCTGGAGCCCCTGCCGTTCGGCTTCGCCCTCGGTGCGGACACCGAGCTCGCCCCCGATCCGGATGCGCCCATCGACGATGACGACGACGTATGAGCCCTCGTCGCCTACCCCACCCGTTCCGCCCCGGTTGGAAGGACTGCTCCGTGACCGATACCACCGCCCCCGAGGCCAGCGAGCCGAGCATGGGTGACCCCCAACACGCCGTGAAGATCGAGGCCACGGGGTGGGGCGCCACCATCACCGTCGACGGCCACGACCTTTCGCGCAAACTGCGCGGCTACACCATCGAGCAGCAGGCCGGACAGCCCGCTCTCGTGGTCCTCTACAAGAAGAAGGACGCCGACCCCATCGGCTTCGAAGGCCTGGCCCAAGTCGCTGTTGCCCACGCGTTCGAGGAACCCAAGCCGGTCGACGAAGGAGCAGTGGTGGCCGTGTTCCTCGCCAACATCGACCCGGTCGCGCTAGAGAACGCCGCCCTGAACCGCGACGACCTCGGCAACGACCGGTACGAGCTGACCCGGGCCATGCTCCGCCAGCTCGCCGACTGGGCGCAGGGCAAGGGCTGACCACCATGCCCAACCTGGACGGCGTGCTCGCGAAAGCCGCAGTGCTCATTGAGGGCCTGGTGCTGCGCGACACCGTACGCATCACCCTCCCAGCCACCGGCCCACCGGTCCTCAACCCCACCACCGGCGAGCTGGAGCGGCCCGCAGGCACCGTGCTGTACGAGGGGCCGGGCGCGGTGCAGCCACAGGCGCAGAGCCGCCAGGCCGTCGCCCCGGACGCCGGGCAGCCATGGGTGGGGGAGACCATCTCCCGCTACCGGCTGCTCACCCCCCTGGACGCACCGATCGCACCCAAGGACGCGCTCGTCACCGTCACCGCCGTCCACAACCCCGCCCGGGACGCACTGCTGGGCCGGTCCTGGGTCTGCACCGACGA
>NZ_JBEXWK010000070.1:0-1069 GCF_040629815.1 Streptomyces sp. NPDC005878
TCGTCGGTGCAGACCCACGACCGGCCCAGCAGCGCGTCCCGGAAGGGGTTGTGGACGGCGGTGACGGTGACGAGCGCGTCCTTGGGTGCGATCGGCGCGTCCAGGGGGGTGAGCAGCCGGTAGCGGGAGATGGTCTCCCCCACCCATGGCTGCCCGGCGTCCGGTGCGACGGCCTGGCGGCTCTGCGCCTGCGGCTGCACCGCCCCCGGCCCCTCGTACAGCACGGTGCCGACGGGCCGCTCCAGCTCGCCGGTGGCGGGGTCGAGGACGGGTGGGCCGGTGGCCGGGAGGGTGATGCGCACGGTGTCGCGCAGCACCAGGCCCTCAATGAGGGTGGCAGCTTTCGCGAGCACGCCGTCAAGGTTGGCCATGGCGTTCAGCCCTTGCCCTGTGCCCAGTCGGCGAGCTGGCGGAGCATGGCCCGGGTCAGCTCGTACCGGTCGTGGCCGAGGTCGTCGCGGTTCAGGGCGGCGTTCTCTAGGGCCGCGGGGTCGATGCTGCCCAGGAACGCGGCGATCGCGTCCCCCGGGCTGTCGGCCGGCTCGGGCGGCTCACCGACCAGTACGCGGGCCATGCCCTCGAAGAGGACGGGGTCGGTGGTGATGCTGCGGTACAGGACCAGGACGGGGGGCTGCCCGGCCTGGTGCTCCAGGGTGTAGCCGCGCAGCGCGTCGCCGAGGTCGGTGTCGCCAACCATGACCGACGACGCGAAGCCATCGGTGGTGATCCGTACGGCGCGCGCGGGGTCGTTGAGTGGCAGTTCGGGCGGGGTCTCGGTCACGGGTAGGTCCTCACGGTCGCGAGCAGGCTCATACGTCGTCGTCTTCCTCGTCGAGGAGCGCGTCCGGGTCGGGGGCGAGCTCGGTGTCCGCACCGAGGGCGAAGCCGAACGGCAGGGGCTCCGGGTCAGTGGGCGGCGCGGGCAGGGCTGCGAACAGGCGGCGGGCAACGCCCTCAACGCGGCGCAACTGCGAGGCGCCAGGGCTTCCCTTGAGGCGGATGTCGACGGAGCGGTCACCGGACCGCAGGATCACGCGCACTACAGCCCGCCGTCCACGAGTCGGCCGGT
>NZ_JBEXWK010000071.1:0-1064 GCF_040629815.1 Streptomyces sp. NPDC005878
GATCGAGATCCACGAGTTCCGGACCACCAAGGCCGGAGACATCACCATCATCGCCATGTGCCGACTGCGCGGCGAAGAGCGCCCGTTCACCCTCAGCGGGATCGTCTCCTACACGGTGCACCGCGCCGCATACGTCCTCACCCGGCCCGAGCCCACCACCTACGAGCGCCCCACCCCGCCCCCCGCCGACGACGCGGACGCCCTGTTCCTCTACGAGCTGGCCCGCGACAAGGACGACGCCGACTACCGCCCGCGCCGCCGCCTCACCCAGACCGACACCGACCTGGCCGCCTGACCGCGACCCGAGAACGGAGCGACATGACCGAGACCTTCGAGACCATCCGCTACACCGCCGACGTGGTGGCCCTGCGGCCCGGCGGCGAGATCCTGCTGATCGAGCGCGACTGGCCGCCGTTCGAGGGCGCCTGGGCACTGCCCGGCGGCCACGTCGACCCCGGCGAGACGAGCCGCGCGGCCGCCGCCCGGGAGCTAGGCGAAGAAACGGGCCTCCAGGTGGAGCCCGGGAATCTGCGCCAGGTCGGCGTCTTCGACCAGCCCGACCGCGATCCGCGCGGCCGGTACGTCACCGTCGCCTACGTGGCCGTCGTCCGCGCCGGAACGCTGGCCGTCGCCGGGGACGACGCCCGCACCGCCAAGTGGTTCCCCTTGGACGCCCTGCCGCCGCTGGCGTTCGACCACGCCGACATCGTGGACGTCGCCTTGGGACCGTTGTCCGACTGACACCGCGACCCGTCGCGCTGACCGACTGCATAACCCCGAAGCCCCGGAAGGACTCACCTGTGACTGCCACGCGCACCCCCTACACGGACACCACCGTTCACCTGGCCAAAGCGAGCGCCCTGGCCACCGTGCTCAGCGGCGACTTCGACATCACGGCCGACATCGTCCGGCGCATGACGACGAAGCAGCGGCGGGAGTTCGGCAACGACCTGGATGTCCTGCGATCGATTACCGACCCGGACCGCTGACGGCACGATCAGCCCGGACAGCATGAAGGCCACCGAACCCTGCGCGGGTCGGTGGCCTTCGTGGTGCGCGGGCAG